>NZ_JAIFKB010000003.1:0-491657 GCF_019641445.1 Rhodococcus sp. DMU2021
CCTGAGCCAGGATCAAACTCTCCGTTGAAGACTCACAATCACCCCCAAAAAAGGGGCAATCAGTCAAAGACAAAAGAGTCAAATCACTAGCAAAAAAACTCAAACTAGCTCAAACACTGGACCACCGCAGACGGAAGAATGCGATGTCCAGCAACAACCACCCACAAAAGTGAAGTGGCCGCACCAAATATTATTTGGCACTGACATTCATCGGCACACTGTTGAGTTCTCAAAGAACACGCACACATCATCACGTTACCGGACACCTGTCCGGCTCGCTCCGAGGCAACCGTTCTAAGCTATCACGTCCGATTTCAGGGACGCAAATCGCTGCTTTCCCGTTCTCTTCTGTGAGAGCCGATCGATGCGACATCGAACATGCCTGTTTCCGAACCTCTCGGTCCGGCGGGCTGTTCGGTGTCGCTCGAACGACGACTAAGTTACGCCGACGCTAACGCGCCGTCAAATCCACTGGTCAGGGGCTCGCCAGCGTCGGCAAAGGCCTCAGTCGCGGACGACTCGCACACCGGCGAAGTTCCGCTTGCCCCGACGCAGGACGAGCCAGCGTCCGTGCAGCAGCTCTCCGTCGCGCGGGGTCCACTCCTCCGAGGCGATACGGACGTTGTTGACCGACGCGCCGCCTTCCTTGATGGTGCGACGCGCAGCTCCCTTGCTCTCGCACAGCCCCGACGCGACGAGCAGGTCGATGATCGTGTCCGGCTCGCCGGCGCGGAGCTCCGTCACGGACGCCTCGGTCAGGGCGGCCGCGAGCGTGGGCTCGTCCAGCTCGCCCAGCTCGCCTCGCCCGAAGAGGGCGCGGCTGGCCAACTCGACCGCTGCGGTGTTGTGCGCTCCGTGCACGAGCGTGGTCATCTCGGCAGCGAGTCGCTTCTGGGCCTCCCGTGCGTGCGGACGCTCCGTGGTGGCGGTCTCGAGTTCGGCGAGTTCGTCCTTGTCGAGAAAGGTGAACCAGCGCAGGTACTTCATGACGTCGGCGTCGGCAGCGTTGACGAAGTACTGGTACCAGGCGTACGGGCTCGTCATCTCCGGGTCGAGCCACAAGCTGCCACCACCGGTGGACTTGCCGAACTTCTTGCCGTCGGACGAGGTCACGAGCGGGACGGTCAAGGCGTGCACACTCTCGCCGTCGGTACGGCGGTTGAGCTCGACGCCGGCGATGATATTGCCCCACTGATCGGAACCGCCGACCTGAAGCGCACATCCGTACTCGCGGCGGAGCTGCACGTAGTCGTTGGCCTGCAGGAGCATGTAGCTGAACTCGGTGTACGAGATGCCGTCACCTTCGAGGCGGCGCTTGACGGTGTCGCGGGCGAGCATCACGTTGATCGAGAAGTGCTTCCCGATGTCGCGCAGGAAGTCGATCGCGGACAGCTTGCTGGTCCAGTCGAGGTTGTTCACGACCACGGCTCCCGTCGGGGAGTCGTCGAAGTCGACGAACCGCTCGAGCTGCCCACGGATCCGCCCTGCCCATTCGGCGACGGTGTCGGCGGAGTTCATGGTGCGCTCCCCCACGTCCCGCGGGTCACCGATCATGCCGGTCGCGCCACCTGCGAGAACGATGGGCCGATGGCCGGCGCGCTGGAAACGCTTGAGTGCGAGGAGCGGAACGAGGTGACCGGCGTGCAGGCTCGGGCCGGTCGGATCGAAACCGGCATAGAGGGTGATCGGACCCTTGTCGAGTTCGCCTCGAAGTGCGTCGAGATCGGTCGATTGCGCGATGAGCCCGCGCCAGGTCAGTTCGTCGAGAATGTGCTCAGTCACCGTTCGATCATCCCATCACGCTCGAGGCGCAGCGGGCGCGCGTGGGCTGCGCCGGTACGCGGAGACCCCGATCGCCCCGGGAACCCACAACCGCCACGGTCTGTCGGCCGCCACGCTGATCCCCACCCGCGGCCCCCGCGCGGCCTCCCCGACCAGCGGTTCGGCCGGGAGTTCCACCCGCACCCGAGCGTCGGAACCATCCACGTCGATGCCGTTGTCGGCCAGATCGAGACCGAGCGCAGCAGCGAGATTGCCCGGACCGCGCGCAAGGTTCGCGAACGGCGTGCCGGACGTGCGCCGGGAACGGACGGCCTGCTCCCCCGCGATCACCTCACCACCGCGCAACAGCACCGCCGCGGCGGTGCCGTCGGGACCGAGGGAGACGTTCGCGCAGAAGTGCAGTCCGTAACTGCGGTAAACGTACAGATGTCCCGCTGGTCCGAACATGACCGAATTGCGCGGGGTCGGTCCGCGGTACGAGTGCGCGGCCGGGTCCGGCCACGGTCCGTCCTCGGGGCCGCCGTAGGCCTCGACCTCCGTCAGCAGGACGGCGGTCTCCCCCACTCGGATGGTTGCTCCGAGCAGCGCTTCGGCAGCCTCGACCGGATCGAGTCTTTCGAGTTCGCCGCGGACGGATCGATGATTGCGGCTCAGTCGGTGCTCCATCCGGCGACACCGCGCGCGGTGAAGTCCTCGTGCTCGGCGTCGCTGACCTCGCGCGCCTCGTCGACGAGGAGGACGGGAATACCGCTCTCGATCGGATACGCCCGCCGCAGTCGCGGGTTGTACAGGACGGCGTCGTCGACGAGAAGCAACGGCCCCTTGTCCTCCGGACAGGCCAGAATGCTCAGCAACGTGGGATCGACAGCCACGGATGTCCTTTCGAAGGGCGGAACCGAACCGGACCCAGGCTACCGCGCCCCGGCGGGCGAACCGGCCGTGCCCGCCTTCCACGCCGTGGCCACGGCCTTGGTGAACCGCTTGTACGTCCCGGTGTCGGGGTTCAGGTACCAGGTACGGACGGTGGGCACGGGCAATCCCTGTTCGCGCAGACGATCGGCGGACGGGCGATAGGACGGGCCCAACGGGATGTCGGGCACGACGTGCACGAGATCGGGTCGCTCGTCGGCCGGGACCGAGTCGAACGCCGCAGTGATCTCCGCGGCCGTCGGTGCACGGTTGCCCCGCAGCGAGCAGCCGGCCACTGCGATGTCGCGACCTCCCACCGAGATGCCATAGGCGACGGCGAGATCGACACGCGGGATCGCTTCGAGCACGTCCGCCACGCTCTGGGTGAAAACCGGGCCGTGGAAGGTGGGAATCACCGTCCCCCGACTGTCGAGCAACCAGTAGTCGCCGTCGTCGTCGCGTCGGAACAGGTTGTCGGTGGGCACCCACACGTCGCCCGGTTCGAACACGCCGCGCATCACACCGGTGATTGCCGAGGCTGCGGGACCGGGTCTGCCGAGCAGCAGTCCGACCTCGCCGACCTGCGCCTCCCGCACGAAGCCGCGTTCGTCCTCCACGAGTCGGCCGACGCCGGCGTCGTAGGCAGCGAGGCGCACATCGGCGCTACCGGGCAACGGCCGGCCCTTCGAGCCGATCTTCGAACCGGAGACGTTCGCGAGCACGACGTCGCCCTCGGTCGACGCGTAGAACTCGAGAACCCGGGCGGGCTCAAACCGGTCGAGGGTGCGGCGCCACAGGCCCGGTGGCATGCCGGAACCGATGAACAACCGGATGGGATGGATGGCGTCGATGTGCAGCGACGGGCTGTCGAGCACCTCACGCATCATCGACCAGGTATAGGTGACGACGGTGACGCCGTAGCGGTGCACTTCGTCGCTGAAGAGCGACGGATTCAACCCGCGCGACAGTGCGATACGCGCCCCGCCCGCGAGCGCCCCGCCGAAACTGACCAGCAGACCGGACGAATGATGCAGGGGCGCAAGGCAGTACATGGTGTCACCGCGGCCGAGCGAGGCGGCGGTGGCGGTACCGAAGGCCGACAGCGCCCACCGGTAGTTGGTGACCCGCCGCACCGCGAGCGTGTCGCCACCACCGGAGAACAGGATGAATGCGAGTTCGCGCGCGAGTCCGGGATCGGGGACGTACCAGCCCGGCAATTGCACGGAGGAGATGTCGAGTCGTTCGAGATCGACGACGTCGGCGCCGGGCTCGACGTCGAGGTCGCGGACGTCGCCGCCGCCGAGGACCAGCACGGGAAGACCGGTCGCGACGGCCGCGTCGAGGTTCTCGGGATCGGCGACGATCTTTTCGACACCGCCCAGTCGCACGGCCTCGGCGATGTCCGGTCCCGGGGGGATGAGGGCGGAGACGGCGCCGAGGCGGGAGATCGCCGCGACCGCCGCCATTGCGCTGGGGCGCACGTCCATGAGGATGCCGACGTGCATCGCGGGACGGATGCCGTTGTCGGCGAGCCCGAGGACGACGTTGTCGATCCGCCGGTTGACGGCCTCGAAGGTGTAGACCCGGTCCTCGAAGATGAAGCACTCCCGCTTCGGCGACTTGCGGCCGATCTCGGCGAGCAGACCGCCGACGGAGATGCGGGTGCGCGGCTGGATCTGCCCGAGCCGCGCGAGGCGGGGAAGGGCGCGGGCGGCCTCCCCGGTGAGATCGCGTGCGCCGCGGACGGCACCGACCGCGATCCCCGCGAGCCCCTTGCCGAGATCGGTCCCGACGTCGGCGAGCGTTGCGGCCGTGTGCGTGATGCGGGATGCGACCGAGACGCCCGTGCCCTCGTCGGTGGGGTTCGGCACCGCCATCGGCGCGATGCCGACGGGCCGGTCCCCGACGCCCTCGCGCCACTGCACCCATTCCCCGACCGACGGCCACGTCTGCTGGCCGGCGACACTGCCCACGACGAGTCCGAAATGACCTGCGCGCAAGGTGTATTCGTAGACCTCCGCGCGGGGTGCGGCCTTGCGGATGCCGCGCACGGCGAGCGGTTGCCCGATGTCGTCGACCTCGCCGACGACTGCGAGGACGGGACAGGTGATCTCGGCGAGGCTCACGGCCCGGTCATTGATGACGAACCCACCGCTGACCATGCGGTTGTGGGCGATGAACTGGCGCAGTACCTCCGCGACGGCGGGACCGGACCACGCCACCCATCCCTCGGTGTCGAGGAATCGGCGCTGCGGCTCGCGCGGCAACAGCGCCTCCCGGTCGTGGAGCTGGAGCAGGAAGTCGATGCGCGATCGCAGCGTCTTGACCGGATCGAGCAGCTGGAAGCCGGTGCGCGCCATCCATCCGGTGATCGCGAGGCGGTTGAAGACGTGGTCGGCAAGGAAGTCGGCGGAGTGGGTCGCGACGATCTCCGGGATCCCGAACGGCAGGGCGGCGAGGGTGTCGACCGGGCTGCCGAAGGTGATCAGGCTCGCGATGCCGCGGCTGCGCCGATAGGCCGCGACCTGATAGCAGAACATGCCACCCTGCGAGTATCCGCCGAGATGCACGTCGCGACCGGTGTAGGCACGGACGCAGTCGACGACCTCGTCGAGGGCGAGGATGTGATCGGTGAGGGTGCGCTTCCAGCCGCCCTCCTCCTGGTCGGGCGATCCGAAGTCCACGACCCACGGATCGAGACCCGCTTCGTGGAGGCTGCCGACGGCGCCGGCGTCACGGGTGACGTCGTACACCTCGGCGGACACCATCATCGGTGGTACGAGAACGACGGGGATGCCCGTGGAGGCGGTGTCGGATTCGGGGAAGTACCGGCGGAGCCGGTACATGGAGGTGCGCTCGACGACCTGATAGGGCGACGACGACCGGCCGGGTTCGAGGCCACCGAAGCGCAGGACTTCGAGACCGTTCTGGGCAGTGGCGACGAGCCGTCGCACCGACTCGGTCACTACATCGGCGTCCAGTCCCACGGTCCGTTCCCCTTCTCGACGATGTATCCGCACCGGTCCCCGGCACCTGCGGTTCTACACCGGTACCCGCTGCATGCCGAGAGTATGTGCCAGCCTGCCACACGGCCCTCACCGTCCCGGGCAACTCGGGGTGTGCCCGGGACGGCAGGCGTGTCAGTCGCGAACCCGGTCGCGCAGTTGTGCCGCGGCGTCGCGCACGCGGCCGAGTTGCTCGGCCACCCGCACGCCCGCGGTGCCGCCGCGAGCGTCGCGCGAGGCGATGGAGCCTTCGACGGTGAGCACTTCCCGCACCTGCGGGGTCAGTGCCGGATCTACACCGGCCAACTCCTCGTCTGTGAGGTCCTCGAGGCCGGCTCCGCGGCCTTCGGCGACCCGCACGCACGCCCCGGCCGCCTCGTGGGCGACGCGGAACGGCACACCCTGGCGGACCATCCACTCGGCGATGTCGGTCGCGAGGGTGAATCCGGCGGGTGCGAGCTCGGCCATGCGCTCGGTGTGGAAGGTCAGCGTCGAGACGAGCCCTGCGATCGCCGGGAGCAGCAGCTCGAGCTGAGCGACGGAGTCGAAGACCGGCTCCTTGTCCTCCTGCAGGTCGCGGTTGTAGGCCAACGGCTGCGCTTTGAGCGTGGCCAGCAGACCGGTGAGGTTGCCGATGAGGCGACCGGCCTTACCGCGGGTGAGCTCGGAGACGTCCGGGTTCTTCTTCTGCGGCATGATCGACGACCCGGTCGACCATTCGTCCGCGAGGGTGACGTACCCGAACTCGGGGGTGCTCCACAGGATGATCTCCTCCGCCATGCGGGAGAGGTCGACGGCGATCTGCGCGAACACGAACGCCGCTTCTGCAGCGAAGTCGCGGGAGCTGGTGGCGTCGATCGAGTTGTCCGCCGCCGAGTCGAAGCCCAGGTCGGCCGCAATCGCGTCGGGGTCGAGACCGAGCGACGATCCGGCGAGCGCTCCCGACCCATACGGCGAGACCGCCGCGCGCTTGTCGAAGTCGCGTAACCGGTCGACGTCGCGCAGCAACGGATGCGCATGGGCGAGCAGGTGGTGCGCGAGCAGCACGGGCTGCGCCGCCTGCAGGTGCGTCTTGCCCGGCATGACGGCATCGGGGTGCGCCGCGGCCTGGTCGGCGATCGCATCGACCACATCGAGGACACCGTCGGCGATGCGCCGCGCGCTGTCGCGCAGCCACATGCGGAACAGCGTCGCGACCTGGTCGTTGCGGGAGCGGCCCGCGCGGAGCCGGCCGCCGACCTCGGGGCCGACCCGTTCGATGAGTCCCCGTTCGAGCGCGCCGTGCACGTCCTCGTCGGACTCGGCGGGGCCGAACGCACCGGAGGCCACATCGGCGGCGAGCCGGTCGAGGCCGTCGAGCATCGTGGCGAGGTCGTCGTCGGTGAGGAGTCCGGCACGGTGCAGAACCTTGGCGTGGGCCTGGGAGGCGCGCACGTCGTACGGGGCGAGCGCCCAGTCGAAGTGCGTGGACTTGCTCAGCGCCGCCATGGCGGCGGCCGGTCCGGATGCGAACCGGCCGCCCCACAGGGCACCTTCGTTGGTGCCGTGAGCCGTCATGACTACAGGCCCAGATCGCGCTTCGCGGCGACCTTCGACGACAGGCCGTGGATCTGCACGAAGCCCTTGGCGTTGGACTGGTCGAAGCTGTCACCCTCGTCGTAGGTGGCGAGGTTGAAGTCGTACAGCGACTCGGGGCTGCGACGGCCGTTGACGGTGATGTGTCCGCCGTGGAGCACCATGCGGATGTCGCCGGTGACGCGCTCCTGAGTGTTCTTGATGAAGGCGTCGAGGGCGGTCTTCAGCGGCGAGTACCACAGGCCGTCGTACACCAGCTCGCTCCAGCGCTCCTCGACGCGACGCTTGTAACGGCCGAGTTCGCGCTCGAGGGTGACGTGCTCGAGTTCCTGGTGCGCGGTGATGAGGGCGATGGCGCCGGGGGCCTCGTAGATCTCGCGGCTCTTGATGCCGACGAGGCGGTCCTCGACCATGTCGAGGCGGCCCACACCCTGAGCGCCGGCGCGACGGTTGAGTTCCTGGATGGCCTCGAGGACGGTGACGTGCTTGCCGTCGATCGCGACGGGGCGACCGGCCTCGAAGCTGATGATCAGCTCGTCGGGGGCCTGCCAGTGGGCGGTGGGGTCCTCGGTGTAGTCGTAGACGTCCTTGGTGGGGGCGTTCCACAGGTCCTCGAGGAAGCCGGTCTCGACGGCGCGGCCCCAGACGTTCTGGTCGATGGAGAACGGCGAACGCTTGGTGACGTTGATGGGCAGGCCGTTCTCCTCGGCGAAGGCGATGGCCTTCTCACGGGTCCAGGCGTAGTCGCGGACCGGTGCGATGACCTGGAGGTCGGGTGCGAGGGCGCCGAAGCCGACCTCGAAGCGGACCTGATCGTTGCCCTTGCCGGTGCAGCCGTGGGAGACGACGGTGCCACCGTGCTCGCGGGCGGCCTGCACGATGTGCTTGACGATCAGCGGGCGGCTGATGGCCGAGACGAGCGGGTAGCGATCCATGTAGAGCGCGTTGGCCTGGACGGTGGGCAGGCAGTACTCGTTGGCGAACTCGTCCTTGGCGTCGACGACGATCGATTCGACGGCACCGCAGTCGAGGGCGCGCTGACGCACGACCTCCATGTCCTCGCCACCCTGGCCGAGGTCGATGGCCACGGCGACGACCTCCTTGCCGGTCTCCTTACCGATCCAGCTGATGGCGACGGAGGTGTCCAGCCCGCCCGAATAGGCGAGTACGACGCGTTCGGCCATTGTCTTTGTGCTCCTTCGTATTTCGACGTGCGTCTATGAGTGGTAGGTCAGGCGAGTGATTCGATTTTCGCGGCCAGTTCGGCTCCCGTCGTCGGTTCGCGGGCGATGACCGCGATGGTGTCGTCGCCGGCGATCGTTCCGACCACCTCGGGTAATGATGCCCGATCGAGTGCACTGGCCAGATAGTGCGCCGCCCCCGGCGGGGTGCGCAGCACGGCGATGTTGCCGCTGGAGTCGGTGGACACCAGCAGTTCGCCGAGCAACCGGGACAGGCGGTCGGTGCCTCCGGTCACGCCGCGCACAGGGCTGCCGTCCTCCGGGACGACGTACACCCCGGCGCCCCCATCGGCCGCGCGGAGCTTGACGGCGCCGAGTTCCTCGAGGTCGCGGGACAGGGTGGCGGTGGACACCTCGATGCTGTCCTCGGCGAGGAGTGCGGCGAGTTCGGTGTGGCTGCGCACCGGGTGCGCGGCGAGCAGTGCGACTATGCGGGCCTGCCGCGCCGCGCGCGTCGGCGCGGTCGCCGCACTGTCCGCATGGTTCGCCGCGGTGCTCACGGTCAGCTCCGGCTCTGCTCGAGCAGCCACACCAGCAGGGCCTTCTGTGCGTGGAGGCGGTTCTCGGCTTCGTCCCACACCACAGACCGCGGTCCGTCGATGACCTCGGCGGTGATCTCCTTGCCGCGGTAGGCCGGCAGGCAGTGCAGCACGATCGCGTCGGTGTCGGCAAGGGAGACGAGGTCGTCGTTCAGCTGGAACGGCCGGAAGGGTGCCTCGCGATCCTTGCCGTCGTCCTCCTGCCCCATCGACACCCAGGTGTCGGTGACGAGCACATCGGCGCCGCTGGCTCCGGTACGCGGGTCGTCGGTGACGGTGACGCTGCCGCCGGTCTCCTCTGCCCGTGCGCGGCTCGCGTCGACGACCTGCGAGTCGGGGGTGAACCCGGCCGGGGACGCGATGGTCACGTGCATGCCGGCGGTGACGCCGCCGAGCATCAGCGAGTGCGCCATGTTGTTGGCGCCGTCGCCGAAGTAGGTCATCCGCAGGCCCGCGGTGGCGCCCTTGTTCTCGCGGATGGTCTGCAGGTCGGCGAGGACCTGGCAGGGGTGGAAAGTGTCGGTGAGCGCGTTGACGACGGGCACGGTCGAGTGCTCGGCGAGCGTCTCGATGCGGTCCTGGCCGTAGGTGCGCCACACGACCGCTTCGGTGAACCGGGAGAACATCCGGGCGGTGTCCTCGAGGGTCTCACCCTTCCCGATCTGGGTGGAGCCGGTGTCGACGACGACGGCGTGCCCGCCGAGTTGGGCGATGCCGGCGTCGAAGGAGAAGCGGGTGCGGGTGGAGGTCTTGTCGAACAGCACGGCGACGCTGAGGGGCCCTTCGAGGGGGCGGCGGGACAGCGGCGCCTTCTTCAGTTCGGTGGCGAGTTCGAGCACCTCGGTCTGTTCGGCCGGGGTGAGGTCGTCGTCGCGCAGGAAATGGCGGAGCACGGGTCGTCAGTTCCCTTCCCGGTCGGCGGTGTCGAGGACGGCGGGCAGCGCCGTCACGAAGCTCTCGGCCTGCTGTTCGGTGAGGATCAGCGGGGGCGCGAGGCGGATCACGTCCGGTGCGGCGGCGTTGACGAGGAAACCGGCCTCGCGGGCGGCGGTCTCGACGGCCGGCGCCTTCGCGGCGGTGAGGACGACACCGAGGAGCAGCCCGGAGCCGCGCACGTGCGAGACGAGCGGGTGCCCGAGTTCCTCGATGCCGGCGGCGAGGGTCTTCCCGACGGTGTTCACGTGGTCGAGCAGGTTCTGCTCGTCGATCGTGCGCAGCACCGCGAGGGCGGCCGCGGCGCACACCGGGTTGCCACCGAAGGTGGTGCCGTGCTTGCCGGGCCGGAACAGCTCGGCGGCCGGACCGGTGGCGAGGACCGCACCGATGGGCAGTCCGCCGCCGAGGCCCTTGGCGAGGGTCATCACATCGGGGGTGATGCCCGCTGCCTGGTGGGCGAAGAAGGTACCGGTGCGGGCGATACCGGTCTGGACTTCGTCGAGCACGAGCAGGGCGCCGCGTTCGGTGGTGATGCGACGCGCGCCGGCGAGATAACCCTCGGGCGGGACGACGACGCCGGATTCGCCCATGATCGGTTCGAGGAAGACGGCGGCGGTGTTCTCGTCCACCGCGGCCTCGAGGGCGTCGAGGTCGCCGTAGGGCACGAACTCGACGCCGGCGGGCATCGGTTCGAAGGGGGCGCGCTTGTCGGGCTGGCCGGTCAGGGCGAGGGCGCCCATGGTGCGGCCGTGGAAGGCCTTCTCGCACGCGACGATCCTCGGCCGTCCGGTGAGCCGGGCGATCTTGAAGGCCGCCTCGTTGGCCTCGGTGCCGGAATTGCAGAAGAAGGCGCGGCCCTCGTGACCGAAGCGATCGAGGAGCTTCTCGGCGAGTTCGAGCACCGGCGGCGAGGCGTACAGGTTCGACACGTGGCCGAGCTGGTTCAGCTGGGCGGTGACGGCCTCGATGATCGCCGGGTGGCGGTGGCCGAGGCTGTTGACGGCGATGCCGCCGAGCAGGTCGAGGTACTGCTT
This sequence comes from Rhodococcus sp. DMU2021, assembly GCF_019641445.1. NCBI lineage: Bacteria > Bacillati > Actinomycetota > Actinomycetes > Mycobacteriales > Nocardiaceae > Rhodococcus > Rhodococcus sp. DMU2021. The sequence goes on from NZ_JAIFKB010000003.1 coordinate 11,022, forward strand.
GCCGTCGGCGTCGGTGAGCACGGCACCGTCGCCCGCGACCAGCGCGACCTTGGGCACGCCGTAGTTGTTCATCAGCGAACCCGCCCAGCGCTGCTGGAGGTCGGACGTGCCGGTCATGCGGGGCCTTCCTTCTCGGAGGACGGCACCACCATGGTGCCGATGCCTTCTTCGGTGAACAGTTCGAGGAGCACGGAGTGCGGCTGGCGCCCGTCGATGACGTGCGCGGTGGGCACTCCCCCCTGAACGGCGCGCAGGCACGCCTCCATCTTCGGGACCATGCCGGAGTCGAGCGACGGCAGCAGCGCGGTAAGCGCGTCGGCGTCGATCCGCGAGGTGAGCGAGCTGCGGTCGGGCCAGTTCGTGTAGAGGCCTTCGACGTCGGTGAGCACGACCAGCTTCTCCGCGCCGAGCGCTGCGGCAAGGGCGGCCGCGGCGGTGTCGGCGTTGATGTTGTGCACCACGCCGTCGGCGTCGGGCGCGATCGTGGAGACGACGGGGATGCGCCCGGCGGCGATGAGGTCGAGCACCGCGCCGGGGTCGACGCTGGTGACGTCGCCGACGAGCCCGATGTCGGTGGCCTCGCCGTCGACGACGACCGTGCGGCGGGTCGCGGTGAACAGTCCGGCGTCCTCGCCGGAGGTGCCGACGGCGTAGGGGCCGTGGCTGTTGATCAGGCCGACGAGTTCGCGTCCGACCTGCCCGAAGAGCACCATCCGCACGACGTCCATGACCTCGGGGGTGGTGACACGGAAGCCGCCGCGGAATTCACCTGCGAGGCCGAGTCGCTCGAGCATGGCGTTGATCTGCGGGCCGCCGCCGTGCACGACGACGGGGTGGATGCCGACGGTGCGCAGGAACGCCATGTCGGCGGCGAAGGCGGTCTTGAGGGTGTCGTCGATCATGGCGTTGCCGCCGTACTTGACGACGACGATCTTGTCGCGGAACTTCTGCAGCCACGGCAGGGCCTCGGCGAGGACGAACGCCTTCTGGTGCGAGGTGAGGTCGGCGATCAGTGCGTCGGTCACGTCGTCTCCTGTGTTCGTTCCGGTCACGACGAGTACGCCGAGTTCTCTTCGACGTAGGCGTGCGAGAGGTCGGTGGTGCGGATGGACACCTGCGCGTTGCCGAGGCCGAGGTCGATGTCGAGTGCGATGTCGGCCGCGGACAGGTCGACCTCGCGGGCGCCGGGCGCACCGACACCGTCGATGCACACCGGGTTGCCGTTGAACGACACGGAGATCTTGTCGGGGTCGAGTTCGATCGGTGCGATGCCGATGGCGGCGAGCACGCGGCCCCAGTTTGGGTCGGAGCCGAACAGTGCGGTCTTGACGAGGCTGTCGCGGGCGACGGTGCGGGCACCGATCAGGGCGTCGGCCTCGCTGGCGGCGCCGCGGACGGTGACGGTGACCCGCTTGGTGACGCCCTCGGCGTCGGCCATCATCTGCTCGGCGAGGTCGTCGCACACGGCGAGGACGGCGGCGTTGAGCTCGTCCTGGCTCGGGGTGATCCCGCTCGCGCCGGAGGCCAGCAGCAGCACGGTGTCGTTGGTGGAGGTCGCGCCGTCGACGTCGAGGCGGTCGAAGGTGAGCCGGGACGCGTGGCGCAGCGCGGTGTCGAGCTGATCGGCGGTCGCGACGGCGTCGGTGGTGACCACGCACAGCATCGTCGCCAGGGCGGGGGCGAGCATGCCGGCGCCCTTGGCCATGCCGCCGACGTTCCACTTGTCGGCGTGGTGCAGGGCGGCCTGCTTGGGCACGGTGTCGGTGGTCATGATCGCGTAGGCGGCGTCGGTGCCACCGGAGATGCCTCCGGCGAGTTCGTGGACGATCTCCTGCACCCCGGAGAGCACCTTGTCCATCGGCAGACGGTCGCCGATCAGGCCGGTCGAGCACACGGCGACCTCACCGGCACCGGTCTCGGTGCCCCAGTTGCTCAAGGCGTTGGCGACGGCCTCGGCGGTGGCGTGGGTGTCCTGGAAACCACCGGCGCCGGTGCACGCGTTGGCGCCGCCGGAGTTGAGGATCACCGCGCGCAGGCTGCCGGACTTCAGTACCTGCTGGGACCACAGGACGGGGGCGGCCTTGACCTTGTTGGTGGTGAACACACCGGCGGCGGTGAGTTCGGGGCCCTCGTTGACCACGAGCGCGAGGTCCTGTCTGCCCGAGACCTTGATGCCGGCGGGGATGCCGGCGGCCCGGAAGCCGGCGGGACTGGTGACACCCTGGGTGCGGATCAGGCGTCCCCCGGCGATCTCGGTGGCGCCGGTGTAGACGTCGTCTGCGTACTTGTTCTCGGTCACGGAGCCACTCCCACGGTGGACAGGCCGGCGGTCTCGGGCAGGCCGAGTGCCAGGTTCATCGATTGCACGGCGGCACCGGCGGTGCCCTTGGTGAGGTTGTCGAGCGCGGCGACGACGATGAGCAGTCCGGCGTCGGTGTCGACGGTGACGGCGATCTGGACGGCGTTCGAGCCGACCACCGCGCCGGTGGCCGGTAGTGCGCCTTCCGGCAGCAGCTGCACGAACGGTTCGTCGGCGTAGGCCTTCTCGTAGACGGCGCGGGCCTCGGCGGCGGTCACCGTGGTCGGTGCGGTGCAGGTCGCGAGGATGCCGCGCGGCATGGGCGCGAGGATCGGGGTGAACGAGACCTTCACGTCGGTGTCGGCAAGAGCGGAGAGGTTCTGCTTGATCTCCGGGGTGTGCCGGTGGGCGCCGCCGACGCTGTAGGCGCGGACCGAGCCCATGACCTCGGAGCCGAGCAGGTCGACCTTCGGGGACTTCCCGGCGCCGGAGGTGCCGGAGACGGCCACGACGTTCACGACGGGTTCGACGATGCCGGCGGCGACGGCCGGTGCGAGTGCGAGCAAGGCGGAGGTCGGGTAGCAACCGGGGACCGCGATGCGGGTGGCGCCGACGAGGGCGTCGCGCTTGCCGGGCAGCTCGGGCATGCCGTAGGGCCAGGTGCCGGCGTGGTCGCTGCCGTACCAGCGCTGCCAGTCGGCGGCGTTCTCGAGCCGGAAGTCGGCGCCACAGTCGATGACGACGGTCGTCTCGGGCAGCTGCTCGGCGATCACGGCGGAGTGGCCGTGCGGCAGGCCGAGGAAGACGACGTCGTGCCCGAGCAGGGTGTCGATGTCGGTGGCGCCGAGCACGCGGTCGGCGAGCGGCAGCAGATGGGGATGGAACTCGCGCAGGGTAGCGCCCGCGTTACCCCCGGCGGTGAGCGCGCCGATGACGAGCGAGCCGTCCTGGTAGGCGGGGTGGCCGAGGAGCAGGCGCAGGATCTCGCCGCCCGCGTAGCCGCTGGCGCCGGCCACGGCGACCCGTAGCGGCGACTCGGAGGTGGCGGTGAAGTCCGGTGAAGTACCCATACGAATGATTATGCACCCTCATGCAAATCATTTCATAGGGGGTGTCCCTTTCGGAGGATTCACTCCGACCGCAACGACCGCCGGATCTCCGCGAGCCGGTCGGCAGCGGCCGCCTTGCGCTCCTCGTACTGCTCCTCGAGCGTGCGACCCGCACCCGTCGCGTGCGCGAGTTCCTCCGCGCCGAGCGCGGTCGCCGAACGCTGTTCGATCTTCTCACGCACCGATTCGAAGGTCGGCACCCCGTCCGCGGTGTATCCGGTGATCTCCTCGATCGTCGGTGCGCGGACCGGGCCGTCGACGGATCCGGTGTCGACGACACCCGGTTCGACGATCTCGGCGTCGTGGACCTGAGCGTCGTGGACGTCTTCCTCGCGTGGGGTCACGTCGGGATCGGGGCTCGGCTCGGGGTCGATCGGCGGCACGTCCGGGATGTCCGGGGCCGGGGGAATATCCGGCACTGTCGGCGTCTCCGGCCCGGCCGGGGTCACGTCGGGGACGGGCTGCTCCGGCTTGTCGGGCTCCTCGGGAGACGGCACCCGGCCGGCTTCGTCCTTGCTCATGCCTCCAGGCTACGTCGCCCGGCTGCCACTGAGTCCTCTTCGGCGCGAGCCAGCAGATACGCCTCGAGGGCCTCCCGGCTCGTGTACCGCAGGGGCACACCGAGTTCCTCACGCAACCGCCGGTTGTCGAGCACCGGACGGTACTGCAGGAAGGCGACCCGCTCCGGGCCGTGCTCGGTCGATCCCCACGCGCGCCCGATCCTCAGGGCGAACTTCAGGACCGCGCCGGGCACCGTGAGGGATTTGCGGTTCGTCATCGCGGCGATCTCGGGCACGGTGACCGTCGAGGTGCCGTGGGCGGGCGCCGACCTGGGGAAGCTGCCCGGCGTTGCGTCGATCCGCACCCACGTGGTCTCGGAGTGGTTCACCGAGGGCGGGGCGTGGCGGCTGAACGCGCTCGGTCCGGGAGAGCGAGGGGAACTGACGTCGGGCTCCCGGCGGGTGGGTGAGCGGCGCGGACGCACGACGATCTCCGCCACCGACCGCGCGATCCTGTCGGCGCTCGCGGTCGACGGCCGCACCCCGATGCGCACCCTCGCGGAGATCGCCGGGCACATCCTCGACCGGGCGGTCCGCAAGGTCACCACGGTCCCGCCCGAGGTGTGGCTGCCGGGCGGGGACGCGGGCGGCTCAGGCGCGTAGTTCGGCACCGACCGCGGTGGCCGCGGCGGCCACCGCTGCCTCGCGGGCGGCGCTGGCCTCGTCCTCGGTGAGGGTGCGATCGAGGGCGCGGAAGCGCAGCGCGAACGCGAGGGACTTGCGGTTCTCCCCCAGCTGGGCGCCCTGATAGACGTCGAACAGACGGATGTCCTCGAGCAGCTCGCCGCCACCCGAGCGCAGGGCGCTCTCGACGTCGGCGGCCGGCACATTCGCGTCGACCACGACCGCGACGTCCTGCAGGACCGCTGGGAACGGCGAGACCACCGGCGCCGGAAGCGATTCCACGATCGGTAACGCGTCGAGGTCGAGTTCGAAGGCGCACGTGCGTGCGGGCAGACCGGCCCGTTCGATCACCGCGGGATGCAGTTCACCGGCGTGGCCGACGACGACCCCGTCGACAAGCAGTTCGGCGCAGCGGCCGGGATGCCAGGGCAGGTACTGCGCGGCGCGGCGCTCGAGGCGCACCCCGGCGGCACGTGCCACGGTCTCCGCGGCGGCGAAGGCATCGAAGGCATCGGCGGCGCGTCCCGTGCCCCACGGCCCGGCCGGTTCGCGCAAACCGGCGAGCACACCACCGACGTGGACCGGCTGCTTCGGCAGCGACCCTTCGAGCAGGGCGATCTCGTCGTCGGTGGGACGACGGTCGACCGGGAGCGCGTCGACCGGCTTGGTCTCGGAAGTGGGATGCACGACCTGCGCGATTGCGTAGAGCGACAGGTCGCGCTGGCCGCGCGAGACGTTGCGGCCGAGGATCTCGAGCAGGCCCGGCAGCAGCGTGGTGGCCAGCTCCGGACGATCGGCTTCGAGGGGGTTGAGCACCTTGGTGGTCACCCGGCGCGGGTCGTCGGCGTCGAGCTTCCAGGTATCGAACACGCCGGCCGGCAGGAACACCGGGGCCAGGACCTCGACATAGCCGTCGTGGGCGAGCGCGCGGGAGACGGCGCGGCGGCGCTTCTGCGTGGCCGTGAGACCGCGGCCGGCGGGAGCGGTGGGCAGCACCGACGGGATCTGCTCGAGGCCTTCGAGGCGCAGCACCTCCTCGACCAGGTCGGCAGGCTGGCGCAGGTCGGGGCGCCAGGTCGGCGGGGTGACGACGAGCTGGCCGTGGCCGTCCTCGCCGACACCGACCTCGACCGCGCATCCGATCTGCGTGAGACGGCGGGCAGCGGTGCCGTTCGGGTAGCTCACCCCGGCCATGCGGTCGGGCAGGTCGATGTCCATGCGGATCGTCGGACTCTCGGTGGGCACGACGATGTCGGTGAGGGTCGACTCCACGCGGCCGCCGGCGATCTCGACGAGCAGGCTCGCGGCCCGGTCGAGCGCGGCGCGGGCCAGGGCCGGATCGACGGTGCGCTCGAAACGCTTGCCGGCCTCGCTGCTGACCTTGTGCCGACGGTTGCCGCGGAAGACGGCGAGCGGATCCCAGGTGGCGGCCTCGAGCAGCACGTCGGTGGTGCTGTCGCCGACCTCGGTGGTCGCGCCGCCCATGATGCCGGCGAGGGAGATCACCCCGGAGTCGTCGGTGATGACGACGTCCTCCGGATCGAGATCGCGCTCGACACCGTCGAGGGTGGTGAGCTTCTCCCCTGCCCGGGCGCGTCGCACGACCAGCTCACCCTGCAGGCTGGCGGCGTCGAAGGCGTGCAGCGGCTGGCCGAGTTCGAGCATGACGTAGTTGGTCACGTCGACGGCCGGGGAGATCGGGCGGACACCGGCGGTGTGCAGGCGGCGCTGCATCCACCACGGGGTGACGGCCTTCGGGTCGATGCCGGTGACGCGGCGTGCGGCAAACCGGGTGGCCTTCGTCTCGGACTCGAGCCGGATCGGGTAGGCCTCCCCGCCGTCGGACGGCAGTGCCGGCACGGCCGCGGGATCGGCGAATTCGAGGTCGAAGCCGCACGCGAGTTCGCGGGTGAGGCCGCGGACGGAGAAGCAGTATCCGCGGTCGGGGGTGATGTTCAGTTCGACGACGGTGTCGCCGAGACCGAGCAGATCGTTGGCGTCGGTGCCGGGTTCGGCCGTGCCGGGCTCGAGCACGAGGATGCCGGAGTGGTCCTTGCCGATGCCCAGCTCGGACAGCGAGCAGATCATGCCGTCGGAGATGTGCCCGTAGGTCTTGCGCGATGCGATGGCGAAGTCGCCGGGAAGCACGGCGCCGGGCAGGGCGGCGATGATGAGGTCGCCCTCGGCGAAGTTGCGGGCACCGCACACGATGCCGCGCGGTTCCTCCTCACCGACGTCAACCTTGCAGAAACGGATGGGCTTCTTGAACTCGGTGAGCTCGGTGATCTCCACGACCCGTCCGACGACGAGGTTGTCGATGCGGCCGAGGGTCTCGATGTCCTCGACCTCGAGTCCGACCCGGACGAATCCCGCGTCGAGTTCCTCGGCGGTGACGTTCCACTCCGGGGTGGCGCGCTGCAGGATCTCGGTCAGCCAGGACTGCGCTACTCGCACTTGTGCTCAGCTCTTTCGTTCGGTCGTCGGTCGGTGGAGTCGGTGTCGGGAGCGGGCTGTCAGCCCTGCACGCCGAACGGCAGGGTGAAGCGCACGTCGCCCTCGACGATGTCGCGCATGTCGGGGATGCCGTTGCGGAACTGCAGGGTGCGTTCGAGGCCCATTCCGAACGCGAACCCGGTGTACACGTCGGGGTCGATGCCCGAGGCCCGGAGCACATTGGGGTTGACCATGCCGCAGCCGCCCCACTCGACCCAGCCGGCGCCGCCCTTCTTGTTCGGGAACCACACGTCCACCTCGGCGGACGGTTCGGTGAACGGGAAGTAGTTCGGGCGCATCCGGGTGCGGGTCTCCGGCCCGAACAGCGCCCGCGCGAACGCGTCGAGGGTGCCGCGCAGGTGCGCCATGGTCAGGCCCTTGTCGACGGCGAGACCCTCGACCTGCGAGAAGACCGGGGTGTGGGTGGCGTCGAGTTCGTCGGTGCGGAAGGTGCGGCCGGGGCACACGACGTAGATCGGGATGTCGCGGTGCAGCATGGTGCGGACCTGCACGGGCGAGGTGTGGGTGCGCAGCACCTGCCGCGAACCCTCCGGGGCGATGTGGAAGGTGTCCTGCATCGTGCGCGCCGGATGGTCGGGCAGAAAGTTCAGGGCGTCGAAGTTGAAATGCTCGGTCTCGACCTCGGGGCCTTCGGCGACCTCCCAGCCCATCGCGACGAAGACGTCGGCGACCTCGTCGGAGATGATCGAGATCGGGTGGCGGGCGCCGAGCGCGCGGCGGGTCGCGGGAAGGGTGACGTCGACGGCTTCGGCGACGAGGACCGCGGCGTCGCGTTCGGCCTGCAGCACGGCCTTGCGGTCGTCGAAGGCGGCCTGCACGGTGGTGCGGTGGGCGTTGACCCGCTTGCCGGCGTCGGCGCGCTCGTTGCCGGGCAGCGAGCCGAGGGCGCGCTTGGCGAGGGAGATGGGCGCCTTGTCGCCGAGGTGGTCGATCTTCGCCTGGGCGAGTTCGTCGAGGTCGGTCGCAGCGGCGAACGCGTCGATCGCGGACTTCTCGGCGGCGGTGAGCGCGTCCTCGGTCAGGGCGCTCGGATCGACTGCCGGCGGGGTCCCGCCCTCTTTCTTGGCCACGACCGGTGCATCTCCTTCTTCGGACGAACGGGTGATCTCGGTGGTGCGGTCCGGGCCGGAGGCCGCGGCGCACCCGGGAAATCCTATGTGATGGGCCGAGCGGCCCGATGTTGTACCCGCGCGCTCGCATACAGGCAGATCGAGGCGGCGGTGGCGAGGTTGAGCGATTCGGCGCGTCCGCGGATGGGGATGCGGACGCGGTGGTCGGCGCGGGCGGCGACCTGCGGATCGAGTCCGTGGGCCTCGTTGCCGAACAGCCACGCGGTGGGCGCGGCGAGCAACTCGTCGGCGTCGTCGAGGTCGATCTCCCCGTCGGCGGCCGTCGCGAGGATCTGCACGCCGGCCTCGGCGAGCGTGGCCAGTACCCGGTCGGTGTCGCGTTCGCGCGCGACCGGCAGGTGGAAGATGCTGCCGGCCGAGGAGCGCACGCACTTGCCGTTGTGCGGGTCGACGCTGTCGCCGGCGAGGACCACGGCGTCGGCGCCGACGGCGTCGGAGACGCGGATGAGGGTGCCGGCGTTGCCGGGTTCGGCGACCGCGACGGGCACGGCCAGCAGCCGCGACCGCGGGGTCACCGCTTCGGCGAGCGGCACGTCGAGGGTGTCGCACACGGCGACGAGGCCGGGCGGGGTGACGGTGTCGGACAGCCGGGCGGCGGCCCGCTCGGTGACGATCCCCACGCGCACACCCTTGTGGCGTGCTTCGTCGACGACCGTCGCGTACCGGCCGGCGGCCGCCTCGGTGACGAATAGTTCGTGCACGCGTGCAGCGGCGAGCGCCTCGGTGACGGAGTTCTCACCCTCGGCGAGGAACCGCCCGGTCTTGCGACGCTCGGCGGTCCGGAGCAGTTTCACAGCAGAAACGACCCGTGGTGTGCGCTCGGTGAGCGTGTCCACGGGTCGTTCCTGGATGTTGTCGTAGCTCAGGGCAGCACTCAGGCAGCCGGAGCGTTGACGTCGGCCGGAAGGGCAGCCTTGGCGACGGCCACGAGGCCGGCGAAGGCTTCGGCGTCGGAGACGGCGAGCTCGGCGAGGATCTTGCGGTCCACCTCGACACCGGCGGCCTTAAGGCCCTGGATGAAGCGGTTGTAGGTGATGTCGTTGGCGCGGGCAGCAGCATTGATGCGGCTGATCCACAGCTTGCGGAAATCACCCTTGCGGGCGCGACGGTCGCGGTAGGCGTAGGTCAGCGAGTGAAGCTGCTGCTCCTTGGCCTTGCGGTACAGACGCGAGCGCTGTCCGCGGTAGCCCTTCGAGGCCTCGAGAATCGAACGACGCTTCTTCTGGGCGTTGACGGCCCTCTTCACGCGTGCCACTGGTTATGTGTCCTGTCAGAGTTCGGGGGACGAACGAGGTGTCCCCGGATGGATCGGTCGGAGAGGCTCAGAGCCCGAGCATGCGCTTGACGCGCGGAGCGTCGGCATCGGCGACGACGGCCTTGCCGTCGAGGCGACGCGTCACCCGCGAGGACTTGTGCTCGAGCAGGTGGCGGCGACCCGCCTTCTGGCGCAGGACCTTTCCGCTACCGGACACCTTGAATCGCTTCGCGGTGCCGCTGTGGGTCTTCGACTTGGGCATGGAGTCCTCAGTTCTTGTCGTGTGCGTACATCGGTGCTCACGGACAGCACCGGATGTGCTGCCTGAGCGGGCTAGTTGCTCGGGGCGTCGCCCGTCCCGGGAGCCGGCGCGGATGGCGCGGACTCCGTGGTCGGGGCAGCGGAGGCTGCCGGGCGCGGTGCGGCCTGCGCCGGTGCGGCCTGCGCGGCTTCCTGAGCCTTCGCACGGGTCTTCGCACCCTTGTGCGGGGCCAGCACCATGGTCATGTTCCGGCCGTCCTGCTTCGGACTGGTCTCGATGAAGCCGAGGTCGGCGACATCGGCGCCGAGGCGCTGCAGCAATCGGTATCCGAGTTCGGGGCGCGACTGCTCGCGGCCGCGGAACATGATCGTGACCTTGACCTTCGAACCGGCCTCGAGGAAGCGCACGACGTTGCGCTTCTTGGTCTCGTAATCGTGGTCGTCGATCTTCGGACGGAGCTTCTGCTCCTTGATCACGGTCTGCTGCTGGTTCTTGCGCGATTCGCGCGCCTTCTGCGCGGCTTCGTACTTGAACTTGCCGTAGTCCATGATTTTGCAGACCGGCGGCCGGGCGTCGGGCGCCACCTCGACAAGGTCGAGGTCGGCTTCGATTGCCAGGCGGAGGGCATCTTCAACACGCACGATTCCGACCTGTTCACCGCCGGGTCCGACGAGCCGGACTTCGGGAACTCGGATGCGTTCGTTGATGCGGGTCTCAGCGCTGATGGGGCCTCCTAGGTAGAGCGGTGTGGTCGGTTTGACCGCACCGCAGCACGTGGCCCTACTCCTCGACAAGAAGACCCCGCTGTGGTGCCGAGGCTCCACGCGGGGTCCGATACCGACCGGTCGACGGCACCCAGCTCACGCTGCGTGATCCGCACCGCCCGATGCAGGGCGGACATCCGGGCTTCTACACCCGGAGGACCGGACCTCTCAGCTGCATCGATGTGCCGCCAGAGGTGGGAGTCGGACTCCACTTTGCTGCCCACGGAGGATCACCGCGGGCGGTCGTGGGATCAAGTCTAACAAAAAGCCACGTCGACGACGAATCGGCGCGTCGGCGCCGCACCCGCACGGTCGGCGCCGAGCGGCGCGACCCTATGCTCGACGCTATGACGGATGCTCCCGAGACCCCCGATCAGGACGCTGCGGCGGAGGATGTGCGCGAACTCGCCGACATCCCGGCCGTCGAGGTGATCAGCCGCGCAGCCGTGATGCTCATGAGTTCGGCTGCCGAGAAGCTCGGTCTCGCTGACGAGGATCCCGACAGCAGCGCGCGACGTGACCTCGACGAGGCCCGCCGCGTGATTACCGCACTCGCCGGCCTGATCACCTCGTCGGTGGAATATCTCGGTCCGCACGCCGGCCCGCTGCGCGAAGGACTGCAGGCACTGCAGCGCGCCTTCCGCGAGGCGTCGGCGGTGCCCGACGAGCCCGGCAAGGGCCCGGGCGAGAAGTACACCGGCCCGGTCTACTGAGCCGAACCGGAGTCCCGCCCACTTCACGCTCCCCGGCTGCTTCACGAGCCACGAGATCGAGCCGCCCGCCTCTTCCGAGGCGGGCGGCTCGATTCGTCAGCTCGCGGCCGCCACCTTCTTCTTGGCGGTCTTCGCCTTCGTGGCCGACTTCGTAGCGGCAGTCTTGGTCGCGGTCGCCTTGGTCGCCTTCGTCGCGCGCTTGCGTACCGGCGCGGAAGCAGGTGCAGTGATCCGCCCGTCGAGGATCTCCGCAAGGAAGCGTCCGGTGTAGCTCTCCTCCACCGTGACCACCTCTTCCGGAGTGCCCTCCGCGACCACCGTGCCGCCACCGGAACCGCCCTCGGGACCCATGTCGATGATCCAGTCGGCGGTCTTGATGACATCGAGGTTGTGCTCGATGACGATCACGGTGTTGCCCTTGTCGACCAGACCGTTGATGACCCCGAGCAGCTTGCGGATGTCCTCGAAGTGCAGGCCCGTGGTGGGCTCGTCGAGGATGTACGCGGTGCGCCCGTTGGAACGCTTCTGCAGTTCGGCGGCGAGCTTGACGCGCTGCGCCTCACCGCCGGACAGGGTCGTCGCCGGCTGGCCCAGGCGCACGTAACCGAGACCGACCTCCGCCAGCGTGTTGAGGTAGCGGTGGATGGAGGTGACCGGCCGGAAGAACTCCGCCGCCTCCTCGATCGACATGTCGAGCACCTCGGCGATGGTCTTGCCCTTGTAATGCACCTCGAGCGTTTCGCGGTTGTAGCGGGCGCCGTGGCACACCTCGCACGGCACGTACACGTCGGGCAGGAAGTTCATCTCGATCTTCAACGTGCCGTCGCCCGAGCACGCCTCGCACCGCCCGCCCTTGACGTTGAACGAGAACCGACCCGGCTGGTAGCCGCGCACCTTCGCCTCGGTGGTGGAGGCGAACAGGCTGCGGATCTTGTCGAATACACCCGTGTAGGTCGCGGGGTTCGAGCGCGGGGTGCGGCCGATCGGCGACTGGTCGACCTGCACGAGCTTGTCGAGCTGGTCGAGTCCGTTGATGCGGGTGTGCCGTCCGGGAACCTGCCGCGCGCCGTTGAGCTTGTTGGCCATCACCGTCGCGAGAATGTCGTTGACGAGTGTCGACTTCCCGGAGCCGGAGACACCGGTGACGCACGTGAGGACGCCGAGTGGGAACGCCACGTCGATCTCGCGCAGATTGTTCTCGCGGGCGCCGACGACGGTGACCTGCCGGCCCTTGTCGATCGGCCGCCGGAGCGCGGGGATCTCGATCTCCTCGCGTCCGGACAGATAGGCGCCGGTGAGCGATTCCGGGTTGTCGAGCAGCTCCTTGTAAGTGCCGCTGTGGACGACCGTCCCGCCGTGCTCGCCCGCGCGCGGTCCGATGTCGACGACCCAGTCGGAGGCACGGACGGTGTCCTCGTCGTGCTCGACGACGATGAGCGTGTTGCCCAGATCGCGCAGTCGCGTGAGGGTATCGATGAGACGACGGTTGTCGCGCTGATGCAGACCGATCGACGGCTCGTCGAGCACGTACAGAACGCCGACGAGACCGGATCCGATCTGCGTGGCGAGACGGATGCGCTGTGCCTCACCACCGGAGAGGGTGCCCGCGGCGCGCGAGAGGGTGAGGTAGTCGAGTCCGACGTCGAGCAGGAAGCCGAGCCGGGCCTGGATCTCCTTGAGGACCTGCCCAGCGATGGCGGCCTCGCGGGCGCCGAGGACGAGACCGTCGAGGAAGCGTGCGCACTCGGCGATCGACAGGTCGCTCACCTCGGCAATGGACATCGCACCGAAGTCGCCCGCGCTGACCGTCACGGCCAGAATCTCGGGACGAAGGCGGGCACCGGCGCAGGCCGGGCACGGGATCTCCCGCATGTAGCCCTCGTAACGTTCCTTCGCCTGCTCGGACTCGGACTGCTCGAGACGGCGGTGCAGGAACGGCATGACGCCCTCGAACTCGGCGTAGTACGAACGGACGCGGCCGTAGCGGTTCTTGTAGCGCACGTGCACCTGCTCGGTGCTGCCCTCCAGCACGGCCTTGCGCACCTTGACGGGCAGTTTCCGCCACGGGGTGTCGATGTCGAATTCGAGGGCGTCGGCCAGGCCGGACAGCAGTCGGCCGAAGTATTCGGCGCTCTGGCCCATCGACCAGGGCGCGATCGCGCCGTCGGCCAGGCTCAGATCCGGGTCGGGCACGACGAGATCGGGATCGACCTCCTTGCGCACACCGAGACCCGCACACTCGGGGCACGCACCGTAGGGCGAGTTGAAGGAGAACGACCGCGGCTCGAGTTCGTCGATCGACAGCGGGTGCGCGTTCGGGCACGCCAGGTTCTCGGAGAACCGACGCTCGCGATCGGGGGCATCCTCCTCACGATCGACGAAGTCGAGCACGACGACACCCTCGGCGAGCCGCAGCGCGGTCTCGATGGAGTCGGTGAGTCGCTGCTGCGCGCTGGGCTTGACGGCGAGGCGGTCGACGACGACCTCGATGTCGTGCTTCTCCTGCTTCTTCAGCTTCGGCGGATCGGACAGCGGGTGGACGACCCCGTCGACACGCACGCGGGAGTAGCCCTGGACGGTCAGCTGCTCGAAGAGGTCGACGAACTCGCCCTTCCGGGTGCGCACGACGGGCGCGAGGACCTGGAAACGGGCCCCGGCCTCCATCTCCAGCACCTGGTCGACGATCTGCTGCGGCGTCTGCCGGGAGATCTGCTCGCCACAGACCGGGCAGTGCGGAGTGCCGGCCCGGGCGTACAGCAGACGCAGGTAGTCGTAGACCTCGGTGATGGTGCCCACGGTGGACCGCGGGTTGCGGTTGGTGGACTTCTGGTCGATCGACACCGCAGGCGACAGGCCCTCGATGAAGTCGACGTCCGGCTTGTCCATCTGACCGAGGAACTGGCGGGCGTAGGCCGACAACGACTCGACGTAGCGCCGCTGCCCCTCGGCGAAGATGGTGTCGAACGCGAGGCTCGACTTGCCCGAACCCGACAGCCCGGTGAACACGATCAGACTGTCGCGCGGCAGGTCCAGGTCGACACCACGCAGGTTGTGTTCCCGGGCTCCACGCACGATCAGGCGGTCTGCCACGCCACATCCTTCCTGTAGACAAGGCCGGAATTCGGCCCTCAGCCATGGTAGGCGCGGGTACCGACACGTTTCCGTGACGAACAACCGCGCGCCTCAGGCTCACGCGCGCGCACCCGAAGGTAGGTTTGGCTGCATGCCGCAGCAGCCCGTGATCATCGAAGACACCTACACCGGCGACGTCACTCCCGGCGGACCCGCGCAACGCCGAAGGATTCCCGGAGCGAGCATCGTCAAACTTGCCGTCGGCGAGATGAACAACAACACCTATCTCGTCACCGACGACGCCACCGGCAAGTCCGTCTTCATCGACGCCGCAAACGAACCCGACCGTCTCGTGCAGTTCCTCCGCGACAACGCGCCGGAGCTCGAGCTCATCGTCACCACCCATCAGCACTGGGATCACTGGCAGGGTCTCGAGCGGGTCGCCGCGGAGACCGGTGTGCCTACCGCCGCACATGAACTCGACGCCGATCCCCTGCCGGTGACGCCCGACCGGATCCTGGCCGAGGGCGACACCGTGCAGATCGGTGAGCTGAATCTCGAGGTGATCCACCTCTCAGGACACACTCCGGGGTCGGTTGCGTTGGTCCTCACGGAACGGGGCACGGGTCGTACGCACATCTTCACCGGCGATTCACTGTTCCCCGGCGGCGTCGGCAAGACCCCGAACGACGACGCCTTCCGATCGCTCCTCGGCGACGTCGAGTCCAAGATCTTCGACCGCTTCGACGACGAGACGATCTTCTACCCCGGACACGGCAAGGACTCGACCCTCGGAGCCGAACGTCCGCATCTCGGCGAGTGGCGCGAGCGGGGCTGGTGACGGTCCGTCTCGGTCCGCCTCGGGCCGGACGGCACTCGGTACGAGGCCTAGCCTGCGACGGCCGGATCTGTGACACCCGAGCGTGCTCGCACGACGTCTAGTCGGGGGCACCGTCCCTGTCGGCCGACCCTTCGCCCTTGCCCGCTCCGGCGGGTTCGTCCCTCGAGCGCTCGCCCGCCATATCCGCGAAGGCCGTTCCCGAGACCATCCCGTTCGTGCCCGGCACGACCGTGGTCGGCCGCGCTCCCGGTTCGTACATGCGGTCGATCTCCTCGGCCTTCTCCCTCGCCTGCCGTTTCTCTTCGTCGTCGAGCCGATCCCAGCGGGTCGGATTCTCCGCGTCGGTCATGTCCGGGCCCCCTTCCAGCACGCGGCAACGACCCGAGCGGGCCGCTTGTGCTGCGTCCGTTCCAGCGTGCGCCCCGTCGCAGAGGCGCGGAGGCCGAACGAGGATCGGAGTTCGCCGGAATCCTCCTGTGCTCCACTGCCGCGAGTACGCTCGAAAACCGGACGAGCTCGCACGAGCACGGAGGCCTGACACTGTGGCGGATCTCGTACTGGGGCCGGTGCTCAGGCACATCGGCGATACGGACGCCACGATCTGGGTGGAGACGTCCGAGCCGTGCACGGTGCATGTGCTCGGCAGTTCCGAACACACGTGGACCGTCGCGGGGCACCATTACGCGCTGGTCACCGTCCGAGACCTCGAACCCGGATCGGTGACGCCCTACGAGGTGGATCTCGACGGCCGGGTCGTGTGGCCGCCCGTCGGTGTTGCATCGCCGCTGATCAGGACCGCGGAAGACGACCCCGAGGAGTTAGTGCTCGCCTTCGGGTCGTGCCGGGTGGCCTCGGAGAGCGCGGAACCGACAGCCGTCCTCGGAAAGGACGCTCTCGTCGCCTACGCGCAGCGCATGCGTTCCCTACCGGTCGACGAATGGCCCGACGCGCTGTTGCTGCTGGGAGATCAGGTCTACGCCGACGAGCTGTCGGAGGAGATGAAGCGACGGGTCGGTGAGCGTCACGATCTGTCGGAACCGCCCGGAGACCAGGTACGCGACTTCGAGGAGTACACCTGGCTGTACAGCCGGTCGTGGTCCGAGGACAACGTCCGATGGCTGTTGTCGAACGTGCCGACCTCGATGATCTTCGACGATCACGACGTGCACGACGACTGGAACACCTCCTATTCGTGGCGCAGGGAGATGGAGGCCTCCGCGTGGTGGGAGGAACGCATCGTCGGGGCGTTGGCGTCGTACTGGATCTATCAGCATCTCGGTAACCTCGCTCCCTCGGAGCTGGACGAGGACCCGCTCTACGACCGGGTGCGGAACTGTGCCGGGGACGCCGAACCGATCTTGCGTGCGTTCGCGTCCGGCGCCGACGAGGAAGCCGACGGCAGTCCGGGAGTGCGATGGTCGTATCGCCGCGATTTCGGACCGGTGCGTCTGCTGGTGATCGATTCGCGGTGCGGGCGGGTGCTCGCGCCCGACCGGCGCGACATGGTGTCCGATCCAGAATTCGACTGGATCGAGGAGCAGACCGACGGCGACTACGACCACCTCCTGATCGGCACGTCGCTGCCGTGGCTCCTCCCCCGCACGATGCACGACCTCGAGGCGTGGGACGAGAAGCTCGCGTCCGGTGCGCGCGGTGACCGATGGGCGCGGTGGGCCGAGAAGCTCCGGCGCGCCGCCGATCTCGAACACTGGGCGGCCTTCCGCGATTCGTTCGAGCGACTCGCCCGTTTGTTGCTGGATGTCGCTGCCGGGCGTCGCGCCGAAACGTCCGGCTGCGCGCCCGCGACAATCTGTGTCCTTTCGGGCGACGTGCACCATGCCTACGCCGCCCGCGTCCGATTCGCGACGCCGACCGCCGGCACGGTGTACCAACTGACTTGTTCGCCCCTGCACAACCACGTCCCCGCAGCTGTCCGGGTCGCCTTCCGCGCCGCATGGGGACGCAAGGCGGAGCGCGTCGTGCGGTTGCTGCTCGGTCCGGTGACGGCCGTTCCCGAGACGTCGTTCTCGTGGTCGAAGATGGCAGGTCCGAGCTTCGGGAACCAGATCGCCACCCTGCGGACGCGAGGACGCGTCGCGCACCTGACCATCGAGCGCAGCGTCGACACCGCCTCGGGTCCGCACCTGTTCGAGACCGTCACGGATCTGCCGCTCACTACTGAGGATCGGCCGCCCGAGATTCCGACGTCCCGCGCGGCGAGTCGGCCGTCGAGGTGATGTCGGGGGCGCTCGTCGACGACGAAATTCGGGTTTTTTCGAGTTTCCGTATGGTCCGAAATATCGTTTCGTGCCCTTCGGCCCTGCTTCGTGCATATTCCCGTGACGCTTGGGGTACCTGTGTCAGGGTTTGGAAACACAGCCGACCACGGGAGGAACCACATGCTCGTCCGGAGAATTGCGCGGCCCATGCTCGCGTCCATCTTCATCGCCGGGGGTATCGACGCCCTGCGGAAGCCCGAGCCGAAAGCAGGTGCCGCGCAGCCCGGGCTCGATCAGGCTGTGAACGCCTTGCCGGCGTCGATCACCGACCGGCTTCCCAGCAATCCCGAGACTCTTGTCCAGATCAACGCCGCAGTGCAGATCGGCGCCGGGACCCTGTTCGCTCTCGGGAAAGCACCTCGTCTGTCCTCTCTCGCGCTGATCGGCAGCCTCGTGCCGACGACCGTCGCGGGCCATGACTTCTGGAACGTCGAGGACCCCGAGGCCCGCGCCCAGCAGCGCACCCAGCTCATCAAGAACGTGAGCCTGATCGGCGGTCTGCTCATCGCCGCCGTGGACACCGAGGGCAAGCCGTCGCTGGGCTGGCGGAGCCGTCGCGCCGCGCGTGCCGCGCAGAAGTCGGTGGCGGCTGCACTGCCGGGTCATTCCTCGGACGGTCACACGGCCGAAACGCTGCACACCGTCGCCGAGCGGGTCAAGACGCTGACGGAGGAAGCCGGCGAGCAGGGTGGACACATTCTCGAGATCGCCAAGGAACGTGCACCCGAACTCGCAGAGGCCGCACGCGAGCGGAGCAGCGGACTGCTCGAGGTCGCCCGCGACCGCGGTCCGGTGCTGACCGAACGGGCGCGCGATCGCAGCGCCGAGATCCTCGGTGTCGCGCGTGAGCGCGCCCCCGAGCTCGCCGAGGGCGCCCGTGAACGCGGCACCGAACTGCTCGGGCTGGCGCGCGAGCGCACCCCTGAGCTCGCCGACGTCGCCCGCAAGCGTGGCTCGAAGCTGTGGGACACCACGGTCGATCGCAGCTCGGAATGGGCGAAGCTCGCCGAGGAGCAGTCCGCGATCCTGAACGCTCGGGCTCACGTCGCCGCGGAGAAGGCCCGTCTGCGTGCCGAGGCCGCGCGCAAGCAGGGCACGAAGGCGGAGAAGAAGCTCACGAAGAACCTGAAGGCGCTCGAGAAGAGCATCGAGAAGAAGAAGTAGTCCGGTACGGCACCGTGGTGCGGGCGTGCGAGGGAATCGCACGCCCGCACTGCTGTGATCAGGCTTTCTGCCCGCTTTCCTCCTGCGGCGACTAGACTTCTCGGGCACTTTCGTCGACGCGTCACCCCTGCGGCGGCGAGCGATCTCGTCCTGTCTATCCCCGAGGAGTCCCTGTGCCGGTTGATGGCGCGTCCCATCCGGAGCTCGATCGCGAGCAGGCCTACGTGGCGATGCTCTACACGCATCTCGACGGTCTGCGCGACTACGCGAAGACCCGGCTGGCCCGCGTGCTGCGCGAGACCGGAGGCACCCCGCAGGCGCGCAGCGAACGCGAGTCGTACACCCACATGTACACCGAGGACATCGCGAAGTACGACGCCGCCGAGCACGGCTTGTGCTTCGGCCGCATCGATGTGCGGGACGACGGGACGGACACCTCCGGCCCCGTGACGGAGGACGGCGCGGAGACCCGCTACATCGGTCGCCTCGGCATCCTCGACGAGGACAACGACTACGAGTCGCTGCTGCTCGACTGGCGCGCACCCCAGGCCCGCCCGTTCTACCTCGCGACCCCCGCCGCTCCGGACGGTGTCGTGCTGCGCCGCCACATCCGCAGCCGCGGCCGCTCCGTCACCGCACTGCACGACGAGTACCTCGACCTCGACGCCGCGCTCGAGCACGCCGACACCCCGCCGGCCGGTGGCGTGGCCGGAGAATCGGCGCTGCTCGCCGCTCTGAACGCCGCGCGTACCGGGCAGATGCACGACATCGTGGCGACGATCCAGGCCGAGCAGGACGCGGTCATCCGGTCCGAGCATCGCAGTGTGCTCGTCGTCCAGGGTGGTCCGGGCACCGGCAAGACCGCGGTCGCGCTGCACCGCGCGGCCTACCTGCTCTACACCTACCGCAAGCAACTGGCCAAGAGCGGCGTGCTGATCGTGGGTCCGAACAGCCGCTTCCTCGACTACATCGGTCAGGTGCTGCCCTCGCTCGGTGAGACCGGCGTGCTGCTGTCGACGGTCGGGGATCTGTATCCGGGGGTCACGCCGACGATCGAGGACGATCCGATGGCCGGCGAACTGAAGGGCTCCCTGGACATGGTGAAGGTGCTCGAGAAGGCGGTCCGCGACCGGCAGGAGGTGCCCCGATCCCCCGTGCAGCTGAGTTTCGACACCTACGCGCTCACCCTCGACCGCACGATCGTGACCCGTGCGCGGGGTCGCGCCCGGTCGTCCCGTCGGCCGCACAACCTGGCCCGGCCGATCTTCGTGAACGGTGTGATCGATGCCCTCGCCGACCAGTTGGCCGGGATCATCGGATCGAACCCGCTCGGTGGCGCGAACCTGTTGAGCCGGGAGGACATCCACGACATCCGGTCCGAGATGCGTTCGGATCCCGACATCGTCGGTGCGATCGACGCGCTGTGGCCGGAACTGTCCCCGCAGCAGGTGCTCTCGGATCTGCTGGCCTCCCGCGACCGGATCGCGTCGGCGGCTCCGGCCCTGACCGACGAGCAGATCGATGCGCTGCACCGTCCCGATGCACCGGGACACTTCAGCGCCGCCGACGCTCCACTGCTCGACGAGCTCGCCGAACTGCTCGGGGTGGACGACGCCGCCGAACGCGAACGCGCGAAGCGGCGCTGGCGCAAGCAGATCGCCGACGCGCAGGGCGCACTCGACATCCTCACCGGTTCGGCACCGCAGGATCTCGAGGACGACCTCGATCCCGAACTGCTCATGGCGTACGACCTGATCGACGCCACCCAGCTCGCCGAACGACAGAACCACCGTCGTCACGAGACCACGGCGGAGCGGGCGGCCGGCGATCGCACCTGGACGTACGGTCATGTGATCGTCGACGAGGCGCAGGAGTTGTCGGCGATGGCGTGGCGAACGATCATGCGCCGCATCCCGAATCGCTGGATGACCCTGGTGGGCGACACCGCGCAGACCGGGGATCCGGCGGGAACCGAGTCGTGGCAGCAGATTCTCGAACCGTATGTCGCGAACCGGTGGAAGAAGACCGAACTGACGGTCAACTACCGCACGCCGGCGGAGATCATGCGGATCGCGCACGCGGTGCTTGCGGAGATCGATCCCGACCAGGTGCCGCCGCAGTCGGTGCGCGAGTCCGGTTTCGAGCCGTGGTCGCAGCACGTCGAGGCGGACGCGGTGCTCGCCACCGTGCAGGCAGCTCTCGAGGCGGAGACCGGCCCGGGTACGACTGCCGTGCTCGCCCCGGCGCGACTCGTGGGTGCGTGGGAGCACCTCGCGTCCGAGTCGGTCACGGTCGCGACCGTCAAGGAGGTCAAGGGACTCGAGTTCGACGCGGTGCTGCTCGTCGAACCTGCGGAGATTCTCACCGATTCCTCACGCGGGATGAACGACCTGTACGTGGCATTGACCCGCGCCACCCAGCGTCTCGGGGTGGTCCACTCGGAGGCGTTGCCGGAGGTGCTGGCCGGTATCGCCGGACCGACACGCTGCTGAACCGACACGGTTCGGCCGACACCGCCGAGCGGACCCCGGGACCGGCCACCGGACGGTACCGTCCTTCGGGGCAAGGAGATGGGACGGATCATCCGCGGAGGGAACGAACACGTGGCCTATCGGGCAGCGCACCACCGGATACGTCGAGCGGGGTGCGCTGCGATCGCGGCGCTGAGCGGGTTCTTCGTCTCCGCCGCGTGCGGATCGGTCACGCCGACCCAGGACGAGGCGCAGGCCGCGACGTCCACGACGTCGGTATCCCCTACCTCGTCGACGCCGCCCGACGCGCGTTTTCTGCGGGTGAAGGAGGCACTGGAGGCGTCCGGTCTGGTCGCCGACGTCACGGACGACACGGTGCTTGCGGTGGTGCGAGGGGTGTGCGACCAGTTGCGCGCGGGCGTGCCGGAGCACGACGTCCTCGTCACGCTCCGGCCGATCGCCGCCTACGCCGCGGGCGCCTCGGGTTCGCGCATGTCGGCGGACGACGCCGCCGCGCGCTATCTCGAAACCGCCCGCGAGGAGTACTGCTGATCCGTCAGCGGACCGTGTGCACTACCAGCACGTCGCACAGGGCCTTGCGGGCGACGTCCGAGGGGACGGAGCCGAGCAGCCGCCCGGTCAGCGTGTTGAGGCCGCGATTGCCGATGACGATGAGATCGGCTTCGACCTCCTCGACGAGCGTGAGGAGCGATTCGACAGGTGCACCGACGATGGGCCGCTCGGTGATCTTGCGGGCGCCGGCGACGGTTGCCTTCTCCCGTGCGGTGCGCAGGATCTCGTAGGTCGGTGCCGAGCCGGTGACCTGGTACGCCTCGTCGCGCAGCGCGTCGGCGGCCTGTGCGGTGTCCTTGGGGTCGGCCGGGTAGTAGGCGCAGGCGATCACCAGTTGGGCGCCCGCGTCGCCGGCCAGAGCAGCTGCCTTCTCCACGGCCCGATACGACGATTCGGAACCATCGGTTCCGACGACTATGGTCCGGTAGGCGCTCATTCATCCTCCATCGAGTGTGTGGTCCATCGACGCGGGCCGCCGATGCCGTCGTCGACGGAGGACACGCACGCTCCCCCGCCATACGCTGCGTCGACAGTAGCGGGATGGGCGGCCCGGGTGGGAGGTTTGGGTCTCATCCCACAATCAGGTTTGATGTTACCGCGCGTCACCGTAACGCGGGCCGAACAGGCCGGCAGGGAATACCTCGGCGTCGACGAAGGCGTCGCGCCACGGCAACGCGAGTTCGAGCAAACGTTCCACCCCCTCCTCACCGAGCGCAGTCCACGGCGCGACCGCCAGGTCGTCGGTGAGATCCTCGACGAGTTCGCGAACCTCGAAGCCCTCACCGGTGAGCTCGCCGCGCTTGTCGAGCAGGCCGCGCCCGCGCAATCCCTTCTCGGCGTCCGCCCACTCGTCCCGCGACCAGCCCCGCAGCTTCCGGGCCGGATCAGTGGCGAACCCGATACCGGTCGCCGTGTGGGTGACGAGCGCATCGAGCCCCGAAAGCCCTGCCGTCTGCAGGGCCGCGATATGACCGTCGCCGCGATACTCGCGCAGCAGGGTCAGGGCGTGCCACAGGCGCAGGTGCGCCTCCTCGGGCCAGGGCAGGTCGGCGTAGGCGGCGTAGAGCGGGCGACCGTCCGGGCCGGGAATCGCCCGCGCCGCGGTGGCCGCGAGGTCCGCCGCCTCGTTCATCTCCGCGGAGCCGAGTACGTCCTGCCCGAGGACCCGTCGATGGAGTGCGTCCAGAGCCCGCAACCGCGCCGCGATGATCGTGGCCGGCTCGGCCGTCTCCCACACTGCCGGGACGGCCGATGCCACCAGGCGGGGCGAGAAGCTGCAGAACGTCGCGGTCACGACCCCGGGGCCGACGGCACCCAGGGGTGCCGCGCGTCCACCGAAGTACTGCGCAGCCGGTCCGTCGACACCGAGCGCGGCGAGTTCACCCGCGATGTCCGGCGCGAAGTAGACGACCGAGTGCAGCAGCTCGAGTGCGCGGGCAGCACGCCCGGCGGAAGAGGGATCCATGGGAGTGGACCCTACCGAGTCGCCGGCGCCGATCGGGCCGGGCGACTACTTCAGACCCGCGGCGTCCATCCCGCGCAGTTCCTTCTTCAGATCGGAGATCTCGTCGCGAAGCCGTGCGGCCAGCTCGAACTGCAGGTCGCGGGCGGCCTGCATCATCTGGTCGGTGAGCTGCTGCACGAGATCGGCGAGCTCGGCGCGCGGCATCGTCGAGGTGTCGCGACCTTCCACGACACCGGAGCTGACGGCCCGTCCGGACTCGCCCTGGGCTCGGCGACCACGCGAAGCGTTGCGGCCGGAGCCGCCCACCTCGACGGCCTCGGTGTCCTCGGCCTCCTGATAGACCTGGTCGAGGATGTCGGCGATCTTCTTGCGCAGCGGCTTCGGATCGAGACCGTGTTCGGTGTTGTAGGCGATCTGCTTCTCGCGCCGCCGTTCGGTCTCCTCGATGGCCCGCGCCATCGAGTCGGTGATCTTGTCGGCGTACATGTGCACTTCACCCGAGACGTTGCGGGCCGCGCGGCCGATGGTCTGGATCAGCGAGGTCGTCGACCGTAGGAAGCCTTCCTTGTCGGCGTCGAGGATCGCCACCAACGACACCTCGGGGAGGTCGAGACCCTCGCGGAGCAGGTTGATGCCGACGAGCACGTCGTATTCGCCCAGGCGCAGTTGTCGCAGCAGTTCGACGCGGCGCAGGGTGTCGATGTCGGAGTGCAGATAGCGCACCCGGATACCGAGTTCGAGCAGGTAGTCGGTGAGGTCCTCGGCCATCTTCTTGGTGAGGGTGGTGACGAGGACGCGTTCGTCGCGCTCGGCACGTTCGCGGATCTCGTGCACGAGATCGTCGATCTGCCCCTTGGTGGGCTTGACGACGACCTGCGGGTCGACGAGGCCGGTGGGCCGGATGACCTGCTCGACGAACTCGCCACCTGTCTGTCCGAGCTCGTACGGGCCGGGGGTGGCCGACAGGTAGACCGTCTGCCCGATGCGGGCGGCGAACTCCTCCCAGGTCAGTGGCCGGTTGTCGACCGCCGACGGGAGACGGAAACCGAAGTCGACGAGGTTGCGCTTGCGCGACATGTCGCCCTCGTACATCGCACCGATCTGCGGCACGGTGACGTGCGACTCGTCGATGACCAGGAGGAAGTCCTCCGGGAAGTAATCGATGAGCGTCGCGGGCGCGGATCCGGCGGGGCGCCCGTCGATGTGGCGGGAGTAGTTCTCGATGCCGGAGCAGAAGCCGACCTGCCGGATCATCTCGATGTCGTACTGGGTGCGCATGCGCAGACGCTGCGCCTCGAGCAGCTTGCCGCGGTTCTCCAGATCGGCCAGGCGCTCCTCGAGCTCGGCCTCGATGCTCGCGACGGCGCGTTCCATGCGCTCGGGACCGGCGACGTAGTGGGTGGCCGGGAAGATGCGCAGGGAGTCGACCTTGCGCACGACGTCGCCGGTGAGCGGGTGCAGGTAGTACAGCGCGTCGATCTCGTCGCCGAAGAACTCGATCCGCACGGCGAGTTCCTCGTAGGCGGGGATGATGTCGACGGTGTCGCCCTTGACGCGGAACGATCCGCGGGTGAACGCCATGTCGTTGCGGGCGTACTGGACGTCGACGAGCAGGCGCAGCAGCGCGTCGCGCGGCACCTCCACACCGACCTCGAGCTGGATGGACCGGTCGAGATAGGACTGCGGGGTACCGAGACCGTAGATGCACGAGACGGACGCGACCACCACGACGTCGCGGCGGGACAGCAGCGACGAGGTGGCGGAGTGCCGCAGCCGCTCGACGTCGTCGTTGATCGACGAGTCCTTCTCGATGTAGGTGTCGGTCTGCGCGATGTACGCCTCGGGTTGGTAGTAGTCGTAGTACGAGACGAAGTACTCGACTGCGTTGTTGGGCAACATGTCTCGCAGCTCGTTGGCGAGCTGCGCGGCCAGGGTCTTGTTGGGCGCCATCACGAGGGTGGGTCGCTGGACGCGTTCGATGAGCCACGCGGTGGTGGCGGACTTGCCGGTACCGGTGGCACCGAGCAGGACGACGTCCTTCTCCCCCGCCCTCAGCCGGCGCTCGAGCTCGTCGATGGCGGCCGGCTGATCGCCGGCCGGTTCGTACTCGCTGACGACCTCGAAACGGGCCTCGGTGCGCTCGATCTCACCCACCGGCCGGAACTCGGAGTGTGCGACGACGGGATGCTCACTTGCGAACGCCATGGAATCCAGAGTAAGCGCTCCCACCGACACGCATCGCGGTCCTGCGTGCGGCGCGGTTCGCACGCTAGCGTGCATCCCGTGTCCGCGACCCCGCATCCCGTGAAGACCGAGATCTTCGACGTCGCCACGAAGACCAACATCGACCCCAAGGGCTTCGCGCGGGCTGTCGACGAGTACCGCGTCGAGGAGTGGGGGCTGTACATGGCGCGATCGTCCGACCACCCGCAGTTCCACTATCTCGAATCGTGGTTGCTGCCGGACCTGCGTCTGCGGGCCTCGATCTTCCATTTCACGCCGGGCAACGAACGCGACCAGGACCGCTACGTCGACGTCGGTGAGTTTCGGCGCGACGGCGACGTCTGGTACTCCCACGACCACTATCTCGACCTGATCGTCCGCACGGGCCGCGACACGACGGTCGAGGACATCGACGAACTGGTGGTCGCAGTCACCACCGGGATGATCGACGCGGCGGCGGCCGAGACGGCGATCGACACGGCACTGCGGGCGGTGGACGGCATCGCCGCGCACGGCCACGACCTCGACGCGTGGCTGCGGGAGCGGGGCGCGCCCGTCTCCTGGCGCTGACGCGCACCACCGCTGCGCAGGTGCCGTCACCTGCGCAGACAGCGGGGGCGCAGGAGCGAAAAAGTTACTGCCGCAAAGGACATGGTAATCTGCCCCGGCCGGCGAAGCAGTGCACCGAGAAGGCGACCATCGGGGCCGGCCCGGATCGCCCCTCCGCGTGCACATCACCCGACCGAGGACACCCCTCGCGCCGGCGGCGCGCGCCCGTGCAGCCCACGAGCGCCGACGAGAACGCCGCCGATCACTTCGTCGGCACACGCCCGGATCCGGGCGTGCCCTGCTGGAGCGGTATGCCGCGCCCGCCGGCCCGTGGCCGATCGGGCGCCCGACGCATGCCCACCGTCCGGCGGTGGATCGGACCGACGCCGCAGCGGAACCGACAGACAGGACGCGTGCAGCGCGCCCTGCGTTCCACTGCGCTCCGACGACCGCGGACGTGACGCGAACACGAAAGAGGTCGCAGTGAACGGCACCGAGCTCGTTCAGTTCAGCGCCGCGACGATCGTTGCCCTGCTCGTAATCTTCTACGGCGGAACGCTTCTCGTCTCCGCCCGAATCGGGAAGAAGGACGAGAACGCCGACGGCTACATGACCGCCGGCAACAAGGTCGGTTTCGGGGTGTCGGCGGCCAGCATGACCGCCACCTGGATCTGGGCGTCCTCGCTGTACGCGTCGGCGACCTCCGGATACACCTACGGCATCTCCGGCCCGATCCACTACGGGCTGTGGGGCGCGTTGATGATCCTGTTCATCTACCCCTTCGGGAAGCGCATCCGCGCGGTCGCCCCGAAAGCACACACCCTCGCCGAGGTCATGTTCGCCCGGCACGGGCGGTCGAGCCAGCTCATGCTGGCCGGTTCGAATCTCGTCGGCAGCCTCATCAGCCTGATGTCCAACTTCATCGCCGGCGGTGTGCTCATCTCGCTGATCTCGCCGTTCGGCTTCGTCCAGGGTGTCGTCTTCATCGCCGCCGGTGTGCTGCTCTACACCCTGTGGTCCGGCTTCCGAGCGTCCGTGCTCACCGACTTCATGCAGGTCGTGGCGATGCTCGGTGCGGTCGTTGTCATCATCCCGGCGGTCTTCTTCATCACCGGCTTCCCCGACGCGTTCGACGGTGGTTCCGGGAACCTCACCGACCAGCAGAGCGACTTCTTCTCCAGCGATGCCTTCCTGAACCAGGGCGCGCCGTACATCGCCGCCGTGCTCGCGTACGCCATCGGCAACCAGACGATCGCGCAGCGCCTGTTCGCGGTGCGGGAGGATCTCATCAAGCCCACCTTCGTCACCGCGACGATCGGCTACGGCGCCACCGTCATCGGCGTCGGCATGTTCGGTGTGCTCGCGCTGCACCTGGGCATCGACCCGATGGACGGCGACGTCAACAACATCGTGCCGCAGATGGTGGCGTCCTTCCTGCCCACGGCTCTGGTCGTCGTGTTCTTCGTCATGATCATCGGTGCGCTGTCGTCCACGGCCGATTCCGATCTGTCGGCGCTGTCGTCGATCGTCATGGCCGACATCTACGGCCAGAACATCGCCGGCGGCACCCGCAATGCCGATCCCAAGCGGATGCTCTTCATCGGGCGCGCCACGATGGTCGTCGCGACCGCAGCCGCCGTGGCGTTCGCGAGCATGAGATTGAGCATCCTCGACCTGCTCGTGTTCGTCGGCGCGCTCTGGGGTGCGCTGGTCTTCCCCGTCATCGCGAGCTTCTACTGGCACAAGGTCACCAACAAGGCGTTCACGACGTCGGTGCTCGTCGCCCTGGCAGCGTTCCTGCCGGTGCGTTTCGGGTGGTTCCCGATGGACGGGGTGCTCGCCTGGACGGTGGACATCGCATCGGTCGTCGGTGTCGGCGTGATCGCGGGTCTGATGGCATTCGGCTTCTTCGGACTCCGGGCCGCACGCGTCATCGGTGTCGTCGCCGCGGGGGTCGTGGCGCCCTTCGCGCTCGGCTCGGTCCACGACTACGCCGTGCTCAGCGCCTCGCTCGTCGCCTACGCGGTCAGCACGGTCGTGTGCTGGGCGATGTCCGTGAACTCCGACGAGAACTTCGACTTCGAGGTCATCGCGCAGCGTGTCGGTGACTTCGACGTGGCTGCGGACGACGTGACACCCGAAACCGACCCTGACTCCCCGAACGCCCCTGCCTCGGCGAACGTCCCTGCCTCGCCGAACGTCCCTGCCTCGGCGAAAACCCCTGCGTCCGAGACGGACGCCGCGGCGACCACTCCGGAGAAGGAGAACCGATGAGCACGCTCGCACTGACCGTCTACGTCCTGATCTGGCCCGTACTCGTCGCCGGTGTGCTGGCGGCGCTCTGCCGCGGGTTCTTCAAGGAGTGGCTGCAGGCCCGACGGGACGGCGAGGATCTGATCTGACCGTCACCGCAGGATTCCCTCCCGCACGGCTCGGAGGACCGCATTCGTGCGGTCCCGGGCGCCGAGCTCGAGCAGGATCGACGACACGTGGTTCTTCACGGTGCCCTCGGCCAGGAACAGCACGTCGGCGATCATGCGGTTGCCGAAGCCCTCGGCCATCAACCGCAGCACCTCGAGTTCACGTTCGGTCAACTCCTGCACGACCGGGGTGTCGTCGGGCTGTGGAGCGGAGCGGATCGCGCGCAGCAACCGGTCGGTGATCGAGGGGGCGACGAGCGTGCCACCCTCCTCGAGGGTCCGTACCGCACGGGCGAGTTGCTCGAGCGTGACGTCCTCGAGGAGATATCCCCGGGCTCCGGCACGTAGGGCCGCGAGCACGAGTTCGTCGTCGCCGAAGGTCGTGAGCACGAGCACCGGGACTTCGAGGCTGCGCTCGCGGAGACGGTCGATGGTCCACGAGCGGTACGTGGCCGAACTCTCGGGCTGCGGCCGGTGGAGAACGAGGCTCCCGAGAACGACTCGCTTCGTACGATGTCACAGCGCTTGGCCACCCAGTACGTGAAATTCGTCCGCTCCGAGGAGATAGGCTTGGGCGAGAACTGATCTCGCGGTATTGTCGACGGGTGGTCGACGCTGCCCCCGACGGCGTCGACCACTTCGGGCCGCGAAACGTTCGTAACTCCGCCGCCCGTCGAACCGAGTCTCGAATGCGCATGTGGGGCAATGTGACTGCTCGGGATGGCGAGGGGGCTCGATGGACGAAGCCGAGTTGATCGAGCGGTGCCGGGCAGGCGATCGGGCAGCGTTCGCCGAACTCGTCGCACCGTCACGGGAACGCGTGTGGGCGGTCTGCGTCCGGATCACAGGAAACCGGCACGACGCCGAAGATGCACTGCAGGATGCGCTGGTCGCGGCGTGGCAGAATCTCGGCAGATTCCGTGGCACAGCAGCATCCGGAACGTGGTTGTATCGCATCGCGAGCAATGCGGCGCTCGCTGTCGTGCGGACGCGACGTGGTGAGGTCCTCGACGAACGGCTCGGGGACGAATACGTCTCCGGGGAAACGCCTCTCGCCGAGAGCGTGGTCGACGGTGATGTGGTCCGGCGAGCTTTTCTCCTTCTCCCCGAACAGTTTCGGGTTGTCATCGTGTTGCGTGAGTATGCGCAGCTCGGTTACGCCGAGATCGCAACGCACCAGGGCGTGGGTGTGCAGACGGTGAAGAGCCGGATCAGGCGTGCCCGTATGCAACTCGCCGATCTACTGAGTCCGGAACTGCTCGGCGCCGAAGAGGTTGCCCTCCGACCGACGGTCGGGTACGCCGACACGGAGGGCACCGAACCGCCGAGGACAACCCGGAAGGATGAGCAATGACGCAGAGCGAACCGATTTCGTTGCCCCCGTCAAGGGAATCGCTGGGACTCGATCCGATGGACCGGATTCCCGAACTACCCGAGGACGCCTGGCGTCGGGTGCTCCATATCGCCACCGATCCCCTCACCCCTCGCATCGGAACCGAACTGGTTCCCGTCGAGGGAATCGATGAGAACGATATCGAGCACCCCGCCATCGACGACCTGCCGATCGAACAACTCGATGATCACGGCAACGACGAGCTGCCGAAGCCGGAATTCGTCGTCGACGCAACCGATCCCGACTCGAGGTAGCCGGCCCTGCAGAGATCCGGCCCGCATCATCGCAGTCCCATCCCGGTCGATCCGAGATCGGCGACCACCTCGTGCAGTGGTCGCCCGACCGGACCGACCGCCAGTAGACCTCGGATCGTCGCCGTGAGGACTATCGTCGAGAATCCTTCGTGGTCGAATTCCGGAAGGTCGCGATGGGCCTCACCCAAGCGTTCGTCGGTGCTCAGCCGTTCGGCGACGTCGTCGCGTTGCTGCCGGAGCCCCGAGATACGCTCGAGCTGCGCTTCCTCGGCGACCGCGAAGTTGATCGCGGCGCTCGCCACCGCACTCGCCAGTGCGACCGCGACGTCGGGTGTGTACCCGCGGCGCACGAGAGCCTCGACCTCGCTCACCATCAGCCGCTGCCCCGCTTCCCCACGCGGGAAGAGGGTCTGCATGTAGGTTCCCAGGCCCGCATGGGCAAGAACGAACGCGCGTAGCTGCAGACCGAACGACAGCAGGTGCCGTTCGATGTCGTGCTCCGGATCGTCATGCAGAACGAGATCGCCGAGCAGACTCTCCCCCCACGACGAGTTCGAGTCCCCAGCGACCGTCCACGTGGCGGTACAGCGCCGTTGTGGAGACGCCGAGTTCCGCGGCGACAGCGTTGAGGCTCAACTGTCGCAGCCCGATCGCTCGACCGACACGGATGATGTCCTCCATGTCGATCTTGCGTACACGTCTGCGGACGCCGGCCACCCCGCTCGTTCCTCCGGTCACCTTAAGTTAGACCCCATAACTTAAGGAACTATAGGTGTGGCTTCAGGGAACGACAAGTCGCCGATTCGTTCTCGGCGGGCTGCACCGGGCGAACGGCCCGGCGGCCGAGCTTCGCTCTCGCCGCGAACCTGCTCAGCGCGCATCCGCCGGCGGACGACCGAACCGGTCCGCGACGTCGGGGCTCACCCCAGGTGACGTCCGAGCAGTTCCCGGAAGGACGGCCCGTCCGTGCGGACCGCGTTTCCCGACACGCGCGGCCGTCCGGCGGGCACGGCGTCCGAGAACCCGCGGGGTGATCCCGTGCTGCGGGTGATCTGCTCGGCGAGTTCGTCCGCCGCCCTGCCGATCCGCCCCTTCAGTGCCGTGGCCGCCTCGCCTGTTCCGAAGTCGTCGGTGGTGGCGAAGACGCCGGTGGGCACGACGAGCGCACGCAGATAGCTCAGCAGCGGCCGCATCGCATGGTCGAGGACCAGTGAGTGTCGGGCGCTACCCGCGGTCGCGGCGAGCAACGTGGGCACACCGGTGAGCGTGTCCGGATCGAGCGCGTCGAAGAACATCTTGAACAGACCCGAGTAACCGGCGGCGAAGACCGGGGTCACCGCGATCAGGCCGTCGGCAGTCGCGAGTTGTTCACGGGCTCGTGCGACCGCTGCGGTAGGGACACCGGCGGTGAAGGTGGTGGCCAGATCCATCGCGAGGCTGCGTAATTCGATGACCTCGGTTTCCGCGTCGTCTCCGCGCGTGCCGACCGCGACACGAGTGGCCTCGGCGATGCGGTCGGCGAGCAGACGGGTGGTGGACGGCTCGGCCAGGCCACCGCTGACGACGACGATACGGCGGGTCATCGGGCGTCCACCTCTTCCGGCACGAGGTCGACGCGGGCCGGGATCACCTGACGGTGCGCCGAGTCGGCTCCCTGCGCGGCGAGCGTGCTGTGTGTGGGCGGGTCGGACGGCACGTGGGCGGGGCGGCGGCGTTCGAATTCCGCTCGCAGTACCGGCACGACCTCCCGGCCGAGGATCTCGATCTGCTCGAGCACGACGTCGAGCGGCAGGCCGGCGTGGTCCATGAGGAACAGCTGACGCTGATAGTCGCCGGCGTAGTCGGCGAAACCGAGCGTGCGTTCGACGACCTGCTCGGGTGTGCCGACGGTCAGCGGTGTCATCGTCGAGAAATCCTCGAGCGACGGGCCGTGGCCGTAGACGGGGGCGTTGTCGAAATAGGGACGGAAGATCCGTTTCGCCTCGGCCTCGGTCTCCGCCATGAACACCTGGCCACCGAGCCCGACGACGGCCTGGTCTGCGGCACCGTGACCGTACTGCTCGAACCGCTGCCGGTAAAGAGCAATCATCTGCTGGATGTGTTCCTTGTTCCAGAAGATGTTGTTGTGGAAGAAGCCGTCGCCGTAGAAGGCGGCCTGTTCCGCGATCTCGGACGAACGGATGGAACCGTGCCAGACGAAGGGCGGGGTGTCGTCGAGCGGCCACGGGGTGGAGGTGTAGCCGTGCAGCGGTGTGCGGAACTTGCCCTCCCAGTCGACGACGCGTTCGCGCCAGAGCCGTCGCAGCAGGTGGTAGTTCTCGATGGCGAGCGGGATGCCCTGCCGGATGTCCTTGCCGAACCACGGGTAGACCGGTCCGGTGTTCCCGCGTCCCATCATGAGGTCGACGCGGCCGCCGGACAGGTGCTGGAGCATCGCGAAGTCCTCGGCGATCTTCACCGGGTCGTTGGTGGTGATGAGGGTGGTCGCGGTCGAGAGGATGAGCTTCTCGGTCCTCGCGGCGATCCAGCCGAGCATCGTCGTCGGCGAGGACGGGACGAAGGGGGGATTGTGGTGCTCGCCGGACGCGAAGACGTCCAGGCCCACCTCCTCGGCCTTCAGCGCGATCTTCGTCATCGCGACGATGCGCTCATGTTCGGTGGGGACCCGGCCCGTCGTGGGGTCGCGCGTGACGTCGCCGATGGTGAAGATGCCGAACTGCACGGTCGAACCTCCGTCAAGTAGTTGAACTGTCAACTATTCTAACGGGCGGGTCGCCCGGAAGATTCCCGGGCGGGTCTCCGCCCGGGATCCGGACCCCCTAGGCCGACCAGCCGGTGCTCTCGGCCCACTCCCACGCGTGGTGATGCGCCCGGTCGAACCACGGCGCCTTGAGCGCTGCGTAGGTGGCCGCCGCCTCGGCACGATCCGTCTTCTGCGACGCCCCGACTGCGGCATCGGCCTTGAGGTCGGCGTACTCGCGCTTCGCGGTGTCGACCGCGGACAGCCAGTCGCGCAGTAGCAACGCGAACTGCTGGGCGGGCCAGCCGTCCACCCGGACCGCCACCCGCGCCGGACGGCCGGGATCGGCGCTGCCGTGCAACCGCATCTCCCACACCGCCGGGTCGGTCTCTCCCCCGGCCCCGTAGGACGGTTTCGGATCGTCGGTCACCACATGGTCGATGCGCGGGAAGCCCGCAGCAGCCAAGGCGGGTGCGAGCGCATCGGCTGCCGCGAGATCGCCGACGGTGATCTGCAGGTCGATGACGTCGACGCCGGCCAGACCGGGCACCGCGGTGGAGCCCACGTGGTCGATACGCTTCGCCGCGCCCCCGGCTGCGAGGGCCAGCCGGGCGACGAGCCGCTGCGCCTGCCGATGCCATTCCTCGCGCGCGGGCACGAGAACCGGAGCCGCCTCGACCACCACACCGGTGCGCAGATTTTTCTCGAACGGCACCAGGCGATCGTTCCACAGCGTCCGGACCTGCTCGACCAGCACCTGCTGATCACCGGTGTTGTCGAGCCACACGTCGGCGACCTCGCGTCGCTGTTCCTCCGTCGCCTGCGCCGCGATCCGCGCGCGGGCGTCCGTCTCGGGCATGCCGCGCAGTTCGACGAGACGCCGGATCCGCTCCGCCTCGTCGGCGTGCACGACGGCGACGAGGTGGAAGGCCGGCGCCATCCCGCCCTCGACGAGCAACGGGATATCCTGCACGACCACCGCGTCGTCGGGCGCAGCGGCGACCAGCTCGGCGGTGCGGCGCCCGACCCGGGGATGGGTGATGGCGTTGAGAACCGCGCGCGCGTCCTCGCTGGCGAACGCCTTCGCGGCGAGGGCAGGACGGTCGAGGGTGCCGTCGGGCTGCAGGATGTCCTCACCGAAGGCGTCCACGAGCTCGGCGAGGCCCTCGGAGCCGGGAGCGACGATCTCCCGGGCGACGACATCGGAGTCGACGATCACCGCCCCGAGTTCGACGAGCTCCTTGGCGACGGTCGACTTGCCCGCGCCGATTCCTCCGGTCAACCCCATTCGCAGCACGTTGCCCAGTCTCGCATCACTACGTCACCGAGGCACCTTCGCGGTCCCTACGAGGCCTCGCGCATCGTCAGCCCCGACAGCGCGAGGACATACTCGCCCGCCTGTTCGTCGAAGTCGACGGTGTACACCGTCGGGTAGTAGCCGGTCCGCCGGTAGGACGACGGTTGTTTCACGATCTCCCGCAGGGACGGCTTCGTCGCCAACCACTCCCGCGTCATCATCGGCTCGATGAAGATGAACTCCCCGTCCCACGATCCGTTGAGCAGCATCTCGGTGAACTCGAAGGAGCCGGGGATCACGTCGTCCGCGGTGTCTGTCCAGTGCATGCCCATGAACGGCACGGTGTTCTCGACGGGTGGACCGGGTGGTGGGATGTATCCCTCCGGAACGTACTCGGGTTCGGGGAGCCGCGCCGCGCGCGCCGCGAAATCGGGTGCGGCCGGGTCCACCTCGTGGTCGGCGTCCGTCGTGTAGAAGTGCATGTCGAAATGGGGCGCGCCGTAGAGGATCTCCGGGTCGTGCCCGTTCGGGTTCCAGCCCAGCATCACGTGGTCTGAACCGGTGTCCGGAGCACCCGCGGGAAGAGCCGGCATGAGCATCGTCGTGCCGACGCCCGGACCCTCGGGAAGGCCGGTGAGCACGGACTCCGACATCCGGATACCGACCTCGCGCGGTCTCCCGCCGTGATCGACGACGATATATGCGCGGGAGATTCCCTCCCCCAGTTCGTTTTCCGGCCCGTAGAGGGTGGTGACACCGTGGTCGTGCCCTGCCGTCTCCGCACCCTCGGCGGTCGGGACGGATCCGTCGCTGCAACCCGCGATGGTCAGAACGGTGCAGGTGGAGAAGGCGAGTGCGGTGATCGATCGAGAAGTGCGCATTGCCTGCCTTGCGTGAGTGGATGGGTTCGCGGTGGGAGGTGTCGGTCTCATCGGGGTCGGCGCACGACCTGCCCGACGCGCAGCACACCGTGGGTGTCGTGCTCGTCGGCGAGAGCGCCGAGCCAGTGCGTGGTGTCGTCGTCGTAGGTCCGCGCGATGCGGTCCGGATCCGAGGTGGCGGTGAAGTTGGGCAGCGACGTGCCCGTGGCCCACGGTGCCAGTGCCCGATCGATGACCTGGATGTGCGCGACGACGACGTCGGCCGAGGGTGGCGCGAGGACGCCGCTGACGAAGAGGGAGAAGGCGGCGTCGCGGTGGCAGAAGGCGCTGCGATGCCGTGGTTCACGTGCCAGCGCTCCGCCGAGGAGCCGCATCTCGATGATGGTCTGCGGCGAGTGGGAACCAGGTCCCGCCACCGAGAGCAATACGTCGATCGCGTCGTGCGTCAGTTCGCGTGTCAGCGCACTGTGTTCGTGGACGGGCATCGGGTCGACCGGGTCGGCGTGCACTGCTCCCAGTGCCGTGTACGGCAGGGTGCCGATGCCGTCGAGGATCGGGGTCGCGACCGTGCGCAGCGCGCCGAGGATCTCCTCGGACTCGGCTTCGCCGGCGACGCTCGCGAAACGGACGGCCACGGTGGCGCGACCGGCCAGCGGTTCCGGGACTCCCGGCAGCGGTGGCAGTTGAAGGAAGGCCAGCGAGGTCGAACTGTGCTCGGGCAGGCCAGCGCACAGGTCCAGCCAGGCGTGCGCCACCGCGTCCGCGTCGGCGCCGTCGAAATACAGCGCGCCACCGTAGAAGTGCGGCAGGAGCACGAGATCGATCTCCACCGCGGTGACGATCCCGAGGGTCGCCTTGCCGCCGCGCAGGCCCCAGAACAGTTCGGCGTGCTGTTCGGAAGTCACCCGGAGCAGGTCTCCGTCACCGGTGACGAGATCGAAGGCCAGCACGTGGTCGGAGGAGAGTCCGTAGGTGCGGACCAATGGGCCGATGCCCCCGCCGGTGAGGAAACCGGCCACGCCGACGTGGGGTGCCGATCCGGCGAGCGGGGCCAGGCCGTGGGGTGCGGCGGCGTCGACGACCTGCTGCCACACCAGGCCGGCGCCGAGACGGGCGGTGCGGGTGTCGGGGTCGATCGAGCATTCGGTGAGGCGGCCGGTGTGCACGAGCAGCACATCGTCGCCGAGTGGCACGGCGCCGTGACCGGTGCGCTGCACGGCCACCTTCAGGCCGTGTTCGCCCGCGAACCGGACGGTGGCGCTGACGTCGAGGGCGTTCTCGACCGCGATCACCGCGCGGGGACGGACCGGCACCGCCACGTTCCACGGGGTTGCGACGTCGTAGCCGGGTTCGCCCGGAAGGGAGATCGATCCGGTGACCGCGGTACGGAGAGCGTCGATGGGGTCGGTGCCGACGGTGGGCGTCCGCTGGTTCATGTGCACTTCCTTTCGTCGCACTGGATGGGGTGCGACGAAAGAGTGCCGGGACCGGCTTGGCGGCTTCTTGCGGTGGCGCGGGCCGCCGTCCAAGCGGTCGCCAGGAACCGGTCAGGTGGGGATCGAGCGGGCGTAGGCGGCGAGTCCGAGCATGCCGGTGTGGGCCGCTTCGTCGGCGATCGCGGCGATCTCCCGGCTGCGTTCGGGCGCGTCCGGCCGCAGTTGGGCACGCAGTAACCGGCACCGCAGCAGCGTCGGGGGGCTCGATGTGCGGGTCGCGAGGTCCTCGGCCCGATCCAGCAGCGCCGCGGCGTCGTCGGTGCGCCCGAGCAGTGCCTGCAGGCGTGCGCAGACCTCCGCCACCGAACCGATCACCCCGACCTGTCCCACCGTCGCGATGCGATCGGTGAACGGATCGAGGAGCTCGAGGAACATCTCGGCGTAGTCGACGAGGGCGAGGTCGGCGACGACGCGCGCGATGAGTGTGCGATGCCCGAGGGTCGTCCAGGTGAAGGGTGCGCCTTTTGCCGCCCATTGTTCGATGTCGCGGATCACCGTCCCGGTGTCCCGACGGGCGCCGGCGATCGCGATGCTCCAGGAATCCGGTTCCACGGTGCCGGGATCCGCGTCGGCGAGGGTGCCGTACTCCCATTCGAGGGTGTTGGTGGCGAGGTCGGAGCTGCCCGCCGTGTACAGCTCGGTCTGCAGGTGGAACTGAGTGGCGGTGTCGTAGTGGCGCCGGGTCTCGGCGAAGTCGCCGTGCCATGCCGCGAGCGTCGCTTCCATCCATCGTAGTTGTACGCGCAGCACGGGCAGACGCAGCAGATCGCAACCGGCGATGCCCAGGCGGACGTGGGACGTCGCGGCGTCGACGTCGCCGAGGTTCGTCAGTGTCATGCTCGCAACGGCGTGGGCGATCACCTCGTCGAACCGGGCCTGCTGGTGCGGCAGTGCGAGGAGTTCGTCGGTGAGCCGGGCGGATTCGCGGCTGTGTGTCGCGACCCCCGAGTAGAGGAGGATGCGGCCCAGCAAGGCGTCGGCGACGACGTCCGGGTCGGCGAGTTCGCGTGCGATCTCCAGCGCGGTGCGGCTCATCCCGTCGGGGACGGACGAATCGGGGTGATAGCAACTGCCCACGGCGAGCGCCGCGAGTACCCGTGCGTGCGCCGCGCGGTCGGCCGCGACGAACGGTTCGAGTGCGGCGAGGCGGTCGAGGACCGGTCCCGGATCCTTGCCGTAGGACACCCACGGCCATGCACCGGCTGCGCGCAGCAGCGCTGCGGCCAGGCGACCGGCCGTCGACGTTCGGCCGTCCCGGACCGCGTCGAGCAGGCCCGCGTCGACGACGTCGAGTACGGTCTGGCCGCGCCCCGCCCGGGCGAGTGCCTCGACACGCGCGACGAGCAGATCGTCGCGATCGCCCGGGGATCGTTCCGCGGCGGGCAGCAGGTCGAAGGCCCGGACGGCATCGTCCCACCAGCGTGCCGCCTCCTCCGAGTTCCATCTCTCGGTGGCCTCGCGGGCGGCGATGACGCAGGCGTCGAGCACGACGCGAGCGTCGACGAGCGGCAGTGCCGCCATGAGATGCCGGGCTCGTCTGCCGGCACGATCCGGGTCGCAGGAGTCTGCCAGGACCTCCGCGACGCGTGCGTGCATGCGTTGGCGGCGGAGGGCGGGAATCGCCGCGAGGACCTCGTCGCGGAGCAATCCGTGGGCGAAGGCGTACCCCCGCAGTCCCGGATCGGCGACGATGATGCGCTCGTCGGCGGCGTCGTCGAGGTAGTCGGCGAGGGTGTCGGGATCGAGGCGCGTCGCACCGGTGAGGATGTCCATCTCGATGGTGTCGCCGACGACCGCGGCCACCCGGAGCACCTGCAGCACGGCCGGTTCCACCGCGGCGAGCCGCCGCGCGAGGACCGACCGGACCGCCATGGGGATCCCACCGTCGAGGCGTTCGTCCCGGGGAAGTCGCGCGTATTCGGACACGAACAGCGGGTTGCCGCCGGTGCGTTCGGCGAGCAGGCGCGCCTCGTCGGAATCGAGCGGCGCGCCGCTCACATGCCCGGCCAGGGCGGCGACCTCGGGTTCGGCGAGCGCCGGGACGTCGATGTGCCGGTTACCCTCGCCGTGCAGCACGGCGTCCACGAACCGCTGGACGCCGGGGGTCGTCTCCGAGTCGCGGAGTGTGCACACGATCCAGACACCCCGCTTGTGCAGGGCTCCCACGAGGTACAGCAGGCAACGCAGAGAGGTCGGGTCGGCCCACTGGATGTCGTCGAGCACGATGGTGAAGACGGGAGTCTGCGTCGCGGCCGTTTCGACGACGCCCAGAACCCGTTCGTAGACCGCGAAGCGGGCTTCGTCGGACTCCACTCCGGTGGGCGGGATCAGGGTGGTGTCGGCGTCGACGCCGAGTTCGCGCAGGATGCGCCGGATCGGCCACCAGGCGGGTGCTCCGTCGTCCTCGAGACACCGCGCCCACACGGTATTCCCGCCGATCGCGGCGGTCCGGGCGTCGCATTCCTCGGCGAGGCGGGTCTTGCCGATACCGGCGGGCCCGGTGAGGACGACCAAGCGGGTGGCGCCGGAGCGGACCTCGTCGAGCATGCGGTCGAGGACGCCGGTCTCGGAGGTGCGTCCGACGAAGATGCGTCCGGGGCCCGGCGCCGGGGTGGGTACGGGAATGGTGGGCGCGGCCGGTGTCGGAACCTCCTCCGCGCCCGTCCATCCCGGGGTTCGGGGCCACGCGGCGAGTCCCGGTTCGTGCCGGAGGATCGCGCCCTGCAAGTCGGTGAGTTCGGTGCCGGGCCGCAACCCCAGCTCGGTGTCCAGCCTTGTCTCGTGGACGCGGAACTGTTCGAGTGCTTCCGACGAACGCCCCGCTCGGTGCAGGGCGAGCATGCGCAGCCAGCAGGTGCGGTCGCGGAACGGGAACTCGCTGCACAGTTCGGTGGCGTCGACGAGAGCGGGCGCGAGGCGACCGAGGGCGAGCAGTGCGGTGATCCGGGTCTCGCGGCATTCGGTGCGCACCTCGTCGAAGGATGCCGCC
Source organism: Rhodococcus sp. DMU2021 (assembly GCF_019641445.1). NCBI lineage: Bacteria > Bacillati > Actinomycetota > Actinomycetes > Mycobacteriales > Nocardiaceae > Rhodococcus > Rhodococcus sp. DMU2021. The sequence goes on from NZ_JAIFKB010000003.1 coordinate 50,359, forward strand.
GCGACCTCCACCCAGTGTTCGTCGCGCAGGTCCTCGAGGAGATGCCCCCGCACGGAGTCGAGGGCACGGTCGGCGGTGTCGAGTGCGAACTCCCATTCCCCGTTCTCGGCATGCCGACGGGCGGTCTCGGCGTCGTCGAGGAAGCGGGCCAGGTCGACCGACTCGGCCGGGATATCGAGGACGTAGCCGGGCGGCTGGCGCACGATCGGGGAGGCCGCACCGCTCTCCCCTCTCAGCACCCTGCGCAGATTGGAGATGTACGCCTGGATACTCGCCATCGCACTGGCAGGCGCCTCGTCCTGCCACAGGGCGTCGATCAGCCGGTCGGTGGAGACCACCCGCCCCCGGTTGAGCAGCAGGACGGCGAGGACCGCTCGCTGCTTGCGCGGCCCGAGATCGACCTGCGACTCCGACGAGGGCACCGCCGGATCGGCCGTCGACGCGACCCGGACCACCTCCAGCGGTCCGAGCAGTCGGTACATCATGTGGTGAGCCCCCTCGACCCCGGCCGAACTACGCGATCGTTGCAGTGTAAGGAGGTTTTCGCCGGGTGCGCGGCGACTTCTCATCCCGTCACGGCCGGGAGTTCGACCGTGTCGCTCTCGGCGTCCCCGAACACCGGTGCGGTCTGCGGCCGGGGACGCAGGCAGACTGCACACACCACGGTTCCGAGAGCCGCAACGAACGCCGCCGCCACGAGCGCCCCCTGCAGGCCCGACACGAAGTCCTGCGGTGATCCGCCGGGCAACAGCGACTCGGCCGGCAGGAACATCCCGAGCACCGCGACGCCGACGGCGATGCCGGTCTGACGGAAAGCGTCGTTGATACCGGCCGCGAGACCGGAATGCGCCGCGGTGCTCTCCCCGAGGACGATCCCGCTCATCGCCGGGTTGAACACGCCGGCGGCCGCGCAGGCCACGACGAGTCCCGGCAGCAGTACGTACTTCGAACTGTCCGCCTCGGCGACCGTCATCATGAGCAACCCGACGGCGACGAGCGCCAGTGAGCACGACAACGAGACCCACACAGGGACGACACGATCGAGTTTCGCCGTCGCACCGGCGACGACGAACATGGCGACGGTCGCGGGCAGGTACACCAGCCCGGCCTGCACCGGCGACAGCAGCAGGACGTTCTGCAGATACAACGTGGTGTAGACGAATACCGCGAACAACGACGCCGAGATGGCGAAGGCCGCGACCTGCGCTCCGACGAAGGCCCGGTTGGCGAGCAGGTACGGGGGCAGCATCGGTTCGGCGGTGCGCATCTCGTGCGCGACGAAGGCGACGAGGGCACCGACAGCGAGCACGAAGGCGATGACGGCCTGCGCATCGGACCACCCGATCTCGTGGCCACGCAGCACGGCGAACACGAACGCCCCACCGATGCCTTGCACTGCCCGGGCGAGATCGAGGACCCAGATCGTCGGTGCGAGGGCGCACAGGAGCGAGGCGCCCGTGAACCAGACGAGGCCGACGACGAACACTTGGCGGCGGCCGCGACGATCGGCCCACGACCCGGCGCCGAGGACGGCTGTGGCCAGGGCGAGGGTGTAGGCGTCGATCACCCACTGCAGTGAACTGACGCCCGCGTCGAGGTCGACGGCGATCGACGGCAGTGCGGTGTTGACGACGGCGATGTCGAGCATGAGCATCGCCGTCGTCACGCACACCACCAGCAGCGTGATCCGTTTCGTCGCGGTACTTCTCGCGGGGGTCGGTGTGGTCATCGAGAATCCTTCCGTGTCGAGGTGTGTGGACCTCGGACATGGTGCGCCGCGTCGCTTGGGACGAACCGGGTGTACTTCTTGGACGGCCGAGAGAACCGTCGACGTCTCCCCTCGGAGGGGCGCCGGGGATCACACATCGATCACGGCGGGGTCACGAGGCGGTCGCAACGCCGCTCGGAAACTGGACACACCCCCTTCTACCTGGGGTAAATGCGGAGAATTCGACCGACTGTCCGATATCGTCGTTGCGAAGCATCCGTCCCGGCTCGTCCGGAGCATTCGAGAAGGCAGGCCATGCGATCCTCCACCTCAACCACAGGTCGGCATCGCCTCGGCATGGAAAACGGTGTTCACTGCATCCTCATCCCCGAGGTCGCTGCCGCCCTCGCCGAGCACCGGCGGAACTGGTTCACCGCGCTGCTGACGAACGCGCGCCACAGCCACGCCGCGATGCGCAAGCGAGCGACGGCCCTACCCGCGCAGTGGGCCACTCCCGCCGTGGGATGAGCTCGCCGTGAGTTGAGCACCTGCTATCGACGACACACGAAGACCGGCCCCCTCCGATTCGGAAGGGGGCCGGTCCCGTTGTGGCCCGGGAGCCCTTGTGCCACAGCAACAATGACCCCCCGGAACGCGGACGACCCCGCACCGAACAGTGCGGGGTCGTCCGTCGAAGCGCTGTATCAGGCGTTACCCGACAGCTTCTCGCGCAGAGCGGCGAGCTGGGCGTCGCTCGCGAGCGATCCACCGGTGGTCTCCGGAGCCGCCTCGGCACCCGACTCGGAGGAGTAGTTGCTACCGGACACGCCGGCCGCAGCCTCGGCGGCCTCGTCGGCAGCCATCTTCTCGATCTGAGCGGTGTGCATCTTGTGGCGACGCTCGGCCTCCGCGTAGCGGGACTCCCACTCCTCACGCTGCTTCTCGTAGCCCTCGAGCCATTCGTTGGTCTCGGGATCGAAGCCCTCGGGGAAGATGTAGTTGCCCTGCTCGTCGTAGCTGTCGGCCATGCCGTACTTCGACGGGTCGAACTCGGCCGTGTAGTCCTCGTTCGCCTGCTTCAGCGACAGCGAGATACGACGACGCTCGAGGTCGATGTCGATGACCTTGACCATCGCGTCGTCGCCGACAGCAACGACCTGGTCCGGGACCTCGACGTGGCGCTCGGCCAGCTCGGAGATGTGGACGAGGCCCTCGATGCCCTCCTCGACGCGGACGAACGCGCCGAACGGAACGAGCTTGGTGACCTTACCCGGCACGATCTGACCGATCGCGTGGGTGCGGGCGAACTGACGCCACGGATCTTCCTGCGTCGCCTTGAGCGACAGGGAGACGCGCTCGCGGTCGAGATCGACGTCGAGAACCTCGACGGTGACCTCGGTGCCGACCTCGACGACCTCGGACGGGTGATCGATGTGCTTCCAGGACAGCTCGGAGACGTGCACGAGGCCGTCGACACCGCCGAGATCGACGAAGGCGCCGAAATTGACGATGGAGGACACGACGCCCTTGCGGACCTGGCCCTTCTGGAGCTGGTGCAGGAACTCGCTGCGAACCTCGGACTGGGTCTGCTCGAGCCATGCGCGGCGCGACAGGACCACGTTGTTGCGGTTCTTGTCGAGCTCGATGATCTTGGCCTCGATCTCCTTGCCGACGTAAGGCTGGAGGTCGCGGACGCGTCGCATCTCGACGAGCGACGCGGGCAGGAAGCCACGCAGGCCGATGTCGAGGATCAGGCCGCCCTTGACGACCTCGATGACGGTGCCCTTGACGGCCTCGTCCTTCTCCTTGAGCTCCTCGATCGTGCCCCAGGCGCGCTCGTACTGAGCACGCTTCTTGGACAGGATCAGACGGCCTTCCTTGTCCTCCTTGGTGAGAACAAGAGCCTCGACCTCATCGCCCACCGACACGACCTCGTTGGGGTCGACATCGTGCTTGATGGAGAGCTCGCGGGACGGGATGACGCCTTCGGTCTTGTAACCGATGTCGAGCAGCACCTCGTCGCGGTCGACCTTGACGATGGTGCCCTCGACGATGTCGCCATCGTTGAAGTACTTGATCGTGGCGTCGATGGCGGCGAGGAAATCCTCGGCGGAGCCGATGTCGTTGACGGCTACCTGCGGCGAGGTGACGGTGGTGGAGGCCATGTGTTGAGTTGCTCCGGACGGGTTGATAGTCGGTTGGTCAAATTCGGTCGGGCACGTGAAACACCCACTGCGATACGGCGATGTGCGAGTCACGGCGAGTTCCTCGTTCGAGCCTGGGGCCGAACTGCGGACACTCGCGATCACCAGGCTACGCGCTTCGAGGGGACCCGGGCAAACCGATATCGGGACCGCTCCCCCGCACCCGATAGGCTCACACCCATGCCGGGCTCCGCGAACCCCCCTTTTCCAGACCTTTCGGGCGTCCCGGAGGGAACCGACGACGAGGCCGCGCGGCACGCGGACGCCGAGACGATCCTCGGCGAGACCCGACCCACCCGGACCCGCCTCGGCTCCCTCGAGAGCGAACGCGCGAACCGGGTCTGGTGGGACGCCGACACCGACGACTACCACCGCACGCACGGCGAGTTCCTGGGCGTGGACTCGGCCGCCGGGGAGTTCGTGTGGTGCCCGGAGGGCCTGCACGAGGGCGATGTGCAGTTGCTCGGCCCGGTTGCCGGACGCGACGTCCTCGAACTCGGGTGCGGTTCGGCGCCGTGCGCCCGCTGGATCGCCGGGCAGGGTGCCCGGGCGGTCGGGCTGGACATCTCCATGGGGATGCTGCAGCGCGGACGCGCGGCGATGACCGGTTCCGGCCCGACGGTTCCGCTCGTACAGGCCGGCGCCGAGAACCTGCCGTTCGCCGACGGAAGCTTCGACATCGTGTGCTCGGCGTTCGGCGCGGTGCCCTTCGTCGCCGATTCCGCCCGGGTGATGCGCGAAGTGGCGCGGGTGCTGCGACCCGGCGGACGGTGGGTGTTCTCCGTGAACCACCCGATGCGGTGGATCTTCCCCGACGATCCGGGCGAACAGGGCCTGGTCGCGATGTTCCCGTATTTCGACCGGACCCCCTACGTCGAGGTGGACGCGACGGGCCGGGCGACCTACGCCGAGCACCACCGCACCGTGGGCGACCGGGTGCGCGAACTCGTCGCCGCCGGCCTCGAGGTCTACGACATCGTCGAACCCGAGTGGCCCGAGCATCTCGACCGCGAGTGGGGACAGTGGAGCCCGCTGCGCGGTTCGATCTTCCCGGGCACCGCCATCTTCTGCAGCCGCAAACCCACCTGATCCCGACTCACAGCAGCCGGGACAGGAACTCCCGGGTCCGGCTCTCCTTCGGGTCGGCCAGCACCTGGCGGGGATCACCGGCCTCGACGACCACGCCGCTGTCCATGAACACGAGCCGATCGGCGACCTCCCGCGCGAAGCCCATCTCGTGCGTGACGACGACCATCGTCATGCCGCCGTCGGCGAGATCGCGCATCACCGCGAGCACCTCGCCGACGAGTTCGGGGTCGAGGGCCGAGGTGGGCTCGTCGAACAGCATGAGCTTGGGATCCATGGCGAGCGCGCGGGCGATCGCGACGCGCTGCTGCTGGCCGCCCGAGAGCTGCGCGGGATAGGCGTCGACCTTGTCGGCCAGCCCGACCCGCGCGAGCAGGTCCCGGGCCTTCTCCACCGCCTCGTCACGCTTGAGCTTCTTCACGAGGATCGGCGCCTCGATGATGTTCTCGAGCACGGTGCGGTGCGGGAACAGGTTGAAGTGCTGGAACACCATGCCGATGTCGCGGCGCTGCTTCGCGGCGGCCCGCGGGTGCAGTTCGTACAGTTTCGAACCCCGTTCGGCGTAACCGACGAGATCGCCGTCGACGTACAGGCGACCGGCGTCGACGCGTTCGAGGTGGTTGATGCACCGCAGGAAGGTCGACTTGCCGGATCCGGACGGACCGATCAGGCAGGTCACCTGGCCGCGCCCCACCTCGAGCGAGATGCCCTTGAGCACCTTGACGGCGCCGAAACTCTTGCAGACCCGGTCGGCCCGCACCATCGGCGTCTCGACGGACGTCATATGTGTTCCTCCCCCGGTGCGCCGGGCTTCGGCGTCGGCTTGCCGGCCTCGGCGACCGGTACGTTCTGTGCGTCGGCGAGTGCCTGCAGCTGACGGGCCGTGAGCTGCCGGCTCAGGCCCTTCGAGTAGTGCCGCTCGAGGTAGTACTGGCCGATCATGAGCAGGCTGGTGATCGCCAGGTACCAGGTCGCGGCGACGAGCAGCAGCGGGATCGGCTGGAAGTTCGCACCCGAGATGTCGCGGGCACGGCCATACAGCTCGAGGCTGTAGGGCACGGCGGCGACCAGCGAGGTGGTCTTGAGCATGCTGATCAGCTCGTTGCCGGTCGGCGGGATGATGACCCGCATCGCCTGCGGCAGGACGGTGCGGCGGATGGTCTGCGACCACGACATGCCGAGCGCCGTGGACGCCTCCAGCTGCCCCTCGGGCACGGAGGTGATGCCGGCGCGCACGATCTCCGCCATGTAGGCCGCCTCGTTGAGTGCCAGGCCGATGACGGCGAACAGGAACGCCGCGTTCAGACCCTGCACGTCGATGTGGACGAACTGGTGGACGAACGGGATCCCGAGGTCGATCTGCTTGTAGATCGACGGGAACAGTCCCCACAGCACGAGTTGGACGTACACCGGGGTACCGCGGAAGACCCACAGGTACAGCCACGCGACGGAACGCAGCACGGGATTCGGGGACAGACGCATCACCGCGAGCACCACGCCGAGGACGACGGCGATGGCCATGGCGAGCACCGTCAGCTGCACGGTCTTCCACGCGGCTGCGGTGATGCGGGCGTCGAACAGGTACCGGGCGTAGATGTCCCAGCGGTAGGCCTCGTTGGTGGCCGCTCCCCAGGCGAACAACCCGAGTGCGATCAGGACGATCGCGCCGGAGATCCATCGTCCGGGATGTCGCAGGGGTACTGCGCGTATCGGCTCCGGGTCGTCCGGTCGCGGTTCCGCGGATCTCGCGGACGTGGACTCGCTCATGGTTCCCTTTCTCAGCTCGTCGCGCCGTTGATCTGCGAGGCGGTGATCGCGCCGTCCTCCATGCCCCAGCGCGCGGTGATCTCGTCGTACGCACCGGAATCGATGAGGTACTGCACTGCCTGCTGCAGTACGGGACCGAACGGCGACCCCTTCGCGACGACGAATCCGTAGGGCGCGGCGTCGAAGACCTCACCGGCCGGTTCGAGTCGTTCCTCGCTGCGGGCGATGACGTACGCCGTGACCGGCGAGTCGGCGGACAGTGCGTCCACCCGGCCGAGGATGAGGGCATTGGCAGCCTCGTCCTGGCTGTCGTACTTGACCTTGTCGATGGGCGGCAGCCCGCGGGCGACGCATTCCTCGCTCTTCGCGGGGACCTCCTCGAGGTCCTCGATGGTGGTGGTCTGTACCGCCACCCGCAGTCCGCACGCGTTGTCGGGGTCGACGGATTCGCCGGTGCGCTGCGCCCACTGCACTCCGGCGCTGTAGTAGGTGACGAAGTCGACCGATTCCTCGCGTTCCTTCGTGTCGGTGAACGACGACGAGCCCATCTCGAAGGTGCCCGCCTGGACGGCCGGGATGATCCGGTCGAAGTCGGCTTCGTTGAGCACCGCCTCGAGTCCGAGGACGTCGCCGAGGGCGTGGACGAGTTCGACGCCGAAGCCGACGATGGTGCCGTCGTCGTCCTTGAACTCGTTGGGGGCGTACGGGACGTTCACCCCGACCTCGAGGGTGCCGCCGTCGGCGATGTCGGGCGGCAACTGCCTCGCGATGGCGTCGACCTTCTCGACGGTGACTCGGTCGCCGGGCGGCACGGTCGATTCGCTGTTCACCACGCACCCGGTCGCGAAGGCAAGCACCGCCGCTCCCGCCGCCAGCCTGCTCAGGGTCCGGACACGACGACGCCCCCACGAGATCACGCGGCGGGTGTGCACTGCTCGATTCACAGTCGCACAGTATCCAACCAGGGAGGGGTCCGAATGCAAACCCGAAGCTCAGGCTTCGAGGCGGGCGATGACGGCGGCGGTGAACTCGTCCGTCGACGCGGTGCCACCGAGGTCGGCGGTCGCGACACCCGCCGCGACGGTCGCGCGCACGGCGTCCTCGATGGCGCGGGCGGCCGCGGAGAATTCGATGTCCGCGCGTGCACCGACACGGTCGAGAAGCATGGCGGCGGAGAGGATCAGCGCGATCGGGTTGGCGCGGCCCTGCCCGGCGATGTCGGGTGCGGCGCCGTGCGCGGCCTGGGCCATGGCCTTGGTGCGCGACGCGTTGATCGACGCCGCGGTACCGAGCGAGCCGGACAGTTCGGCGGCGAGGTCGGACAGGATGTCGCCGAACATGTTCTCCGTCACGATCACGTCGAACTCGGCGCCGCGGCGGACGAGCAGCGCGGCCATCGCGTCGACGTGCTGGTCGTCGACAGTGACGCTCGGGTAGAGACGACCCACTTCCTGGCACACGTCCCGGAACAGGCCGGTCGTGCTGGCGAGCACGTTGGCCTTGTGCACGATGGTCACGCGCTTGCGGCGACGCGACGCGAGGTCGAAGGCGGTGTGCGCGATGCGTTCACAGGCGGCGCGGGTGATCACTCCGACCGCGAGTGCGATGTCGGGTGTGGGCATGAACTCGTCGCTGCCGACGGCCATGTTCCGGTCGGCGTAGAAACCCTCGGTGTTCTCCCGGACGACGACGAGATCCATCTTCGGTGACACCGACGCCGCTCCCGGCAGTGCGCACGCCGGCCGGATGTTCGCGTACAGGTCGAAGTGCTTGCGGATCCGACCGCCCGGAGTGAGCTGACCCCGGAACTCGGGTGGGTACGAGGCGCTGTCGTGCGGGCCGAGGATCCACGCGTCGAGCTCGGCGAGGGTGTCGAGGGTGACCTGCGGCAGCGGGCTGCCGTGCGTCTCGATCGCGGAGGCACCGACGGGCAGCGGCACCCAGTCGACCGCGACCCCGGCTGCCGCGACGGCGGTGTCGACGATCCTGCGGGTCGCCGGCACGATCTCGGGACCGATGCCGTCCCCCTCGAGAAGTCCGATGCGATGGGTCTGAAGCGTTGCGGTGTCGTCGGTCACCCGGTCATCATTGCCTACCGTGGTCCAGTCGGTGGAACTCCTCCTCGACGCCCCGCTCGACACGGCGGTGCGCGACGAGTGGACCCGGCTGCTCGACGCCGGCCTGCACAGTCAGGGACGCGTCCGTTCCGAATCCAACCGTCCGCACGTGACGCTGTTCGTCGCCCATGCCCTGCCGGACGAACTCGAGGACGCGCTGCGGGCCACCATCACGGTCCGGCGGATCACCCTCCGGCTCGGTGGCGTGGTGATCTTCGGTGGCCGGTACGCGACGCTCGCCCGCACGGTCGTGCCGTCGATCGAACTGCTCGAACTCCAGGCGCGGGTGTTCGAGGTGCTCTCGGAGTGCCCCGGCATCCCCGCACACATCCGGCCGGGCGAGTGGACGCCGCACGTCACCCTCGCACGGCGGGTGCCGGCCGCGCGCATCGGTACCGCGGTCCTGGCGGCGCAGACGCCGGAGCGGCAGCTGACCGGATCGAGTGCAGGAGTGCGGCGCTGGGACGGCGAGGCCAAGCGGGAGTGGCTGCTCACCTGAGCAGCGGGACGGTGCGCCGTTCAGAAACGGTAGTCGCCGAACTGCGTCACTTCCATATGGGTGTCGGGCGTGCGTCCGGTGAGGGCCAGCACGTCGAGGAGGAGAAAGACCGCCAGAAGTACGAGGACCAGCAGGATCATGCTTCGAGCCTGCCGCGCCGGGGTCCCACCCGACAGTGGCAGAGCCGTCGGAGAACATCGATTTTCTGCCACCACGGTGTCACACTGGGTTGCGTGTCCGGAACACCTGGAACCACCGGCCGGCTCGAGAAGGTGGTCGTCCCCGTCCTTCCCTACGTCGAGACCTTCGAACTCGGCGTGGCGTGCGAGGTGTTCGGCTTCGACCGCTCCGACGACGGCCTGCCGACCTACGACTTCCACCTCGTCGCCGCGACCTCCGATCCGGTGCGCACCCGCTTCGGCTACACCATCGAGGTGCCTCACAGGCTCGATCTCCTCGACGACGCCGACCTGATTCTCCTGCCAGCGGTGAACAGCGACGGCATCGCGCTCGACGACGGGCGCCTCGAACCGTTGTTCGCGAAACTGCGGGCCGCCGTCGACCGCGGCGCGCGCGTGGCGAGCATGTGCACCGGGGCGTTCATCCTCGGTGCGGCCGGGTTGCTCGACAGGCGTCGCTGCACGACCCACTGGATGCACGCCGACCGTCTCGCCCGGACCTATCCGACGGCGCAGGTCGACCGGGACGTGCTCTACGTCGACGACCATCCGGTCCTCACCGCCGCAGGCACCGCGGCCGGCATCGACCTGTGCCTGCACATCGTCCGCTCCGCCCAGGGAGCCCAGGTCGCCAACACGATCGCCCGGCGCATGGTGGTGCCACCGCACCGCGACGGTGGGCAGGCCCAGTACGTCGCGATGCCACTGCCCGAATGCAAGGACGAGTCGCTCGCGCCGTTGCTCGACTGGATGAGCGAGCACCTCGACCGGGAACTCCCGGTGGCCGCACTGGCGCAGAAGGCGCACATGTCGGCGCGGACCTTCGCGCGGCGGTTCGTCGCCGAGGTTGGGGTCACGCCCGCGCGCTGGCTCCGCGATCAGCGGGTCCTGGCCGCGCAGCGCCTGCTCGAGGAGACCGACCTTCCGATCGACGTGGTGGCCGACCGCGTCGGTTTCGGCACCGCTGCGGTGCTGCGCCAGCATTTCCTGCGCCTGCGGCAGACCACTCCGCAGGCCTACCGACGGACCTTCCGGCGGTCCGTCGAACCGGTCGGCGTGTGACGCGTCCCTCGATCGGCATCTCCCGACGACACCCCCGGATCGGACACGTCACGTAGCGTGGCAGAAGGAACCCCGTCACGACGCGTGACGGCGGGAACGAACGGGAAGAAACAGCGGCGGCCGGATGTTGGACCCGTCGACACGCCCGACCGAAAGGATTTCCGTGGCAACCAAGGCTCTCACCCAGCAGGACTTCGACGAGGTCGTCACGAGCAATGACATCGTGCTCGTGGACTTCTGGGCCGACTGGTGCGGCCCCTGCAAGCAGTTCGCGCCCACCTTCGAGGCATCGTCGGACAAGCATCCCGACGTCGTGCACGCGAAGGTCGACACCGAGGCCGAGCAGGCCATCGCGGCGGCGGCGAACATCCGCTCGATCCCCACGATCATGGCGTTCCGCGAAGGCATCCTCGTCTACAACCAGGCCGGTGCTCTTCCGCCCGCCGCTCTCGAGGATCTCGTCTCGCAGGTCAAGAGCCTCGACATGGACGATGTGCGCAAGCAGATCGCGGAGGCTGGCGCCGAGCAGAGCTGACCCACTCGTCGCGTCGACGGCGCCCGTCCCCGGTGATCCGGGGGCGGGCGCCGTCGTACGTACGGTGTGTGTACCTGCGGCCGGTGTCCCTGCGACTCGGTGTCCCCGCGACTCAGTGTCCCCGCGACTCAGTGCGCCGCGGCGTCCCAGCTGCGGCCGTAACCGACCGAGACCTCGAGCGGCACCGACAATTCGATGACGGAGTCCATCTTGTCGCGCACGAGCGCCTCGACCTGTTCGCGCTCGGCTTCGACCACTTCGAGCACGAGTTCGTCGTGCACCTGCAGCAGCATCCGCGACCGCAGTCCGGCCTCATTCAGCGCCTTCTGCACGTCGATCATCGCGACCTTGATGATGTCGGCGGCCGTGCCCTGGATGGGGGCGTTGAGCGCGGCGCGCTCGGCGATCTCCCGGCGCTGCCGGTTGTCGCTGTTGAGGTCGGGCAGGTACCGGCGGCGGCCGTAGAGGGTGGACGTGTAGCCGACCTTGCGGGCCTCCTCGACCACGTTGTAGAGGTAGTCGCGCACGCCGCCGAAGCGGGTGAAGTAGGCCTCCATCTGCTCGCGGGCCTCGTCGGTGGAGATCTTCAGCTGCTGGGCGAGACCGTAGGCGCTCAACCCGTAAGCGAGACCGTAGGACATCGCCTTGACGCGGCGACGCAGCTCCGGGGTGACCTCCTCGAGCGGCAGCCCGAACGCCCGCGACGCCACGAAGGTGTGCAGGTCCTCGCCCGTACGGAATGCCTCGATGAGCCCCTCGTCGGCCGACAGGTGCGCCATGATGCGCATCTCGATCTGGCTGTAGTCGGCGGTGAGCAGCACGTCGAATCCGTCGCCCACCACGAAACCGTCGCGGATCCGGTGACCGGCCTCGGTCCGCACCGGAATGTTCTGCAGGTTCGGCTCGGTCGACGAGAGCCGGCCCGTCGCCGCGACGGTCTGGTTGAAGGTGGTGTGGATGCGACCGTCGTCGGCGATGGACTTGATGAGTCCGTCGACGGTGGTCTTCATCTTGGTGTGCTCACGGTGCGCGAGCAGGTGTTCGAGGAAGGGATGGCCCGTCTTGTCGAACAGGTTCTGCAAGGCATCCGCGTCGGTGGTGTAGCCGGTCTTGGTCTTCTTCGTCTTCGGCATCTCGAGCTCGTCGAACAGCACCACCTGCAACTGTTTCGGCGAGCCGAGGTTGATCTGCTTGCCGATCACCTCGTAGGCGGCGTTCGCGGCGGCGGCGACCTGGGCCGCGAATTCGGACTGCAGGTCGTGCAGGTGCGCCGAGTCGACGGCGATGCCGGTGGCCTCGAGTTCTGCGAGGACCTCGAGCAGGGGCAGTTCCATCTCGGTGAGCAGGCGCACCGATTCGATCTCGCCGAGTTCGGTGTCGAGGGCCGCGGCGAGGTCGACGACGGCGCGCGCCGCGAGGATCTGCGCCTCGGCCGCTTGCGCGTCGGCGGCGTCCTCGTCGTCGAGCAACGAGAGTTGTTGCGCGCCGGTGTCTTCCACTCGCAGCTCACGCTTGAGGTAGCGCAGCGACAGATCGTCGAGCTTGAACGAGCGCTGGCCGGGCCGCACCAGATAGGCGGCGAGCGCGGTGTCGCTGGTGATGCCGGCGAGCGTCCAGCCGCGTCCGCGCAGCGCGTGGATGGCGAACTTCGCCTCGTGCACGCCCTTCTCCACGGCGGGGTTCGCGAGCCATGCGGCGAGGGCGTTCTCGTCCTCGGGCGTGAGCGCCACCGTGCTCACATAGGCGCCCTCACCGTCGGCCCCGGCGACGGCGATCGCGGTCGCGTCGCCTCCGTAGGGAGTGCCGGTGCCCACCACGGCGAGGCCATGACGTCGACCTGCCGGGGCGTGCTCGGCGAGCCAGTCGCCGAGGGCACCCGGCTCGACGATCCCGCCGCGCACCTCGAAGCCCTCCTCGGCCTCGGGCTCGGCCGACGAGAGCGTCTCGAACAGCCGGTCACGCAGCACCTTGAACTCGAGGTCGTCGAACAGGCGGTGGATGCGGTCGCGGTCCCACGGGGCGAGGGCGAGTTGTTCGGGGGTGTACGGCACGGCCACGTCGCGCACCATCTCGGTGAGCTGGCGGTTGAGCAACACGTTGGACAGGTTCTCGCGCAGCGCGTCGCCGGTCTTGCCGCGCACCTCGTCGACGCGGTCGACGAGTCCGCTCAGGCTTCCGTACTCGCGGATCCATTTCGCGGCGGTCTTCTCGCCTACGCCGGGGATGCCGGGCAGGTTGTCGCTCGGGTCGCCGCGCAGCGCCGCGAAGTCCGGATACTGCTGGGGGGTGAGTCCGTACTTCTCCTCCACCGCGTCGGGGGTGAAGCGCGTCAGGTCGGAGACGCCGCGCCGCGGATACAGCACCGTGATGTCGCCGTTGACGAGTTGGAGCGCGTCGCGGTCGCCGGTCACCACGAGCACCCGGAAGCCCTGGGCGTGCGCCTGCGTCGCGAGCGTGGCGATGATGTCGTCGGCCTCGTAGCCCTCGATCGCCATCACCGGGATCCCCATCGCGCCGAGGACGTCCTTGGTGAGGTCGATCTGCCCCTTGAAGTCGTCGGGTGCGGCGCTGCGCTGGGCCTTGTAGGCGGCGAACAGTTCGGCACGGAAGGTCTTGCGGCTGACGTCGAATGCCGCCGCGACGTGCGTGGGCTGCTCGTCGCGCAGCAGGTTGATGAGCATGGAGGTGAACCCGTAGACCGCGTTCGTGGTCTGCCCGCTGTGGGTCTTGAAGTTCTCGGCGGGCAGCGCGTAGAACGCGCGGAACGCGAGGGAATGGCCGTCGAGGAGCAGCAGGGTCGGGCGGTCGTCGGTGGCCGCGGTGGACGTCGCGGAAGTGGATGCACGGGTCACGCGTGCCAGTCTAGGGACCGAGGACGACAGCGTCGGCCACACCGCCCGACCAGCACCTCTCCGGTATGTGCGAACACTCGTTGTCCGAAGAAGCGAGACCGAAACGTCCGGGTGATCCAATTTTTCCCGTGGACGTGCGATCCAGCCGCTAGAGTCCCCTGTCACGACACCGTAGTCCGGCGTCATCGAGGTTGACGATGATGCCCCGGGCGCAGTGCCGCGCTCGATGACAGCGCACCCACCGGGAGGACCTGCGTGGCCCCTACCTCGGGATGTCGGCGACGACCGACCTCGACCCTCCACCGATCGGTCCGCGCCGCACTCGTCACGCTCGCGAGTGTCCTGTTCGTCCTCGTCGGCTCCGGCCTCTCCTCCGCCCAGGATCCGCCGGACCCACCCTCACCGCCCGCGAACACGGCACCGGCCGCACCCGACGAGGAATCCGCGGAGGGGGTGACCGTCCGCGGAACGCTCAACAATGCCGGCGAACGACTCGACGGTGTCGTCGTCCGTGCGACCACCGAGAGCGGCGAGGTGGTCACCGAGACGGAGTCCGCCGACGGTGGGCGCTGGGAACTCACCGTTCCGCCGGGCACGTACGTCTTCGAGGTCGACACCGAGAGCCTGCCCGACGACGTCACCGTCCAGACCTCGGTGACCCGCGATGTCGCTCCGGGACGGGCGAACACGGTGATTTTCTCGTTCGGGGAGGCGCGTAGCGGTTCGACGGTCGCGTGGGGCGAGACGCTGGTGCGCACGATCGTCGACGGTCTGCGTTTCGGTTTGGTCATCGCGATCGCCGGAGTGGGCCTCAGTCTGATCTTCGGCACGACCGGCCTGACGAACTTCGCCCACGGCGAGCTGGTCACCCTCGGGGCGGTCGCGGCGTGGATCTTCAATGTCACCCTCGGTGTCCAGCTGATACCGGCCACGATCCTGGCGGTGATCGTCGGCGTCATCATCGGCCTGCTCAACAACGCACTCATCTGGGCTCCGCTCCGGCGCCGCCACACGGGCCTGATCGCCCAGCTGGTGGTGTCGATCGGCCTCGCGATCTCGTTGCGCTATCTCATCCTGGCCTTCTACTCCGACCGCACCCAGCCGTTCGACGACTACCAGGCACAGCAGCAACTGGTGTGGGGGCCGATCGCGATCACCCCGGTCAACCTCGCGTGCATCGTGATCAGCCTGGTGGTGCTCGTCGGGGTCGCCCTGCTGCTGCAGCGCACCCGGATCGGCAAGGCGATGCGCGCGGTGGCCGACAACCGCGACCTCGCGGCATCGTCGGGGATCGACGTCGAACACGTCATCCGCTTCGTGTGGGGTCTCGGTGGCGGGCTCGCCGCGCTCGGCGGGGTGCTGTTCGGCCTGTCGGAACTCGGCGGGCGCGTGCAGTGGGAGATGGGCTTCAAGCTGCTCCTGCTGATGTTCGCCGGCATCATCCTCGGCGGCCTCGGCACCGCCTACGGCGCACTGGTCGGCTGCGTCGTGGTGGGACTGCTGGTCCAGTTGTCCACCCTCGTGATCAACCCGGACCTGAAGTACATCGGCGGTCTGCTCGTACTCATCGTCATCCTGGTTATCCGCCCCCAGGGCATCCTCGGCAGTCGGACAAGGATCGGTTGACCCATGGATATCGTGTCGGTACTCCAGGTTTCCTTCGCCCAGCTCATCGGCCCGTCGGCGATCTTCTACGCACTGCTCGCGATCGGCCTGAACCTGCACTACGGCTATGCAGGGCTGCTGAACTTCGGGCAGATCGGTTTCGCCCTCCTGGGCGGTTACGGCGTGGGCATCATGACCGTCACCTACGACCAGCCGTTGTGGGTGGGCATCCTCGTCGGCCTCGCACTGGCAGGTCTGCTCGCGCTCGTCCTCGGCATCCCCACCCTGCGGTTGCGGGCCGACTATCTCGCCATCGCGACGATCGCCGCGGCGGAGATCCTGCGGCTGATGTTCCGCTCGACCGCGTCCGACTCGGTGACCGGATCGACCCGCGGCCTGTGGGGTTTCGCCGACCCGTTCACGTCCCTGAGCCCGTTCGATTCGAGTCGCCAGTACAACCTGCTCGGTATGCGGTTCTACGGCGACGACCTGTGGGCGATGGTCGTCGGCTGGACCCTCGTGCTGTTGCTGTGCGGGCTGGTCTACCTCCTCTCCCACAGTCCGTGGGGGCGGGTCCTCGAGGCGGTGCGTGAGGACGAGGACGCTGCCCGCGCGCTCGGCAAGAACGTCTTCGCCTACAAGATGCAGGCCCTGGTACTCGGCGGCATGATCGGCGGTCTCGGCGGCGTCTTCAACGCCCTGCAGACCAAGTCGATCAACCCCGACTTCTACTCGACCGCGCAGACCTTCTTCGCGTTCGGCGCGCTGATCCTCGGGGGTGCGGGAACGGTCTTCGGACCGGTGCTCGGCGCCATGGTGTTCTGGTTCCTGCTCACCCTCCCGGATGCCTTCCTGCGTCAGGCGATCACCGGACCCGACCCGCTGCTCCCGCTCACCGAACAACAGGTCGGCGCGATGCGGTACGTGCTGCTCGGCGTCCTCATCGCGGTGATGATGGTCTTCCGGCCACAAGGCATCCTGGGAAGCAAGCGGAAGGTGCAACTCGATGCCTGACACGATCCGACCCGACCCGACACCACCGCGCACGGTCCTCGGCGCGGACGAACGCGCCGCGCTGTTCGCCGGCGTCGACCGCGCCCCCGGCGCCGCCAAACCCGACCCGATCCTCGTCGTCGACGATCTGTGCCGCACATTCGGAGGCCTCAAGGCCGTGGACGTGGCCCACCTCGAGATCCAGCGCTCGTGCATCACCGGCCTGATCGGCCCGAACGGCGCCGGCAAGACCACCCTGTTCAATCTCCTCACGGGCTTCGACCGGCCCGACACCGGCACCTGGGCGATGGACGGCGACGCGCTCGGCCGGCTCCATCCCCATCAGGTGGCGCGGCGCGGGATCGTGCGCACCTTCCAGCTCACCAAGGCGCTGTCGAAGATGACGGTCCTCGACAACGTCCGCCTCGGCGCCCGGCACCAGACCGGCGAGCGCATGGCCGGTGCACTGCTGCCGTGGACGTGGCACCGCCAGGAACGCGAGATCACCGCGCGCGCATACGAACTGCTCGACCGTTTCGGTCTGGCCGCGAAGGCCGACGACTTCGCCGGTTCACTGTCCGGCGGTCAACGCAAACTGCTCGAGATGGCCCGTGCGCTGATGACCGAACCGACCGTCGTCATGCTCGACGAGCCGATGGCCGGCGTCAATCCGGCGCTCACGCAGAATCTGCTGGGACACATCAAGACCCTGCGCGACGACGGGACGACCGTGGTATTCGTCGAGCACGACATGGACGTCATCCGCGACATCTCCGACTGGGTCGTGGTGATGGCGCAGGGTTCGGTGATCGCGGAGGCACCGCCGGACGCCCTGTCGTCCGATCCGGCCGTGGTCGACGCCTATCTCGGCAGTCACCACGACCAGGCACTCGAATTCGACGACGAGGGCAATCCCGTGGGCGCGACCGCCGAACTCGCCGACGCCCTCGCGGACGCGGAAGCGCAGACCCTCGAGGCCGGAGGCGACCTGTCCGATCCCGATTCGGCGTCGACCGACGCGACGGCCACGACCCTGGAGAAGCCTTGAGCGACAACATCACTCCTGCACTCACCGGGACGACGCCGGCGGAACGTGCCGCGACCCCGGAGGAACATGCGCGCCTGGCGACCGGAGCTCTCCTGCGCGCCGACGATCTCGTGGCCGGTTACTTCCCCGGGGTCGATATTCTGCGCGGTTGCAACTTCTACCTGCGCGACGGTGAGATCGTGGGCATCATCGGCCCGAACGGAGCCGGCAAGTCGACCCTGCTCAAGGCGTTGTTCGGCCTCATCCCCATCCGCAGCGGCACCGTCACGCTCGGCGGGGACGAGATCACCTCGGCGCCCGCACACATCCTGGTGCGCAAGGGGATCGGCTACGTGCCGCAGACGCAGAACGTGTTTCCCTCACTGACCATCGAGGAGAACCTCGAGATGGGGATCTATCTGCGTCCGAAGGACTTCGAGAAGCAGTTCGAGCGGGTGGCGTCGTTGTTCCCGTTGCTGTCCGAGCGCCGGAAGGTCAAGGCGGGAGCGCTCTCCGGTGGTGAGCGGCAGATGGTCGCGATGGGCCGCGCGCTGATGATGGAGCCGTCGGTGCTGCTCCTCGACGAGCCGTCGGCGGGACTGTCGCCGATGTTCCAGGACGAGGTCTTCATCCGCTGCAAGAAGATCAACGCGGCGGGGGTGTCGATCATCATGGTCGAGCAGAACGCGCGTCGCTGCCTGCAGATCTGCGATCGCGGATACGTTCTCGACCAGGGCCGCAACGCGTACACCGACACCGGCAGCAATCTCATGCACGACCCGAAGGTCGTCGAACTGTATCTCGGCACTCTCGCCGGCAGCCGGGAGAAGCGGAAGGGGTGACCGCCTACCGGCGATCACCCCTTCGCTCACGACCGGCGGGTCACTCACCCACCACGATGTAGTCCTCGGTGGTCAGGGTGTTGTCGGGACCGAACACGAGTCGGCCGTACGAGCCCACGCCGGGTTCGCCCGCGTCCACGAAGGTGAGTTCGCCGGTGGCACCGTCGTAGTCGATGTCCTGATCCGCACGGAGCAGGTCGAGGCACTGCTGGTAGCTGGTGCACTTCTCCCCGTCGCGGGTCACCGAGTTGATGTTCGCGGCGATGTCCACCCCGGCGGTCGACCCTGCCTGTTCCGCGGCCAGCGCCGAGACGATCACGGCGTCGTAGGACTCTCCGGCGTAGTTGAAGTCGATCAGACCCGGATCGACGCCGAGCAGTCGCTGCTGGAACTCCTCGCCGGTGTCGGTCAGCGGCGTGGTGCCGGCCATGCCGTCGAGCAGTCCTTCGGCGACGTTCTCGCCCAGCGCGTTCCCCATGTTGCCGTCGACACCGAAGACCGCCATGCCGTCGGACGGGCCGATACCCACCTCGTGCATGCGAGTGATGATCTTCGCCGACTCCTCGAAGCCGATGAGTGCCACAGCATCCGGTGCGAAGTTGGCCACCTGGTCGACCTCCGCGTTGAACGACTGCGCGTTGGGGTCGTAGATGATCTTCTGGATCTGGTCCTCCGGGATACCGGCGTCGACGAGGTTGGTCACGGTGTTCTCGGCGAGGCCGGTGCCGTACGGATCGTTCAGCGCCAGGATCGACACGCGCTGCGCCCCGTCCTCGGCGATCAGCTGCGCGAGCGCCTGCGCCTGGAGCACGTCGGTCGGGGCGGTGCGGAAGTACAACCCGCGGTCGGCGTAGCAGACGAACTGGTCGGAGGTGTTCGCCGGCGAGAACTGCACCACGCCGGCACTGACGATCTTGTCGATCACCTTGAGCGAGACCGACGACGAGGCGGCGCCGACGATCACCTGGGTGCCGTTGGCGAGATGTCGGTCGACGGTGGTGTTCGCGGTGTCGGTCGTCGTGTCCCCGGAATCGCCCGGGAACAGTTCGACCGGCTGGTCGAGAACACCGCCCGCGGCGTTGATGTCGTCGACGGCGAGCCGGACGGCAGCGACCTCGGGCGGTCCGAGGAAGGCGAGACTGCCGGTCTCGGGGAGAATCGTGCCGATCTTCAGCGGTCCCGTGGCGGGAGTCGCCCCTGCTGTGGCCTGCTGTGGTTCGCAGTCGGTCTCGACGGTCGTCGCGGCCGCCGACCCCTCGTCACCGGCCGACGTACCGGATGCCGAATCGTCGCTGTCCGAACCACACCCGGTGAGGGCGAGCGTCGCAGCACCGAGTACCGCTACGGCGCGGACCAGAGTCCGTCTTGCCATTCAACTCTCCTTCGAACGCCTGACACCGCATCCGGCGGATTCCGGATGTGGTCGAAACATAGCGGTCGGAAGCACCCCGCGAACCCGGCCGAAATCCTTGTGATACGACCGTTATCTGCGGGGCGGAGATTTGATGTGGCGGTAACGCGTCGGGCGCCGTGAGCACTCGAAACCGGTTCGCGCGGCTAGCCGGCGGTGTCGCTTCCGAGGGTCTCGAGGACGACCACCGCGACCTGCTTCATGGTGGTGCGGCGGTCCATCGCGGCGCGCTGGATCCAGCGGAACGCCTCCGGTTCGGTCATCGCATGCTTCTCCATGAGCAGTCCCTTGGCCCGGTCGACGAGCTTGCGGGTCTCGAATCGCTCGTTGAGCCCTTGCACCTCGCGCTCGAGCTCGCGCAGCTCGGCGAAGCGGCTGACGGCCACCTCGATGGCGGGCACGAGATCGCTCTTCGAGAACGGCTTGACGAGATACGCCATGGCGCCTGCGTCGCGGGCGCGTTCGACGAGTTCGCGCTGACTGAAGGCTGTGAGAATGACCACAGGGGCGATGCGCCGCTGTGCGATCTCCGAGGCGGCGTCGATGCCGTCGCGGCGCGGCATCTTGACGTCCATGATCACCAGGTCGGGCCGGAGTTCCTCGGCGAGTTCGACGGCACGCTGTCCGTCGCCGGCCTCACCGACCACCTCGTAGCCCTCCTCGCGCAGCATTTCGACGAGATCGAGCCTGATCAGGGCCTCGTCTTCCGCTACGACGACCCGACGAGGAGTTGGTGTGCTGTCGTGCGGCGCGGAGGTCATGGTCGGGCCTTCCCCTCGGTACTGGCGGTCCCCGGTGCAGGGTGGAACGTAAGAAGGGTACCGGTGCGCGCCCACTTCGCCCGATCCTCTACAGTGGTGTCCGCAACGCCCCCGTATCCCAATTGGCAGAGGAAACGGATTCAAAACCCGTCCAGTGTGAGTTCGAGTCTCACCGGGGGCACCACTTTTCGGTTCGCGCCACACGGCCGGAGCACGCCTTCCGCATCCCGCCGATTCCGGCTCCGCTGTCGTAATGTTCCGGCGTGAGTATCTGGGTTCCCGTCGTCGTTGCACTCGTCACCGGGGTGGTGTCGTGGGCGGCCGCACGTCTGTCGCGCGAGCTGTCCCGTCGAAACCTCCGGACCCGGATCGCAGCCGATCTGGCCATCTACAACGGACTCGGCGACGAGTTCCGGAAGCGCCCCCTGCGGGAGAGCGTCGATGCCCGGTTGTGGCAGCTCGCGGCCCAGTCGATGCCGTTGGCGCCGGGATCGCGTCCGAAGCCCAGGATCCGCCAGATCCTGGCCCTGATCGCAGTGGTGTTCGTCGCCGTCGGAGCGCTCGTGTTCGTGGAACTCGTCCTGGGCATCCGGGAGGGCGACTCGGCGCGGGTGGCGCTCGCACTGCTGGCAGGTGCCCTGGTCGGATTCTCGATTCCCGGCCTGTCCGCCGATCCGGCGGAGTTGCAGGAGCGGCAGCTCATCCGGGCGCTGCGGGAGCGACGGGCCATGGAACAGCTGCAAAACGGGCAGAGCTCCTCCGCAGGTACTCCCCCGGACCTGGCGGAGACCGCGTAGCTACGATTCTCCGGGTGACCGGTTACGACGAGTTCGACATGTTCGGGGGCCTCGACCCCGCGTCCCTGCCGCTGCGCCAGCAGCAGATCCTGGCCGCGATCCGCGACTGGATCGTTGCGCAGGGATCGTCGCCGAGCACCCGGCAGATCGCCGATTCGGTGGGTCTGCGGTCGACGTCGACGGTCTCGAAGCATCTGAAGAGCCTCGCGGACAAGGGTTTCCTCCGCCGCGGCACCGCTGTGGCGCGCCAGCTCGACGTGCGCCCCTTCCTCGGCTCGTCCGGCGGTGAACGCGCATCCGACGACACCGTGACCGTGCCGGTCGTCGGCGACATCGCCGCGGGCGCACCGATTCTCGCCGAGGAGCACACCGACGACCTGCTCACCCTCCCCCGCGGTCTGGTCGGCTCCGGCACGGTCTTCGCGCTTCGCGTGCGAGGCGACTCGATGGTCGACGCGGCGATCTGCGACGGCGACACAGTGGTGGTTCGGCGGCAGCACGAGGCCCACTCCGGTCAGATCGTCGCGGCGATGATCGACGGCGAGGCGACGGTCAAGGTGTACCGGCGCCGAGGCGGCCACGTCTACCTCGAACCCCGGAATTCCGCCTATCCCGTCCTCGACGGCGACGAGGCGGTGGTGCTGGGCACCGTCGTGTCCGTCATGCGCCGCATCTGATCCCTGCCGAGATCAGCCGCAGATCCGATCGGTGACGACCGGCGGTAGTCCGTCGAGGAGATCCTGCGCGAGCGGTCCGAGGAGCGGATCGCCGGCGAGCCAGCCCAGCGGCGGGCAGTCCTGCAGGCGAGGACCGGGTTCCGGTCCGGGCGGAACCCCTTCGGTGAATGCGCCGAGGACGTGCTCGGAGAGCTGCGCCGCCGATCCGTAGGTCGACGCCGCGACGGAGAAGTCGGGGCCGAACGAGGCGGAGGCGTGGAACGAGCGGTCGTCGCTCCAGCCCCATTTCGTGCCGACGACACCGGCGATCAGCGCCGTGCCGTAGTCCTGCGGATATCCGTCGGCGGCGGTGTCGTAGGCCGTGGCCATCGCGGCGAGCACCGGCGAACCGGGGTCGGTGCGCTTCTTCGTCTCGAGATAGGTGACCATGTCGTGCGTCGACGTGGTGCCGACACCCCAGTAGCCGGGCACGTGGGTGTCGGTGAGCCCGAACTCCGCCACGGTCGACGAGATCGCCTGGGGGTATTCCGCGTGCAGGCGGTCCGCGATCGCGTCGTTCGACGACCGGATCATCTCCGTCGCGTCGGCGTGATCCGCAGGATCGACGTAGGTGAAAACGTACTCGGCCGGATACATCTTGACGATCGACACGTCGGCGCGGGACTCGTGCTCGTTCGCAGTGCCGGCGCGCAGACCGGTCGGGGTGTGCGCGAACGAGATCTGGGTACTGCTCGGAGCAGCGATCGCGCCGGTGTCGTCCACGATCGGCACGGGCGCTGCGGAGGCGATGTGACCGCCGAGGGCGGTGAGGGCGGCTACGGCGAGGGCTGTCGCAATCGGGCGGTTACCCCGAAGCGGACGAGCAGTGACGGCCGCGACCTGCACGCGGCCGTTCCTGTCGGTGCCCGCCTCTACAGTTCGGTCGTCCGAGGATCGCTCCGGAACCAGCGACACGAAACGGATCCACCATGTCGATGCCCGCCACTCCGCCCACTCGTCGACCGTGTCGATCGTCTGTCCCGGTGCGCCCCGCTCGCGGACCGGGCTCCCGGGTGATCGCGTGCCGGACGACGATCCCGTTCGGGCGCGACAACGACGGCACGCCCGTCTCGTGGGATCTGTCCGCCGGACGGCACCTGCTGATCCGACGCGACGAGCGCCGCTCGTCGCCCAGCGTGTCGCTCGACCTGATCGCGATGACGACACTGACCGGCGGCACCCACGACCTGGTGGTCATCGATCCGCACCGTCGTCATCGCTGGCTCGGTGGCTCCGCCTCGCTCCCCACGGGGCCGTGTTGCTGGGCCACCACCACCGATCAGATCACCGACGTGGTCGCCGAACTCGATTCGCCGGTCGTCGACCCCCCGCGCGTGTTGCTCGTCGCCGATCTCGCCGCGACGGTCGCGGCGCTCGACGACGAGGGGCGCACCCGGCTCGCCCGGGTAGCCGTGGACGCACGCGAACACCAGTTGCTGCTCGTCGCCACCACCGCCGACACGAATCCCCGCTGGTATCCCGAGGGGCTGATCGACGCGTTCGACGACATCGTCGCGCGGCGGCGCGAGGAGAGTCCGTCCTTCGGCCTTCGCTGATCGCTCGATCGGCCGAGGAAGTTCTCGATACCCCGCAATGCTCGATTGACGCCGAGAAAGACCGATCGAGCTGCCACAATCGTTCTACGAACACCCTCCCGTAGCGACTCGGTGATCGTCACGGTGCGCGGAGGACGGATCGATGAACGTCGGCAAAGTGGTCATGCTGGTCGTCGGTATTCTCCTCGTGCTCCTCGGAGGCGCTGCCGCGGTCGGAGCGCTCATTCTGGGGTGGTTCTTCGTCGTCCAGCGCGCCGACGGTTTCATCACCGGTCCCGAGGGGACCCTCCGGACGCAGACGCACGCGTTGGTCTCCGAACGTCTCGACCTCGTCACCGACGATCAGAGCCCCACGGGTCTGCGCAGTGAGGACATCGGCCGGCTTCTGGTGCAGGCCACCGCACTCGATCCCGCATCGGCGGTGTTCGTCGGGATCGCTCCCGTCGGGGAGGTCGAGGCCTATCTCTCAGGGGTCGCCCACGCCGTCGTGACCGATCTGCGGTTCGAGCCGTTCGAGGTCACCTACCGTGACGTTCCCGGGGGCGACACTCCGGCTGCTCCTTACGCGCAACAGTTCTGGGTCGCATCGGCGGAAGGGACCGGCACCCAGCAAGTGGAATGGGATCTGCGCGACGGCACATGGACCGTGGTGGTGATGAACGCCGACGCATCCGCAGGGATCGGCGTGGACGTGCGCGCCGGGATCCACATCGACCTGCTCGGACCGGCCGTGCTCGCCCTGCTGATCCTCGGTCTGGTTCTTCTCGCCGTCGGTGTCCCTCTGCTGCTCGCCGGCGCGGTCGGACTCGGTCGGCACGGGCCTCCGCCGCCCAGTCCGGTGTCCGCTCCCGCTACCGGCGCCACTCCGGTCACCGCACCTTCGCACCCGGCGGCGGTGCCCTATCCGGTGCATCTGCGCGGCGATCTCGACGAACCGTTGTCGCGGTGGCTGTGGCTGGTGAAATGGCTGCTGGCGATCCCCCATTTCCTCGTGCTGTTCTTCCTGCACATCGCGTTCGTCGTGGCGACCTTCGCGGCCGGGATCGCGATCCTGTTCACCGGTCGTTATCCGCGCGCACTGTTCGACTTCGACGTCGGCGTGCTGCGGTGGACCTGGCGCGTCGCCTTCTACACCTATTCGGCGCTGGGCACCGACAGGTACCCGCCGTTCGGCCTGCACCGCACCGATTACCCGGCCGACTTCGACGTCGAGTATCCGGAACGGCTCTCCCGTGGGCTCGTCCTGATCAAGTGGTGGTTGCTCGCGATCCCCCATTACGTCGTACTGGCCGTGCTGGCCGGAGGATGGCTGGGCGGGTGGACCCTCGGTATCGCGGCCGGCGACGGCAGCGACGGTGCTACCGGGAACGGCATGTGGGCCTTCGGATCGCTGCTGGGCGTGCTGGTGTTGTTCGCCGCGATCGTGCTGCTGTTCACCGGCACCTATCCGCGATCGCTGTTCGACTTCGTCATGGGCATCAACCGGTGGCTGTACCGTGTGTGGGCGTATGCGGCACTGATGCGCGACGAATACCCGCCCTTCCGTCTGGACCAGGGCGCGCGCGAGCCGATCGAGCAGGTCTCCGTCACTCCCCCGGCCGGCCCGACCGGCACCGGTCAGCCCTGATCACGCGGTATATCGATGAGGCCTTCCCGGATCCTCTCCGTCCACGCGTCGACGTCGACCCAGTCCCGGGCATCGCCGTAGTGTCCGCCCATCAGCCGGAAGACGATCCGCCCGATTCCGGCCCAGTCGCCCGAAGCGATGGCACCGGCGAAGAAACGGTGATCACGCACATCGGTGATCGAACGGAGGTTCTGCACCGCCCGAGGTTCCGGCGTGACCCGTCGCAGATATGCCGCCACCCGGGGCGAGAGAATCGTGCTGGTCGCTCCGATCGACGAGACGGAGAACGCCCACACCGGTCGCCCTTCCGATTCGGTGCCCAGCCGATAGATCGCATCGGAAGCCTCGGGGAGCCACTGCCCGTTGTGGATCGCACTTCCGACGATCAGCGCCTCGTACGTTCGTACCGACGCGACATCGCCGAGCGCGCGCAGTTCCACGGCACCGCGGCTTTCCAGTCCCGCAGCGATGCGTTCGGCGATTCCCCGCGTCGACCCTCGAGCGGTCGCGTAGCCGATCAGGACGGACATGGCGGGGCCTTTCGGCAGTGGGTGATTGCGCCGGATGCAGTCTCCAGTGTGAGAAGCGGCGTGCACGGCACGTGAGGGTCTTCGGTCACTTCCTGCGGGCAGGTCGGGACCGTCGACTCTTGTGCGACCGACCGGTCCGAGCGTGTGCTGGCAGGGTCCCGAAACCGCAGGATCCCGGAAAAGCAGGGCCCGAAACGGCCGTGCCCGCAGCTCGGACAGGCACCGAGGTGATCGTGATAACAGCACACCACCCCATCGTCGCCGGAGTGGACGGATCGAGAGCGTCCCTGCAGGCCGTGGTCTGGGCAGCTCGCGAGGCGGAACGGTGCCGGCTCCCGTTGTCGCTGGTCACCATCGTGTCGGTCCGCAACACGTTCGGTGTCCCGATCGGCATGCCCGCCGGATTCTTCGAGTAGGAGGGATCCGAGGGACGCGACATGCTCCTCGATGCCGCCGAATACGCGCGCCGCGCGGTGCCCGAGGATGAGCTCGACATCGAGACCCACCTGTGCACCGATTCTCCGTCGCTCGAACTGGTGGACCGATCGAAGTCGGCGTCGATGGTCGTGGTCGGGGCCGGGGCCGGGGACAACCGGTTCGGCTGGGAGCGATTCGGTTCGGTCAGCCGCGCGGTGGTCACGCGTCCGGTGGTCGTCGGCGTCGACGGTTCGGAGCACAGTGTGCGCGGTGTCCGCCGCGTTCGAGGAGGCCTCGCTGCGCGGCACCGACGTGGTGGCAGCCCACGCGTGGTCCGACCTCGATGTGCGCGGTCCGTTCCGATTCCGGATCGAGTGGGACAGCGTGGAGAACAAAGGAGCGGGCACTGTTGTCCGAGAGTCTCGCCGGGCACGGCGAGGAGTTCCCCGACGTGCGGGTGCACCCGGTGGTGGTGCTGGACCAGCCCTCCCACTATCTGGCATCGCACGCTGCCGATGCGCAGTTGCTCGTTCTCGGCCGTCGTGGTCGAGGCGGGTTCCCGAACCTGATGCTGGGATCCACCACATGGGCGCTGCTGCACACGGTGACCTGGCCCGTGATGGTCGTCCCGTAGTGCGCGGCGCCCCTGACGAAGGACGGTTCCCCGCCGGTCATGCCCCGGCGCGCCGGGCGCGGTCGAGCAGGATGCGTTGTTCCGCTCGCGCCACCGTCCGTCTCGTCTGCGCCGCGGCGTCGGGCGCGACCGACACGGAGGTGATGCCGCGCCGCACGAGATGCTCGGCGAGGTCGGTGCTCGTCGACACGGCCTGACCGCACAACGACGTCGTCAGTCCCGCGGCCGAGGCCCGTTCGATGATGTGGTCGATCGCGTCGAGCACCGCGGGGTCGAGGGTGTCGAACAGGTCCTTGCACACCTCCGAGTCCCGGTCCACGCCGAGCATCAACTGCGTGAGGTCGTTGGTTCCGATGGACACGCCGTGGATGCCGAGCTTCGCGTATTCCGGCAACCAGTAGACGACCGACGGGACCTCGGCCATGATCCAGCGCTGCATGCGCTGGTCGGAACCGAGCGGATGCCGGTCGAGTTGGGCGAGGCAGTCCCGCAGCTCCCAGCGGGTGCGCACGAACGGGATCATCAGATGCACGTTCGGGTGTGTGCGCCGAACCCGGTGCAGCACATCGAGATCCAAGGAGAACAGTTCCGGATCCCGGATGTACCGGAAGCACCCGCGGTAACCGATCATCGGGTTCTCTTCGTGGGGTTCGACCTCCCCACCCTCGAGATCGGCGAATTCGTTGCTGCGCAGGTCGATCGCACGGTATACGACCGGACGCGGGGCGAATGCCGCCGCGATCCGCGCCAGGCCACCCGCCATCTTCTCCACGTACTCGTCGCGGCGTCCCTGCGCGATCATGTGCGAAGGGTGTTCGCCCGCGAGTGCTTCGGTGATCATGAACTCGGCACGGAGCAGACCGACGCCGTCGACATCGGTCGCGGCGACCGACTCCGCGGCATCCGGAGTCGCGAGATTGACGTAGACCGCTGTGGCCGTAACGGTTTCGGCGGCGACGGCCGACGCCGCAGACGCGGATACCGTCGCGACGGGCCGTTCCGCCGTGTGGACTGCGCCGTCGAACACCACACCGGCGTTGCCGTCGACGGTGATCAGTTGCCCGTCCTTCAGATCCTTGGTGGCGGTACGTGCACCGACCACGACGGGCTTGCCGAGTTCGCGTCCGACGATGGCCGCGTGGCAGGTGATACCACCACCGTCGGTGACGATGCCGCCGGCGCGGCGCAGAATCGGCAACCAGTCGGGTCTGGTCATCGGCGCCACGATGATCTCGCCGTCGCTCAGCTTCTTCCCGTCGACCAGTTCGTGGAGCACCCGCACTCGGCCGGTCGCCGTCCCGGGGCCGGCACCGAGACCGGTCAGCAACGGTCGCGCTTCGCCGTTTCCGGACGGGGCGGGCGCCGCCGGTTGATCGAGCGTGGTGATCGGGCGGGTCTGCACGATCCACAATTCGTCGTCCGCGAACGCGAACTCGAGGTCCTGGGGGCGCCCGTAGTGCTCCTCGACTCCGGCGGCCAGGCGCGCGACGCGCACGAGCTGATCGTCGTCGAGCACTCGGGTGCGGCGCGTGGGATCGACGGCGACGCGACTGTCCCCGCTGTCGGTGGAGGTGATGCGGAACTCCTGATGACCGAGACGCACGTCGAGCACCTCGAGGCCGTCCTTCGCGACGACATAGGTGTCGGGTTCGACCTGCCCGCCGACGACGACCTCTCCGAGACCGAGAGCTGCCTCGATGACGATGCGATCGAGTTCGCCCGTGCGCGGGTCGGCCGTGAAGGCCACGCCCGACAATTCGGACTTCACCATCACCTGGACCACCACCGCGATGGACGGCTCGTCGGTCACCCCGCGCAACCCTCGGTAGGTGCGGGCGCGTTCGGACCACAACGAGGCCCAGCACGCCTGCACCGCGCGGATCACCGCGTCCGGACCGATGACGTTCGTGTACGACTCGTGGATCCCGGCGAACGATGTGTCGGAGGCGTCCTCCGCGGGAGCCGACGACCGCACTGCAACCGGCGCGTCGGGACCGAGGCTCTCGTAGGCGGAGACGATCGCCGCGCGCATCCCGGCCGGGACGGTCGAACCCGTCACCAGGGCGGCGAGTTCCGCGGAGGTACGGATGAGGGTGGCGTCGTCGATATCGGGGTCGGGCACGGCCTCGGCGGCCAGTCGGGATCGGATGCCGGCTGCGTCCATCGCGTCGAGATAGGCGGCGGTGGTGACGGCAAACGCCGGCGGTACCGGAAAGCCTGCGCGGGTGAGCTCTCCGAGGTTCGCGGACTTGCCACCGACGGTCGGCGCGTCGGCGGCGCCCACCTCCGCGATCGGTCGGACCCACAGTTCGTGTTCGGTCATCGACGACTCCCCACACTCCCCGCCCGCGTCGACCTTCCGGGCCGGATCGGATACTCGGTCTTCCCATCGTCGCCCCGGCCCGATCGATACCGTAGGGGCAAAGGTCATCATTCCGGGACGGGGACGACCGTGGCCGATCCTCCGCGCACACCTGATCCGCGGGAGCGGAAACGGTTGATCCTGACCGCGATAGCGCGTCCGACGCTCACCGCCTTCGTGCTGGTCAGCGTTTACTTCGTGATTCCGGTCGAGCATGTCCGCAGCACGTCCGAGGTCCTGACCCTCGTCGGTGGTGGCACTGCGGTCCTGATGGTCGGCTGGTGGCAGATCCGCAGGATTCTCGCGTCCGAGTACCCGGCGGTCCAGGCCGTCGAGGCACTCACCACGATCGTGTCCGCCTATCTCGTGGTCTTCGCAACCCTTTACCTCCGCATGTCCGTGGCGCATCCGGACAACTTCACCGAACCACTGTCCCGCGTCGATGCCCTGTACTTCTGTCTGACGGTCTTCTCCACGGTGGGATTCGGGGACATCTCCGCTGTAACCGAGACCGCGCGAGCCGTCGTGTCGGTGCAGATGATCGCAAATCTGATCTTCCTGGCTCTCGGGATCCGATTGCTCACGGCCGCCGTGCAGTGGCGTCGTCGCAATCGCGGGGACGAGGAGTGACCGATCACGGGATCGACCTACGCGATTCGGCGTCCGGGTATTCCCCAACCGCTGCGCGGGGTGATCCTTGAAAGGACTCGACGTCCACTGGCAGATGTCGGAGGTCCGAGATGCTGAATGGGAACCGTCGTCGACAGCGTCATGTTGACCGCGAAAGCGCCTCGGAGTTCGCAAATCGGACAACAATTCTCACTTCGGCGGGAAATCGGGCGTCCGGACTTGGCGATATGGCCCGGTATCGCGTAGTAGTTGTGTCGCGTCATAAACTTGTGATGGGGGTCATGGTTTGACGCACATGTCGGCGGGGCAGCAGGGGGCCTCGCCACGAACTGCCCGGCGATCCGGGTGGAGGAAATGTGCCGATGCGTCCACCCATGTCGCCCACCGATTCGATGTTTCTCCTCGGGGAGTCCCGTGATCATCCGATGCATGTGGGCGGACTGATCCTTCTCCGGCCTCGTGAAGGCACGACCGCCGCGGATCTGGGAGCACTGTTCACCGCCGCCGCGGAGGACGGCGAGGTCGCTCCGCTGTGGCGTAAGCGCGCGGTCCGCTCCCTGGGCACCTTCGGCCAGTGGGCCTGAGAGGAAGACGGGAACTTCGACCTCCCCCACCACGTGCGACGCAATGCGTTGCCACAGCCCGGCGGGCTCGACGAACTGTGGGATCTCGTTTCTCGGCTGCACAGCACGCTGCTCGACCGGAGCCGACCCTTGTGGCAGATGCACATCATCGAGGGTCTGGCGGACGGGCGCCTGGCCGTCTACACCAAGATCCATCACGCCCTCGCCGACGGCGTGGGCGCGATGAAGTTGCTGCGCCGCGCCCTGAGTCCGGACTCCGAGCAGACCGGCATGCCGGCACCGTGGGCGCCCTTCGACGCGCCGAGCCGCTCCCACTCGTCCGGGACCGCGCTAGATCTTCCCGAAGCCGCCATGCAGGCGGTGCGGACGGCGACGTCCGAGGTCACCGGCTTCGTGCCCGCGCTGGCCGGCACCGTGAACAGGGCGCTGCGCGGCGGTGGCGGATCGCTGTCGCTCGCCGCGCCGAACACCATGATCAACGTGCCGATCTCCGGGACGCGCCGGTTTGACGCGCGCTCGTGGCCGCTGACCCGCCTGCGCGCTGTGTCGAGAGCGGCCGACGCGACCGTCAACGATGTCGTGCTGGCCATGTCGTCGGGAGCACTGCGCGCCTTCCTGAGCGAGCAGGGGGCGTTGCCCCACAAGTCGCTCGTGGCCATGGTCCCGGTGTGCCTGCGACCCGACAAAGATTGCGCCGGAAACGAACTCGGTGTCCTGATGGCTGATATGGGTACGGATCTCGCCGATCCGGCCGACCGGCTGGCCAGGGTGTCGGCATCGACGACGCAGGGCAAGGCCTCCATGCAGGGGATGTCCTCCCTGTCCCGGTTGGCGGCCAGTGCACTCGGCGTCGCGCCTCTGGCGGTGGGGATCCTCACCCGCAATCGTGCACTCCCGCGACCGCCCTTCAACGTCATCGTCTCGAACGTGCCGGGAGCTCCGGATCCGTTGTACTGGAAGGGCGCTCGCGTGGATGCGGTGTATCCACTGTCCGTGCCGGTCGACGGTCAGGCACTGAACATCACGTGCACGAGCACCGACGACGCGATCGCTTTCGGCCTGACCTCGTGCAGTCGCAGCCTGCCGCAGCTGCAGCCTCTGCTCGACCACTTCGATACCGCCCTCGGAGAGCTGGAGGACGCGTTCGACATCGTGCCGGTCGCCGACGAGACATCCGTCCGTGCGGGCTGACACCACGGAATAACGGCAGCACGCCGGTGCCCGAGTCGGACATCTGCCCCAGGAATCGCCGTCCCCGTGTGAGAAGGCGCTCTGCCGGAGCACTATCGACCGATAGCGGTGTATGGCCGGGACGCACCGACGCCCCGCACCGGAACTCGCGGCCCACTCCTCGCGGAGAGTAGGTCCGAATGCAGCAACTGACGCCGTTCTACGAGAAGGTCCAGACCCACTACGACCTGTCCGACGACTTCTTCGAACTGTTTCTCGACCCCACGCGCACGTACAGTTGCGCCTACTTCGAATGCGACGACATGAGCCTCGAGGAAGCTCAGATCGCAAAAGTCGATCTTGCTCTCCGTAAGTGCGATCTCCGGCCCGGGATGACGCTGCTGGATATCGGTTGCGGTTGGGGCTCGACGATGATGCGGGCGGCGGAGCGATACGACGTGCACGTCATCGGTCCGACGTTGAGCCGCAACCAGTACGAACACGTGTCCGGTCTGCTCTCGGGCATGGCCTCCGGAGGCCGTACCGCGGAAGTGCGTCTACAAGGCTGGGAAGAGTTCGACGAGTCGGTGGTCCGCATCGTCAGCATCGGAGCGTTCGAGCATTTCCGTCGACAGCGGTACGACACTTTCTTCGACCGCGCCTCTCGCATCCTGCCAGACGACGGCAGGATGCTGCTGCACACCATCGTGGGCCATTCCCGCGCCCAGTTCGAGGCGATGAAGGTGCCGGTTACCCGCGAGGACGCACTGTTCCTGCGGTTCATCATGAGGGAAATTTTCCCCGGAGGACAGCTCCCCGACCGGGATCTGGTCATCACCGGCGCACAACGCAACAGCTTCTGGGTGCAGAACATCGAGTCTCTGCAACCTCATTATGCTCGCACGCTCGACCTGTGGGCGCGAGCCCTCGAGGCGCGGCGCAACGACGCGGTGCGGATGGCCTCCGAGGAGGTCTACCAGCGATACATCAGGTACCTCACCGGGTGCGCCGCGAATTTCCGACGTCGCCTCATCGACGTCCAGCAGTTCACCCTCGTGAAGCAGCAGCACCGCTGAGGCTCGGTCCCGAGGGACCGGCGGCACAACGAAACCGGTGAGCCTGCACGCCGATCCGCTGCCCGGGTGGACAACGGATCAGCGAGGGGCAGATCAGTGCGAGCCGCGGCGCTTCTGCTGCAGCTTGGCGAGCATCTCCTTGGCCTTGCGCTGATTCTCGGGCTTGGCCGCTTCGCGTCGGGCGACCTGGATCGCCTTGACCACGGCGGCGCTCTTCATAGCCTTGCCGAACATTCCCATCGAGCACTCCTCCGCAGTGGCGTCACAACCTGTACCTCCACGATACGGATCCGCGGAAGGAACCACCCGTGCGCGTGATTCAGTTCGCCGCGTCGGCGATGCGACTGTTCGGCAGCCTCCAGTCCGGCCGCGGGAAGTGGCAGGTGTACCCGTTCGGGTAGTGCTGAAGATAGTCCTGGTGCTCGGGTTCGGCCTCCCAGAAGGTGCTCGCGGGAGTCACCTCGGTGACCACCGTGCCGGGCCACAGACCCGACGCCTCGACGTCGGCGATGGTGTCCACCGCGACCTGCTTCTGCTCGTCGTCGAGGTAGAAGATCGCAGAACGGTAGGACGCCCCGACGTCGTTGCCCTGCCGGTTCAGGGTGGTCGGATCGTGGATCTGGAAGAAGAACTCGAGCAGCGCCCGGTAGTCGGTCCGTGCGGGGTCGTAGACGATCTCGACGGACTCCGCGTGCCCCGGATGGTTGCGGTAGGTAGGGTGATCGTTCTGCCCACCGGTGTAGCCGACCCGCGTCGACACCACCCCGGGCTGTCTCCGGATCAGCTCCTCCATACCCCAGAAGCATCCGCCTGCCAGAATCGCGTTGCGTGTATCGGTCATTACGCCTCCTCGGGAGGTGGAACCGATACGACGGTCGCGACATTCCCTGCCCGCGCCCGCTCGTGGTCAGAGGACGAACACCGCCGCCCGTTCGGCGAGGTCGAGGACGGGTTGCGGCAGGATGCCGAGCAGCACCGTCGCCACCGCCGCGAACGCGATCGCCGCGCTCGTCGCCACGGTCGAGGTCGCGAGCCGCGGGGCGTCGTCGGTCGGGTCGGTGAAGAACATCAGCACGATCACCCGCACGTAGAAGTAGGCGGCGACCGCACTGACCAGCACACCGACGATCACGAGCGGAGCCGCACCGCCCTCGATCGCCGCACCGAAGACCGCGAACTTCGCGATGAACCCGCTGGTGAGCGGAATGCCCGCCAGCGACAGCAGGAACAGCGCGAACGCCCCGCCGAGCAACGGTGAGCGCCGCCCGACACCGGCCCAGCGCGACAGCTCCCACGTCTCGCCTTCCGGGTCGCGCACCAGCGTCACCACGGCGAACACACCGACCGTCCCGATCCCGTAGACGAGCAGATAGAACAGCGTCGACGACACCCCGGACGCGGTGCCGGCCACGACACCGGTGAGCACGAATCCGGTATGGCTGATCGCCGAGTACGCGAGCATGCGCTTGATGTCGTTCTGCGTCACCGCCAGAACCGCGCCGACGACCATCGTCGCGATCGCGACGGCCCACAGAATCGGCCGCCACTGGTCGGCGGAACCGGGAACCGCGACGTAGAGCACACGCAGCAGTGCACCGAAGGCGGCGATCTTCGTCGCGGCGGCCATGAACGCCGTCACGGGGGTCGGTGCCCCCTGGTAGACGTCCGGAGTCCACGAATGGAAGGGCACCGCCCCGATCTTGAAGAGCAACCCGACGGCCAGCAGACCCACCCCGACGAGCGCGGTGGTCTCGCTGCCCGCACCGGTGTCCATCGCCAGGGCGATCCCACCGAGGTGGACGGTCCCGGCGTAGCCGTAGAGCATCGCCACCCCGTACAGGAAGAACGCCGACGAGAACGCGCCCAGCAGGAAGTACTTCAGTGCTGCTTCCTGGGAGAGCAACCGCCGGCGCCGCGCCAGACCGCACAGCAGGTACAGCGGCAGCGACAGCACCTCGAGCGCGACGAACATCGTCAGCAAGTCGTTCGAGGCCGGGAACACGAGCATCCCGCCCACCGCGAACAGCAGGAGCGGGAAGACCTCGGTCCGTGCGCCGCCCGCCGCGAGCGCCTGCCGTTCGGCCGCGGTACCCGGAATCGCCGACGCCTGGGGCGCGAATGCGTCGAGATGCGCACCGGCCGCGGCGCGGGAAACTGATTGCGCGCGAACCTGTTCGATACTCCGTTCCGCGACGAGCGCAACCGACAACACCGCCACGATCAGGACCGATCCCTGCAGGAACAGCGCCGGTCCGTCGATCACGACCGCCCCCGACAGGGTGGTCGCACGGGTTCCCGCGAGCATCACCACGGCGACGAACGCCGCCACGAGCGCACCCGTCGTCAGGAGCACGTGGGCGAGGTAGCGTGCCGAGGTCGGCGCGAACGACTCGATCAGCACACCGACGACGGCGGCGGCGAAGACGATGAGGATCGGTGCGATCAGTCCGTAGTCGATCGCCGGGGCGGGAATTGATGCGGCTAGAACGACGATGCCCTCGGAGGGGTTCATTCGGCTTCACCTTCCTCGGAACCGTTCGCGGGAACACCACTCTCGGCGACGGGTCGCTCGGCGGGCACCACCGGTTCGGGCCGGGAGATGTCGATCGAGACGAGCGTGTCGTCGACCGCCGGGGTGATGACATCGAGCGCGGGTTTCGGATAGATCCCCAGAACGAGCAGCAACGCGATCAGCGGCGCGACCACCGCGACCTCACGAGGCACGAGATCGGAGAGCCTGCGGGCGTGTTCGGCACCGCCGTTCCCGTCGTCACCGTCGTCCCCACCGGGCAGGCGCACGGGTCCGCCCATCATGCGCTGGTAGAGCCACAGCACGTAGAGCGCGGACAGCACGAGCGCGAGTGTCGCGATCACCGCAGCCACCTGGTAGCGCGGATAGGTGCCGACGAAGACGAGGAACTCGCTGACGAACGGCGCGAGCCCGGGCAGGGACAGGGTCGCCAGTCCGGCGACGAGGAAGGTTCCGGCGAGGACCGGAGCGACCTTCTGCACCCCGCCATAGGCGGCGATGGTGCGGTCTCCGCGCCGCGAGACGAGGAAACCGGCAATGAGGAACAGTGCGGCCGTGGAGATCCCGTGGTTGACCATGTACAGCGTCGAGCCGGCCTGCCCCTGCGAGGTCAGCGCGAAGATGCCGAGGACGATGAACCCGAAGTGCGAGATGGAGGTGTAGGCGATCAGGCGCATCACGTCGGTCTGACCGATCGCGAGCACCGCGCCGTAGACGATGCCGATGACGGCGAGAGTCACCACGACCGGCGCGAAGGTCACCGAGGCGTCGGGGAAGAGCTGCAGGCAGTAGCGCAGCATGCCGAAGGTGCCGACTTTGTCGACCACTGCCATCATGAGCACCGCCGCGACCGGCGTGGTCCGCACCGCCGCGTCGGGTAGCCACCCGTGCAGCGGCCACAGTGGAGCCTTCACCGCGAAGGCGACGAGGAAACCGAAACACAGTGCGGCGAGCACGGCGGGGGTTGCGTCGAGATCACCGGCGACGGCGGCGGCGGTGACGGTCCGGACGTCGAAGGTGCCCACTCCCGCGGTCTCCCCCAGCCCGGATCGGGCGGTGACCACGTACAGGCCGATCAACGCGGCGAGCATCACCAGTCCGCCGAGCAGGTTGTACAGCAGGAACTTCACGGCGGCTCGTGCCCGGTCGGCACGCGGTGTCCCCGGCGACCCGAACCCGCCTATGAGGAAGTACATCGGGACGAGCATCGCCTCGAAGAAGACGTAGAACAGCAGGATGTCGAGGGCGGTGAACGACACGAGCACCATCGACTCGACGAGCAGGATCAGCGCCACATAGGTGTGCGCGGAGCGTGGGCGGGCCGCGCCGGCGTCCTCGTCGGCGGCGCGGTGATCGTGCCATCCGGCGGCCAGGAGCAACGGCACGAGCGCGGCGGTCAACAGGACCAGCACCAGGGCGATGCCGTCGACGCCGAGCCGGTAGCCGGCGCCGAACGAGGGGATCCAGTCGTGCGATTCGACGAACTGGAAACGCTCTCCCGCGCGGTCGAATCCGACGGCAACGATCACCGCGACCACCAGAACGGCGATCGACACCGTCAGGGCGATCGACCGGGTGGCGGAACCGAGGCGTGCGGGCAGGGCCGCGATCGCGGCGGCGCCGAGCAGCGGGAGCACCCACAGGATCGTCAACCAGGGAACGGTGGTCACCAGTACACCCCCATCACAGCGTCATCAGGACGAGCGCGCCGACCACGACGGTCGCGCCGGCGAACATGTACAACGCGTACGAACGGACGAAGCCGGTCTGCAGCCGGCGCAGTCCGCGCGAGAGCGCACCGATCCCGGTGGCGGCGCCGGTGACGGAGCCGTCGATGCCGGTGGATTCCACGCCGTCCAGGGCGCGCACCAGACCCTGACCGGGACGCATGAACACCGCTTCGTTCACGGCGTCGCCGTAGAGGTCGCGACGCGCGGCGACGGTCAGCGCCGACACCGCTTCGGGTGCCGTCGCCGGGACCGGTGCGCGCACGTACTGCCGGTAGGCGACGGCGACACCGGCGAGCACGACCGCCAGCGTGACGGTGGTGACGAGCCAGACGGGCAAACCACCTTCGTGATGGTCGTAGCCGACGACGGGTTCGAGCCAGTGCTGCAACGCGCCACCGAACACCAGCAGACCGCCGGCACCGACCGAGCCCATGGCGAGAGCGATCATCGGCCAGGTCATCGAGGCCGGCGACTCGTGCGGGACGGCGTCGGGCGCCCATCGCCGGTCGCCGAAGAAGGTCAGGATCATCACGCGGGTCATGTAGAAGGCGGTCAGTCCCGCACCGAGCAGCGCGACGACACCGAGCACGATGCCTTCGACACCGCCGGCGGCGAAGGCCACCTCGATGATCTTGTCCTTGGAGAAGAAGCCGGCGAACGGCGGGATCCCGATGATGGCGAGGTACCCCAGCCCGAAGGTGGCGAAGGTGATCGGCATGACCGCGCGCAGTCCGCCGTAGCGGCGCATGTCGGTCTCGTCGTTCATCGCGTGCATCACCGAGCCGGCGCCGAGGAACAGTCCGGCCTTGAAGAAGCCGTGGGTGAGCAGGTGCAGGATCGCGAAGGCGTACCCGGCGGGACCGAGACCGGCGGCGAGCACCATATAGCCGATCTGGCTCATCGTCGATGCCGCGAGCGCCTTCTTGATGTCGTCCTTGGCGCAGCCGATGATCGCGCCGAAGAGCAGCGTCGCTGCGCCGACGATCACCACCGCGAGTCGCGCGGCCGGTGCGGCGTCGAAGATCGCGTTCGCGCGGACCACGAGGTAGACACCGGCGGTGACCATGGTCGCGGCGTGGATGAGCGCGGAGACGGGGGTGGGGCCCTCCATGGCGTCGCCGAGCCACGACTGCAGCGGCAGCTGAGCGGATTTCGCGCACGCGGCCAGGAGCAGACACAGGCCGATCGCCGTCACCGTGCCTTCGGTCGCGGCGGGGACCGAGGCGAAGACGGTGTCGTAGTCGAGGCTGCCGAAGGTCGCGAACATGATCATGAGAGCGATGAGCAACCCCATGTCGCCGACGCGGTTGACGACGAACGCCTTCTTCGCGGCGGTCGCGGCGGTGGGCTTGTACTGCCAGAAGCCGATGAGCAGGTAGGAGGCGAGACCGACGCCCTCCCACCCGAGGTACAGGACGAGGAAGTTGTCGGCGAGGACGAGCACCAGCATCGCCGCGAGGAACAGGTTGAGATAGGCGAAGAACTTCCGGCGTTCCGGATCGTGCGCCATGTAGCCGATCGAGTAGAGGTGGATCAGCGAGCCCACGCCGGTGATGAGCAGTACGAAGCAGATCGACAGCGCGTCGAGCC
Source organism: Rhodococcus sp. DMU2021 (assembly GCF_019641445.1). NCBI lineage: Bacteria > Bacillati > Actinomycetota > Actinomycetes > Mycobacteriales > Nocardiaceae > Rhodococcus > Rhodococcus sp. DMU2021. Next base: position 88,956 of record NZ_JAIFKB010000003.1, read on the forward strand.
GGAGGCCGAGATCGACCTGCAGCTCGCCGACCGGCACCCAGGTGAACACGGTCTGCTGTGCGAGCCGGGCGTTCGCGTCGAGTCCGAGCAGTCCGGCGAACATGACGGCTCCGACGACGAAGGAGGCGATCGCCGTGGCGCATCCGAGCAGATGTCCCCAGCGGTCGCTGCGCCGCCCGAGGAGCAGCAGTCCGAACGCGCCGGCCAGGGGCAGTGCCGGTATCGTCCACAGCGCCGAGTTCAGGAACGACGTCATGTCGCGTGTCCTCTCGGTTCGTCGTGAGCTCTCACACTCACCGTCCTCGTGGAATCGTCAGTACTTGAGCAGGTCGGCGTTGTCGACGGAGGCCGATCGCCTCGTCCGGAAGATGGTCACGATGATGGCGAGACCGACGACGACCTCGGCGGCCGCGACGACCATCGTGAAGAAGGCGAACACCTGTCCGTGGAGGTTGCCGTGCATCCGCGCGAAGGTGACGAAGGCCAGGTTGGCGGCGTTGAGCATCAGTTCGACGCACATGAATACGACGATGGCGTTGCGGCGGACGAGAACTCCCACTGCGCCGATGGTGAACAGCAGTGCGGACAGGTAGAGGTAGTTCTCAGGGTTCATCGCCGATCCTTCCTCGCGTCGTCACCGCCGGGTTCGCGCAGGCCGAGCTCGGTGTGGTCCCAGTCGCGGCCGATGCGGCCGAGCAGCTCACCGACCGACAGTTCGGAGAACGAGCCGTCCGGGAGCAGGGCCGGAACGTCGGCGGCGTTGTGGCGGGCGTAGACACCCGCAGCCGGCAGCGGAGTGACCCGTTCTCCTTCTCGGAACCGGCGTGCGGCGAGTTCGCGTTGGGTCTGCTTCGGCTGCAGACGTTCCCGGTGGGCGAGCACCATCGCCCCGACGGTGGCGGTGATGAGCAGCGCTCCGGTGAGTTCGAACGCCCAGACGTAGTCGATGAACAGCAGCACCGCGATAGCCTCGACGTTGCCGCCGGCGTTGGCGGCGTCGAGTCCCGCGAAGCCGGAGACCGCGGTGTTCCCGATGCCGCCGATGAGCATCACCGCGAATCCGATCGCCACGACGATCGCGAGAACGCGCTGGCCCTTGATCGTTTCGACGAGGGAATCGGACGAGTCGATGCCGACGAGCATGAGCACGAACAGGAACAGCATCATGACCGCGCCGGTGTAGACCACGACCTGCACCACACCGAGGAACACGGCGTCCTGCGCGATGTAGAAGACGGCGAGCACGATCATCGTCATGGCGAGGAACAGCGCCGAGTACACGGCCTTCGGGGCGACGACGACACCGAGCGCCCCGAGTACCGCGACGGCACCGAGGATCCAGAACTGCACGGCCTCCCCGGTGGAGGTCGTGGTGAGTTCGGCGGCGAGCAGGGCAGTGGTCACCGGCTCTCCTCCCCGTCGGCGGCGGACGCGTGTTCCGGGACGGGGATCGTGCCCCGGTAGTAGTCCTCGTCGGTGGCGCCGGGCGCCATGGGATGCGGAGGTGGCTGCATTCCGGGTTCGAGGGGGGCGAGCAGGCGGTCCTTCTCGTAGATCATGTCGGTGCGGTTGTCGGCGGCCATCTCGTACTCGTTCGTCATCGTCAGCGCGCGGGTCGGGCACGCCTCGATGCACAGTCCGCAGCCGATGCACCGCAGGTAGTTGATCTGGTAGACGCGCCCGTACCGTTCGCCGGGCGAGTACCGCTCCTCGTCGGTGTTGTCGGCGCCCTCGACGTGGATGGCGTCGGCCGGGCACGCCCACGCGCACAGTTCGCAGCCGATGCACTTCTCGAGTCCGTCCGGATACCGGTTGAGCTGGTGGCGTCCGTGATACCGGGGTGCGGTGGGTCTCTTCTGCTCCGGATACTGCTCGGTGTTGGGCTTCTTGAACATCGTCGTGAGCGTCACACCGAAACCGGCGAGCGGGCCGCGGAATTCGACCATCACGATCCTCCTGGGAGACGACCCGCCGGGGCGGGCGGACTCGATCGGGTGCTCGACCGAGCAGGTAGTGGCGGCACGGGGAAGCCCCCGGCCATGGCGTCGAATTCCGCGTCGACGTCGGCGGGTGGTTCTGTCGCCTGGGCGATGCGCCGGGTCCGCCGCCCCTGCAGGGTGAGGTAGGCGAACAACAGGGCGGTGGACAGCACCCCGGCGACGATGAGGCTCGCGGTGCCGGGCAGGACGTCGTCGGTGTCGAGGATGCGCAGCGCGGCCACGATCATCACCCACACCACCGAGACGGGGATGAGCAGTTTCCAACCCAGGGCCATGAACTGGTCGTAGCGCAGTCGCGGCAGGGTGCTGCGCAGCCACACGAAGACGAACAGCACGACCCACACCTTGATCACGAACCACAGCAGCGGCCACCAGCCCGAGTTCGCGCCGCTCCACAGCGTCAGCGGCCACGGCGCGTGCCAGCCACCGAGGAACAGCGTGGTCGCGAGCGCGGAGACGGTGACCATGTTGACGTACTCCGCGAGCATGAACATCGCGAATCGCAGCGACGAGTACTCGGTGTGGAAACCGCCCACCAGTTCGCCCTCGGCCTCGGGCAGGTCGAAGGGAGCGCGGTTGGTCTCCCCCACCATCGACACCGAATACACCAGGAAGGACGGCAGCAGCAGCACGACGAACCACAGGTCGTTCTGCGCGGCGACGATGCCCGAGGTCGACATCGTGCCCGCCTGCAGGAAGACCGCGGCGAACGCGAGTCCCATCGCGATCTCGTAGGAGATGACCTGCGCGGTCGAGCGGAGGCCACCGAGCAGCGGATAGGTCGAACCCGAGGCCCAGCCGGCGAGCACGATGCCGTAGACGCCGACGGAGGTGATCGCCAGGACGTAGAGCACCGCGACGGGAAGATCGGTGAGCTGCAACGGCGTCCGGTTCCCGAAGATCGACACCTCCGGCCCGAAGGGAATCACCGCGAACGCCATGAACGCCGGGGCCGTCGCGATGATCGGGGCGAGCATGTAGATCGGCTTGTCCACCCCGGTCGGGATGATGCCTTCCTTGAGGGCGAGCTTCAGGCCGTCGGCGACGGTCTGGAACAGTCCCTTCGGTCCCACCCGGTCGGGTCCGACCCGCATCTGCATCCGGGCCATGATCTTGCGTTCGGCGAGGATCATCACGAGCGTCGTCAGGACGAGGAACGCGAAGATCGCCACGGCCTTGACGACGACGAGCCACCACGGGTCGATGCCGAACATCGACAGATCCACGGGCTGGGCGATAACGCTCATCGCGGATCCTCCTCGTCCGATCCGGAACCCGTCGTGGCGGCGGCCCGGATCCGCACCACATCACCGGCGGTGACACCGAGATCGACGTGCACCATCGATCCCGGCGAGGCGGTGGGCAGCCAGACCACGCGGTCGGGCAGGTCGTCGACCACCAGCGGCAGAGTGATCGAGCCGCGCTCGGTGGAGACGGTGAGCGAATGATGTTCGGCGGCACCGATCTCCGCGGCTGTCGCGGCCGACAGCCGGGCGACGGGTTCGTGCGCCGTTCCGGCGAGGTGCGGTTCGTCGTCCTGCAACCGGCCCGCGTCGAGCAGCATCCGCCAGGTGGCCAGGACCGCTTCCCCGAGGACGGGACGTCGCGCAGGTCGCGGGGACACTTTCGGCGACTCGGGGACGGTGCCCGTCCATCGTCCGAGCTCGGCGAGTTCGTGGCGCAGGGTCTCGACGTCGTGGGGGCCGGGATCGTCGAGACCGGCGCCGAGGTCCATCGCGTCGGCGATCGCCGCGAGCACCCGGTGGTCGGGCAGTGCTCCGGTGTCGCGGAGCGCGATCGGGAAGGCACGTTCGCGTCCCTCCCAGTCGAGGAAGCTCCCGGCCTTCTCCACCACCGGCGCGACGGGGAAGACGACGTCGGCGCGGTCGGTCACCGCGCTGTGTCGCACTTCCAGACTCACGACGAATCCGGCGCCGTCGAGACCGGCGAGTGCGGCATCGGGTTCGGGCAGGTCGGCGGGGTCGATGCCGGCGACCACGAGCGCATCCACGTCACCCTCGGCGGCGGCGGCGAGGAGGGCGACGGTGTCGCGACCCGGTTCCGTCGGCAGGGTGTCGGCCGGGAGGCCCCACGCCGACTCGACGTCGCGCCTGGCCTGCGGGTCACCGACCGGACGGCCGCCGGGGAGAAGTGTCGGGAAGGCGCCGGCTTCGAGGGCTCCGCGATCACCGGCGCGGCGCGGGATCCACGCGAGGCGGGCTCCGGTCTCGTCGGCGAGGACGGCGGCGGCGGACAGCGTGCCGGGCGAGGCTGCTGCCCGCTCCCCCACCAGCACGATCGCACCGGGAGCCCGGAGCGCGGCCGCGGCGTCGGCGGATGCGCCGGTGCGGATCGCGTCGAGCGCGCGTGCCTCGTCGCCCGGGACGCACTGTTCGACCCGCCCCGACAGCTTGTGGACGCTGCGCGAGGCGAACGGTGCGATCGTGAAGACCTGCAGCCTGTTCCGCCGGACCGCCTTGCGCAGCCGCAGAAAGACGATCGGCGACTCCTCCTCCGGCTCGAATCCGACGAGGAGCACCGCGGGCGCGCGGTCGAGGTCGAGGTAGGTGACGTCGAGACGCCGTCCGGCGACCCTCGAGGCGAGGAAGTCCGTCTCCTCCTCCGACAGGGCTCGGCTACGGAAGTCGATGTCGTTGGTGCCGAGCGCCGTTCGCGCGAACTTCGCGTACGCGTAGGCGTCCTCGACGGTGAGTCGGCCACCGGTGAGGACTGCGGCTCTGCCGTGCGCCGCCGCCAGCCCGCGCGCAGCGACGCCGAGCGCCTCGATCCACGATGCGGGAACGAGCGCTCCGGTGTCGTCGCGGACGAGCGGCGTGGTGAGGCGGTCGTCGGCGGTGGCGTAGGTGAACGCCCAGCGTCCCTTGTCGCAGTTCCATTCCTCGTTGACCGCGGGGTCGTCCCCGGCGAGTCGGCGCAGCACGGCTCCACGACGATGGTCGGTGCGCTGGGCGCAGCCGCTCGCGCAGTGTTCGCACACACTCGGCGTGGAGACCAGATCGAACGGGCGGGCGCGAAACCGGTAGGCGGCGCCGGTGAGCGCGCCGACCGGACAGATCTGGACGGTGTTGCCGGAGAAGTACGACTCGAACGGTTCCTCGGTGTAGATACCGACCTGCTGCAGCGCCCCGCGGTCGAGCATGTCGACGAACCGGTCGCCCGCGATCTGGTCGGCGAAGCGGGTGCACCGCGCGCACAGCACGCACCGTTCGCGGTCGAGGAGCACCTGCGAGGAGATCGCGATGGGTTTCGGGTAGGTGCGTTTGGTGTCCTCGAAGCGGGACTCGGCGCGTCCGTTGGACATCGCCTGGTTCTGCAGCGGGCACTCGCCGCCCTTGTCGCATACCGGACAGTCGAGCGGATGGTTGATGAGCAGCAGTTCCATCACGCCGCGCTGGGCCTTGTCGGCCACCGGTGAGGTGAACTGGGTGCGCACGACCATCCCGTCGGTGACCACGGAGGTGCACGAGGCGAGCGGTTTGCGCTGGCCCTCGACCTCGACGAGGCACTGGCGGCACGCACCGACCGGTTCGAGCAGCGGGTGGTCGCAGAACCGCGGGATCTGGACCCCGATCAGTTCGGCGGCGCGGATCACGAGAGTGCCCTTGGGCACGGCGATCTCGGTGTCGTCGATGGTGACGTTCACGAGGTCGGTAGTCTCGGACTTCTCCGCACCGGCACCGGACACTGCGGTCATCGCTCGCCTCCTTCCGCGGGGGCGTCGGCGGCGAGCGTCGACAGGTGCGGGTCGAACGGGCAGCCGCCGTGCTCGAAGTGGGCGACGTATTCGTCGCGGAAGTACTTCAGCGACGACGTGATCGGGCTGGTCGCGCCGTCCCCGAGCGCGCAGAACGCCCGGCCGAGGATGTTGTCGGAGATGTCGAGCAGCTTCTCCAGGTCGGCTTCGGCGCCCCGGCCGTGTTCGAGCCGCTCGAGGATCTGCACGAGCCACCAGGTGCCCTCGCGGCAGGGGGTGCACTTGCCGCACGATTCGTGCGCGTAGAACTCGGTCCAGCGCAGCACCGTGCGGACGACGCAGGTGGTCTCGTCGAAGATCTGCAGGGCCCGGGTCCCGAGCATCGACCCGGCGGCGGCGACGTTCTCGTAGTCCAGGGGGACGTCGAGGTGTTCGTCGGTGAAGATCGGGGTCGACGAACCGCCGGGTGTCCAGAACTTGAGCCGGTGGCCGGCGCGCACACCCCCGGCGTAGCCGAGCAGCTCGCGCAGGGTGATGCCGAGCGGGGCCTCGTACTGGCCGGGGGTGGTGACGTGCCCGGAGAGCGAGAACATCGCGAATCCCGGTGATTTCTCGGTGCCCATCGAGCGGTACCAGTCCACACCGTTGCGGATGACGAGCGGGACGTTCGCGATGGATTCGACGTTGTTGACGACGGTCGGGCATGCGTACAGGCCGGCGACGGCGGGAAAGGGCGGGCGCAGGCGTGGTTGGCCGCGGCGGCCCTCGAGGGAGTCGAGCAGCGCCGTCTCCTCACCGCAGATGTATGCGCCCGCACCGGCGTGGACGACGAGTTCGAGGTCGTATCCGGAGCCGAGGATGTCGCGTCCGAGACAACCGGCCTCGTAGGCCTCGGCGACCGCCGCGTGCAGGCGCCGCAGCACCGGGACGGCTTCGCCGCGGAGATAGACGAACGCGTGCCGGGCGCGGATCGCGTAGGCGGCGATGATCACGCCTTCGACGAGGGCATGCGGGGTGGCCAGCATGAACGGGATGTCCTTGCAGGTGCCCGGTTCGGATTCGTCGGCGTTGACGACGAGATAGTGCGGCTTGTCGTCGCCCTGCGGGATGAACGACCACTTGGTGCCCGTGGAGAATCCGGCGCCGCCGCGACCGCGGATCCCGGAATCCTTGACTGCGACGATGACCGCATCCGGGTCCATGCCGAGCGCGATGGGCAGGGCTTCGTATCCACCGTGCCGCCGGTAGGCGTCGAGGGTCCACGCCTGTTCCTCGGCCCAATAACGGGTGAGTACGGGGGTCAGACCTGTCGGTGATTTCCCGACGGCGACGACGGCCTCGTCATTCTCCGGCGGTTCGGGTGCCCGCATGTCGTGCTTGCGGGCGACCTCGAGCCCGGCGAGGGAGGCCGGCCCGGCGGTACCGGCGGCCTCGAGCGCACCGGGCCGGTCGTCGGGGATCCCCGCGAGCAGGCGTGCGGTGTCGCGGAAGCTGCGCAGCGGGGCGCCGCGCGTCGGTGCGGGGGTGCCGCCGGCGAGCAGGTCGTCGACGAGTTCGATCGCGGACTCGATAGTGCGGTTGTCGAACAGTTCCCAGTCGACGGTCATCACGGGGGCGTAGTCGCACGCCGCGTTGCATTCGATGTGCTCGAGGGTGATCGCGCCGTCGGCGGTGGTCTCGTCGTGTCCGATGCCGAGCCGGGTGCACAGCGCGGAGAAGATCTCGTCGCCGCCCATCGTCGCGCACAACGCGTTCGTGCACACTCCGACGTGGTGGCGGCCGGTCGGCGAGCGGCGGTACATGGTGTAGAAGGTGGAGACGGCGGCGACCTCGGCGCCGGTGAGTCCGAGCCGCCGGGCGCAGAACTCGATGCCGGCCGGCGTGATGTAACCGTCCTCCGCCTGCACGAGGTGCAGCAGCGGCAGCAGCGCTGATCGTGGCTGCGGGTAGCGCGCGATGATCCGGTCGGCGTCGGCGTCGAGGCGGGCGCGCGCGTCGTCGGGATAGCGGCGCGGTGCGTCAGGTGGGGTGAGATAGGTGTCCTCGTCGGGTCGCGGCCCGAGCGGCACGAGGACGGGTTCGCGTCCGGCCGGTTCGGTCATCGGCACGGCGGCGGTGGTCTCGCTCGTGGCCGCGGTGCCGGTGGTCTCCGCGCCCGCAGCCCGCACGAATTCGGTGCTCATCGGTCCACTCCCCCCATCACCGGGTCGATGCTGGCGACGGCAGCGATCACGTCGGAGACCATGCCGCCCTCGCACATCGCCGCGACGGCCTGCAGATTCGTGAACGACGGGTCGCGGTAGTGCACGCGGTACGGGCGTGTGCCGCCGTCGCTGACCATGTGGACGCCGAGTTCGCCGCGTGGCGATTCGACGCCGATGTAGACCTGTCCCGCCGGGACACGTATGCCTTCGGTGACGAGCTTGAAGTGGTGGATCAGACCCTCCATCGACTCGCCCATGATGTGCCGGATGTGGTCGGGCGAGTTGCCGAGTCCGTCCGGTCCGAGCTGCAGTTCCGACGGCCAGGCGATCTTGCCGTCCTGGACCATCACCGGTCCGGGGCGGAGCCGGTCGAGGCACTGTTCGACGATCTTCAACGATTCGTGCATCTCCCCGATCCGGACGAGATAGCGCGCGTAGCAGTCGGATCCCTCTGCGGTGACGACGTCGAACTCGTAGGTCTCGTAGCCGCAGTAGGGTTCGGCGCGGCGCAGGTCGTAGGGCAGTCCGGTGGACCGTAGGATCGGTCCGGTGATCCCGAGGGCCATGCAGCCGGTGAGGTCGAGGCAGCCGATGTCGCGGGTGCGTGAGATGAAGATGGGGTTGTCGGTGAACAGGGCTTCGAGATCGGCGAGCCGGCCGGGTAGGAGGGCGAGCAGGTCGCGGATCATCGGCACGGCTTCGTCGGGCAAGTCCTGGGACAGTCCGCCGGGCCGGATGTAGGAGTGGTTCATCCGCAGTCCGGTGATCGTCTCGAAGACGTCGAGGATCAGTTCGCGTTCGCGGAAACCGAACAGCATCGGGGTGGTCGCGCCGAGTTCCATGCCACCGGTGGCCAGCGCCACCAGGTGCGAGGAGATGCGGTTGAGTTCCATGAGCATCACCCGCACGACCTGCGCGCGTTCGGGGACGAGATCCTCGATGCCGAGCAGCTTCTCGACGCCGAGGCAGTAGGCCGTCTCGTTGTGGAACGGGGCGAGGTAGTCCATGCGAGTGACGAAGGTGACGCCCTGCGTCCAGTTGCGGAATTCGAGGTTTTTCTCGATTCCGGTGTGCAGATAGCCGATTCCACATCGGGCCTCCGTGACGGTCTCGCCGTCGATCTCGAGGATCAGGCGCAACACTCCGTGGGTGGATGGGTGCTGGGGGCCCATGTTGACGACGATGTGGTCCTCGCCGCTGTCGCGTACGGCAGCGGTGATGCCGTCCCAGTCGCGTCCGACGGCGTCGAAGACGGTCTCGGTCGCGGGTTCGCTCGTCACGTGTACGCCCTCCGTTCGTCGGGTGGCGGGATCCGGGCGCCCTTGTATTCCACCGGGATGCCGCCGAGAGGGTAGTCCTTGCGTTGGGGATGTCCGTGCCAGTCGTCGGGCATCTCGATGCGGGTGAGCGCGGGGTGCCCGTCGAAGACGATTCCGAAGAAGTCGTAGGTCTCGCGCTCGTGCCAGTCGTTCGTCGGGTAGGTGCGGTAGAGCGAGGGGACGTACGGGTCGCTGTCGGGGATCGCGACCTCGAGCCGTATCCGACGGTTGTGGGTGATCGAGACGAGCGGATACACCGCGTGCAGTTCGCGGCCCGTCTCCTGCGGGTAATGCACCCCGCTGACCCCGAGGCACAGCTCGAAGCGGAGGTCCGCATGGTCGCGCAGGGTGCGGGCCACGAGCGGCAGATGTTCGCGGCGGACGAAGACGGTCAGCTGGTGGCGGTGCGCGACGACCTTCTCGACCGCCTGGGCATAGCCGACGCCGGTGTCGCCGGATCGCTCGTCGAGGACGTCCTCGAGCGTGTCGACGAGGTCGTCGAGGTACCCGCCGTAGGGTCGCTCGGTGCTGCCGGGCAGCGTCACCCGGCGCACGAGGCGGCCGTAGCCGCTGGTGTCACCGGATCCACGCACCCCGAACATGCCGCGTCGGACGGCGATCACCTCGTCGGCGCGGTCGTCGTGGTCGGATCCTGTCCGTTCGAGATCGGTCATCGCGGCGGCACCGTCAGTTCGATGAGGGGACGTTGGGCCAGGGCCGCTTCCTCGGCGGCGCGGATCGCCTCGGCCCGGTTCACACCCAGTGGCATCTGCGCGATCTTCTCGTGCAGCATGAGGATGGCGTGCAGGAGCATCTCGGGCCGGGGCGGGCAGCCCGGAAGGTAGATGTCGACGGGGACGACGTGGTCGACCCCCTGAACGATCGCGTAGTTGTTGAACATGCCGCCCGACGAGGCGCACACGCCCATCGCGAGCACCCACTTCGGTTCGACCATCTGGTCGTAGACGCGGCGCAGGGCGGGAGCCATCTTCTGGCTGACTCGGCCGGCGACGATCATGACGTCGGCCTGTCGCGGGGAGGCCCGGAAGGCCTCCATACCGAAGCGGGCGATGTCGTAGCGGCCACCGGCGGTGGCCATCATCTCGATGGCGCAGCACGCGAGCCCGAAGGACGCCGGCCACAAGGAGCCCTTGCGCGCGAAACCGGCCAGGGTCTCGACGGTGCTGAGCAGAAAACCGCTGGGGACCTTCTCCTCGATGCCCATCGCCCGTCACCTTCCCCGGAATCGGACCGGACGCCCGGTCGTTTGTCGTCCGCTCTCGTAACCCCTTCGCTGGCAGGACATCCCGTCGTACACGCGGGTCGTCAGTCCCATGTCAGGCCTCCTCGTTTCCACTCGTAGGCGTAGGCGACGAAGACGTTGAACATGAACAGCGCCATCGCCGCCAGACCGAAGACGCCGAGCGTGTCGAAATGGACCGCCCACGGGTACAGGAAGACGATCTCGATGTCGAAGATGATGAACAGCATCGCGGTGAGGTAGTACTTCACCGGGAAGCGACCACCTCCCACCGGCTGGGGTGTGGGGTCGATGCCGCACTCGTACGCATCGAGCTTGGCGCGGTTGTATCGGCTCGGGCCCGCGAGGCTCGCCACCGCGACGGAGAAGACCGCGAAGGCAAGCGCGATGCCACCGAGTACCAGGATCGGTACGTAAGCGTTCATGCGACCTCCGGTTGCTTGCGCGAATCCGGCCGCGGGTCTGCTCGTCGCCCGCGAACCCACCCCCGCCGTGCACCGGGCGGTTCCGTCCCGGCCCAGGGTTGTGAGTCACGGCACACACTAGTGCTGTTCGCGTCGGACTTGTCGCGATTTCACGCCCTCGATTCGGGGCGGCGTGTCGGGCTGCTCGACAACGGGAAGGAGGGTAGATTTTCCGGCCCCACATACGAGTTCGCGGCCGGGCGGTCGCGCGTCGGAAGGGTCAGGAGGGGCGGGAGCGAGGGGTGAGCAGCGCGAGGACCTGCCGGCCGAGCCGAATCGGGTCGACGGGATGACGCAGCACCACCTCGGCGCCCGACCAGCGGGCGAGCCATTCGTCGTCGGCCCGGGCGATCAACACGATGATCGGCGGGCACGAGTCGAGTTCGTCCTCGAGTTGTTTCGCGAGGCCCATGCCGCCCGCGGGGGCGGCCTCACCGTCGAGCACGGCGAGGGCGATGTCGCCGGCGTGCATGCGTTCGACGACGACCGGCGGTGTCGCGACCTCGACGTAGTCGAGTGGAGGCAGATCCGGGTGCAGCCGGGTACCGAGGGCATCACGAACCTGTTGCCGCACGGTCGCATCGTCGCTGTAGACGAGGATGCGCAGCGAGTCGGTCACGGGCAAGATGCTAACCGAGCACACCCGCCCGTCCGGGGAACCCGCGTGTCGCGGCGGTGCCGCGACGTCGGCGGGCCGGGACGAGCTCAGGATCCGCTACCGAGCGGATGCCACCGCTCGCGGATCTCGGGACGGATGGCCGTCTCCGTCTCGTCGTCGTGGATGATCGAGGCGGGCGCGATCATCAGGTGCGCCAGCACGATGCATGCGCCGGTGAGCATGGCGAATGCGGCACCGATCAGATACGACGCGGTGAACACCGCAGCCAGGAATCCGATCGTGAGCATTCCCGTGAGCGCGATGATCGCGAGAATCCGCCGGTTCGAGCGTGGCATCGAATCGGACCTCTTATCCGTGGATGCAACCATGAGTATCTCCGTTCCTCCCCGGAACGACGCATCCGGTACCCCCGCATCCACTCATCGTTCCCGGTCGACGAATCGTCGGTGATGAGCGAACCCCCGCGGTGGCCGAGTGCGGCCGTCCCCTTTCCCGCTCGGGGCGTGAGCGGTTTCGATAACAGAATACTATCAAATGTGACATCCGTCTCGTGATCTGTTTGTGGGACATCACGAAGTTGCGGACGGCCCGGAAATCTGCCGATAACCGTCATCCCCTTCAGAAGGTTAGGCTCACCTCTCGAACCGGTCCGATCAGTGAGAGGTATCCATGAAATTTCTGTCCCCGCGCCGCCTCGGGTCACGCGCGGTAGTCGCGCTCGCCGCCGCCGTCGCACTCACCGCCTGCTCGTCCGGCAGTGGCGACAACTCGAACGGTTCTCCGACGGGCGACTTCGAACCCGTCGCGATCGAGCACGCACTGGGCACCGCCGAGATCGACGCGCAGCCCGAAAGGGTCGTCACGCTCGGGATGGGTTCGGCCGAGACGGCGATCGCACTGGGTGTCACCCCAGTGGGGATGGAGGAATATCCCTGGGGCAGCGACGAAACCGGATATCTGCCCTGGATCCACGAGGAACTGACCGAACGCGGCGAGCCGCTGCCCGAGCAGTTCACCGGTGGCGCCGAGGTGGACGTCGAGGCGATCGCCCGACTCGCCCCGGACGTCATCCTCGCGCCGTGGTCGGGCATCACGCAGGAGCAGTACGACCTGCTGTCGGCGATCGCCCCGACCGTCGCCTACCCCGAACTGCCCTGGACGATCACCTGGCAGGACCAGATCGAGACCGTCGGCACCGCACTCGGCAGGCACGACGAGTCGCTGGATCTGATCACGGAGATCGACGACACCTTCGAACGCACCGCGGCGGAGCATCCCGAATACGCCGGGGTGACGTTCTCGTATATCTACAACACCGGCCCCAGCACGCTGGGCGTGTTCATGCCCGACGAGCAGCGCGTGGCGATGGTCCGCGGACTCGGGCTGACGGTCGACCCGGTCGCGGAGACGCTCGAGGAGACCGAGGGCACCGACTCGGCGGTCATCGGGCTCGAGAACGCCGGACTGCTGAAGGACTCGGATCTGATCTTCACGTTCTATTCCGACCCGGCGAACCGCGCGGAGATCGAATCGCAGGCCGTCTACCAGCAAATTCCGGCGATCGGGCGCGGCTCGCTCGTCGCGCCGGAGGAACAGCCGTTCGTCACGGGATCGTCGATGATCAATCCGCTCACCGTGCCGTGGTCGATCGACCGCTACGTCCCGCTCGTCGACGAGGCGATCGCGAAGCTCGACCGCTGAGCCGGACGCACCGGTGGTGCGCCCGGCTCTCGGGCGTCACCGCCGGTGCGCGAGCCTGCGGACCATGAGATCACCGATCGACTGCATGATCTGCACCATCACGATGAGGACGACCACCGCGAGCAACAGCACCGGCGTGTTGAACCGCTGGTAGCCGTAGACGATCGCGAAGTCGCCGAGACCGCCACCACCGATGACACCGGCCATGGCCGAATAGCCCACCAGCAGCACGAGGGTGAGGGTGGCACCGGCGATCAGCGGGGACAGTGCTTCGGGCAGCAGCACCTTGCGCACGATCTGCCCGTTGGTGGCCCCCATCGCCTGGGCCGCCTCGACCCGGCCCCGGGGCACCTCCCGCAGAGCGGATTCGACGATCCGGCCGAAGAACGGGATGGCACCGATGGTCAACGGCACGATCGCCGCGGTCGGCCCGATCGCGGTACCCACGATGAAGCGGGTGAACCCGATCAGCGCGATCAGCAGGATGAGGAAGGGCAGCGACCGGAAGAGGTTGACGATCACGCCGAGGACGGTGTTGAGCGTCCTGCGCGGCCACAGTCCGGACGGGGACGTCAACTGCAACACGATTCCGACCAGCACACCACCGACGACGGTGAGCACGAAGGACACCGCAACCATGTAGAGCGTCTCGAGGGTGGCTTCCCACACCTCCGGGAAGGCGTCGTACCACTGCAGTTTGTTCATCGCGCCTGCACCGTCATTCCGTGAGTCCCTCCAATTCGGCTTCCGTCCCCCACGCCAGGCTCAGATACGGGCGTTCGGCCACGAACCCCTCGATGAGTGCCCGATCGGTACCCGCCGTGAACCGAAGGCGCATCCGGCCCACGGTGACGCTGCCGACCTGTTCGACCCGGCCGCCGACCACAGCGATGTCGGCGTCGATCGCGCGGATCATCTCAGCGAGCCACGGTCCGTGCGCGGCATCACCGATCGCGGTGACCAGAGCCGTGTCGGCACCCGAACCCGTCGACGGGTCGGTGCCGACCGGGACGAGCGCATGCCCGAGCGCCGACTCGGGATCGGCGACGAGATCGACGATCCGGCCCGTCTCGACCACCTGTCCGGCGGCGAGCCGAGCTGCCGAGCTGCAGATCCGGCGCAGCACCCCGAGTTCGTGGGTGATCACCACGACCGTGACGCCCAGTCGTCTGTTCACCTCGGCGACGAGATCGAGGACCTGATCGGTGGTGTCCGGGTCCAGGGCGCTCGTGGCCTCGTCGCACAGCAGTACCTCGGGTTCGACGGCGAGTGCGCGGGCGATGCCCACGCGCTGCTGCTGTCCACCGGACAGCTGCGAGGGATAGCTCTCCCCCTTGCCGGCCAGGCCGACGAGATCGAGCAGCTCGAGCGCCCGCTTGCGGCGCTGTTCCTTGTCGATCCCCGCCACTTCGAGCGGGAATTCGACGTTCCGGATCACGGTGCGCGAGTGCAGTAGGTTGAACTGCTGGAAGACCGTCCCGATCCGGCGACGCGCCGCTCGCAGTTCCGCGCCGGACAGGGTCGACAGGTCGTCCCCGCCGAGCAGGATCCGTCCCGAGGTAGGCCGCTCGAGCAGGTTCAGACAGCGCAGAAGGGTGGACTTGCCGGATCCGGACGGGCCGACGATGCCGTAGATCTCGCCGTCGGGGATCTCGAGCGACACCCCTCGCAACGCCGCGACCTCCCCGGAGCGCCCGGCTCCGGGGAAGGTCTTGACGAGGTTCTCGACGACGATCATCAGTTCGTCGAGTGGACCGGCAGCACGGCGCCGGAGTAGGTCTCCTCGATCCAGGCAGCCGTCTCGGGCGACTCGAGGGCCTCGGCCAGCGCGGTCACTGCCGGGTCGTTCTCGTTCTCGGCCCGCACGACGAGCAGGTTGGAGAAGGGGTTGTTCTCGACCTCTTCGGTGACGATGGCGTCCTCGGCCGGGTTCAGGCCGGCTTCGAGCGCGTAATTGGAGTTGATCACGGCGGCGGTGATCTGCGCGTCGTCGAGCTGACGGGCGAGCTGCGGACGCTCGATGCTGACGAGGTTCAGGTTCTTCGGGTTGGCGGTGATGTTCGATTCGGTGACCACCGACAGGTCGGCCTCCTCGAAGGGCACGTCCATCTCGAGCAGACCGGCCGATTCGAGCAGGTACAGCGCGCGGGCGTAGTTGGTGGTGTCGCGCGGCACGGCGACGGTGTCGCCGTCCTTCAGCTCGTCGAGCGAGGCGATCTTGTTCGAGTAGAGGCCGATGGGCTCGAGGTGCACGTCGGCGACGGCGACGAGGTCGTCGATACCCTTCTGCTTCTGCCAGTCCGTCAGGTAGGGCTCGTGCTGGAAGAAGTTCGCGTCGACGTCACCGGCCTCGAGCAGTTCGTTGGGATCGACCTCCCCGGTGATCTCGACGATGTCGAGCTTGTAGTCGCCCAGCGCCCCGGTGCTCACGATCTGGTCGAGGATCTCGACGTGCGGGGTGGACGACGCCGAGATCCGGAGGGTGGTGTCGTCACCTTCGGACGACGAGCAGGCCGCGAGACCCGCAGCGAGGGTGAGCGCGGCGGACGCGACGACGATACGACGCAGTGACATCGGGTGGATACCTTCCGTTGGGAATGCGGGGACGTTGGAAATACGGGGACGGACAGATCGATTATCGGGGTGCGGCGAAGCGGGCGAGGAGATCCGCGTGAAAACGCTCCGCCACGTTCGGATGTGCCCGCAGGCGGGACTTGAGTGCGTTGAGGCCGTAGACGGCGTGCAGCGTGCCGCCGTGTGCGTCGGGGCCGACGCCGCGGGCGGCCGCGGCCAGATCTGCGGGCAACTCCACCGCCGGGAGTTCGCGGTCGAGACCGGGATTGAGGAAGAAGGGCAGCGACACCCGGTCGGTGCCCGCCGGGGGCGGCAGCACACGATGGACGGTCGCCTGGAGGTAACCGCCGGTGGCGACCTCGAGGAGTTCTCCGATGTTGACGATGAAATGCCCTGGGAGCGGGTCGATGTCGACCCAACGTCCGTCGCGTTCGACCTGGAAGCCGGTGCTGCCGGGTTCGGGATACAGCAACGTCAGCGCGCCGACGTCCTTGTGGCTGCCGACCCCTTGATCGGTGACCGAGCGGTCGTGCCCGGGATACCGCGCGATCTTCAGCAGCGGGTCGGGATCGGCGAAGGCGTCCTCGAAGTGATCGGCGGGGGCACCGAGGGATTCGGCCCATGCACCGAGCAGTCGGCGTCCGACGTTGCCGGCCTCGTCGATCCACCGCAGGGCCAGTTCGCGTAGTCGGGGGACCTGCTCGGGCCACAGATTGGGGCCGTGCAGCACCTCCCAGGGGCGGTCGGGGTCGACCTCGGCGACGGCATCGCGTTCCGGGCCGATGTCGAGTTGTTCGCGCCAGTCGACATAGCCCTGGGTGCGTTCGCCACCGACACGGGTGTAGCCGCGGAAGTGGGGCGAGCGGATGTTCTCGATCGCGAGCTTGTCCGCCTCGGGGAGGGCGAAGAATTCGCGTGCCGCCGCGACGAGCCCGTCGGCGAGCGCGGGCTCTATCCCGTGACCGGCGAGATGGAAGAACCCGATCTCGTGGGTGGCCTCCCGGAGGCGATCGAGCAGGGCGTTGCGTGTGGTGTCGTCGCCGTCGAGATCGGACAGATCGATGACGGGCAATACTGTCGAATCGGACATGATGTGCCTTTCGAACCGCATCGGATGCGAGGAATTCCCGGTCACCGCCGGATCGTCGGTCACAGCGGACTCAGGGGAATCGTGAGAGCAGTGCGAGCAGCCCCGACAGGGGTGATCAGCGGCAACGACAACACGCAGGAGCCACGGCGCTTCGAGCGCGTGTGCTCACAGTCTGCGCGTGAGTGTTGCCCATGTTCTCCTCCGATGAGGTCGCGTGCGACCTTCGACGACAGTGGCGCCACGACGTGGTCCTGATCAAGGCTAATCGCCGCCTGGACCACCCGGCAAATCATCCTCGACCGGCAGTGCGACACCATTGACAGCAGGCTGTCGTTTTGTCAGCATACTGTCATGACCGAAACAGTTCACGTCGCCGTGTACGACACCCTGGCGGACTGGGAGATCGGATACGTCACGCCACATATCGCAGATCCCGAATGGCAGCGCAGCCCCGGCCGGTACCGCGTCCGTACCGTCGGAGCCACGACGGAACCGGTCACGACCAAGGGCGGACTCCGCATCCTTCCCGACGCCGTGCTCGCAGACATCACGCCGGAGGACAGCGCGATGCTGATCCTCGCGGGCAACGACATCTGGCCGACCGACGCCTACGCCCCGTTCGTCGACAAGACCCGGCAATTCCTCGACGCCGGCGTTCCGGTGGCCGCGATCTGTGGCGCGACCGGAGCGCTCGCGGCTGCCGGCCTGCTCGACGAGCGGCCGCACACGAGCAACGCTCCAGAATTCCTGCAGAGCGTCGGATACGGTGGCGCCGATCTGTACCGGGACGAACCCGCGGTCACGGACGGCGATCTCATCACCGCGAGCGGCATCGCCCCGGTCGACTTCGCCCGCGCGATCTTCACCCGGCTCGACATGTACGAACCGCGCGTCCTCGACGCCTGGTACGCCCTCTACGGCGAGCGCGACCCGCGCGGCTACTACGAGCTCATGTCCTCCGGCTCGTGACGGAGCAGAACGCGGCCGAGCAGCACCCGGCGGAGGCCGAACTGCTCAGCGCGGCCGCACTGACGGCCTTCCGGCTCAACGGCCAGTTCTTCGCGCTGGCCGAGACCCTGGCGCGTCCGGTGGGCCTGACCGCGGCCTGGTGGCAGGTCCTCGGCGCGGTCTCCTCCGCTCCGCTGCCGGTGTCCGCGATCGCCCGCGAGATGGGCATCACCCGGCAGAGCGTGCAGCGCATCGCCGATCTCCTCGTCGACAAGGGCCTGGCGGAGTACCGGCCCAATCCGGCGCACCGTCGCGCCAAGCTCGTCGCGATGACACCGGCCGGTCGCGACGCGATCCGTGCCATCGGCCCCGCTCACGCCGACGCCGCGCGGGCACTGTGCGAGGAGACCGGATCCGAGAACCTGGCGCGGATCGTGGAGGGCATGCGCGCGCTGTCGGCCGCCCTCGACCGATCGGCCGATCAGCTCCCCGACGGACGACGCGGCGGGAAGTGACGGATGAGCCCTTCCTGCACGACGGTCGCGACGAGTTCGCCCTCGATGGTGAAGTAGCGTCCCGTCGCCATACCACGGGAACCGGCCGCTACCGGGGATTCCGTGGCGTACAGGTGCCATTCGTCGAAGCGGAGCGGACGGTGGAACCAGATCGAATGGTTGACCGTCGCCGCCACGATCCGGTCGAGTCCCCACGACAGGCCGTGCGTGGTGAGGATCGAATCGAGGACGGTCGTGTCGGACGCGTAGGCCAGCGTGGCGACGTGGAGCAGCGGATCGTCGGGCAGTTGCCCGTCGGCGCGCATCCACACGCGGTTGTGGCCGAGCTTCTCCCCCGTTCCCCGCAACACCCAGGCGGGGTCGTTGGCGTACCGCATGTCGATCGGCTTGAGCGCGCCGACGAAATGCGGCAACTGCTCCTCGAAGCCGCGCAGGCGTTCGCCGATCGGCGGAAGCGCTTCGGGCAGGGGAACATCGGGAACGGTCACCGAGTGTTCGAGGCCTTTGCCCCACCGCTGGAAGGCGGCGAGCATGACGAACAGTTCCTGGTCGTCCTGGTAGGCGGTGACCATCCGGTTCGCGAAGTCGCGGCCGTCCCGGTGGGTGACGACGTGGTAGTCGATGGGCCGCTTGACGTCGCCGCCCCGGATGAAATGGGCGTTGATCGCGTGCACAGGACGATCACCCACGGTGCGTCCGGCCGCAATGAGCGCCTGCGCGACGAGCTGACCGCCGAAGGTGCGGCTGCCGACCTGCTCGGGATGACCACCACGGAAGACGTTCTCCTCGACCTGCTCCAGATCGAGGAGGCCGAGGAGAACGTCGAGATCCGTTGTGTCCGACAGTGTCACCGGGTGTCTTTCTCACCCAACCGGTGCACGTGGATGAGGTTGGTCGAACCCGAGCGTCCCGGAGGCGCTCCGGCGACGATCACCACGAGGTCGCCGCGCTGGTACCGGCCCAGCGACAGCAACGCCGCGTCGACCTGTTCGACCATCTGGTCGGTGGTGTCGACCGGCTCGACCGAGAAGGTCTCGGTGCCCCACGTCAGCGCCAGCTGGTTGCGGATGTGCGGGACGGGCGTGAACGCGAGCAGCGGCAGCGGGGTGTGCAACCGCGCGAGTCGTCGCACGGTGTCGCCCGACTGGGTGAACGCGACGAGCGCCTTGGCGTCGAGACGCTCGCCGATGTCGCGGGCGGCGTACGAGATGACACCGCGCTTGGTGCGCGGAACGTGCGTCAGCGCAGGCACTTCCGTCGAATCCGACTCGACGGCGGCAATAATGCGCGCCATCGTGCGGACCGTTTCGACGGGGAACTTGCCGACGGAGGTCTCACCCGAGAGCATCACGGCGTCGGTGCCGTCGAGCACGGCGTTGGCCACGTCGGAGGCCTCGGCTCGAGTGGGACGCGAGTTCTCGATCATCGATTCGAGCATCTGCGTCGCGACGATGACGGGCTTGGCGTTCTCACGTGCTATCTGGATCGCGCGCTTCTGCACGAGCGGTACTTGCTCGAGCGGAAGTTCGACGCCGAGGTCGCCGCGCGCCACCATGACCGCGTCGAAGGCGAGGACCACGGCCTCGAGATTCTCGACGGCCTCGGGCTTCTCGAGCTTGGCGATCACCGGCACGTGCCGCCCGACACGGTCCATGACCTCGTGAACGAGTTCGACGTCGGCCGGCGACCGCACGAACGACAGGGCGATGAAGTCGACACCGAGGCGCAGTGCGAACTCGAGATCCTCGATGTCCTTCTCCGACATGGCCGGAACGGAGACGTTCATCCCCGGCAGGGAGACACCCTTGTTGTTGCTGACGGGTCCGCCCTCGATGACGCGACAGACGACGTCGTTGCCCTCGACCGCCTCGACGACGAGACCGACCTTGCCGTCGTCGACGAGCAACCGGTCGCCGGCGACGGCGTCCTGGGCGAGTTCCTTGTAGGTGGTCGAGACGCGGTCGTGGTCTCCGACCACGTCGTCGACGGTGATGCGGACCACTTCACCGTGTTCCCACACGGTGCGGTCCTCGGCGAATCGTCCGAGCCGGATCTTCGGCCCCTGGAGATCGGCGAGGATACCGACGGCGTGCCCGGAGGCCTCCGACGCAGCGCGGACCCGGTTGTAGTGGCCCTCGTGGTCGGCGTGTTCACCGTGGCTGAAATTCAGGCGGGCGACGTCCATTCCGGCGTCGACGAGATTCCGCAGGACATCGGGGTCGGCGGTGGCCGGCCCCATAGTGCAAACGATCTTGGTGCGTCGGGTCACGCTTCGAGCCTAGCCTCCGAGCCTGCGACCCTCCATCCCAGCACCCCGGTGCGTGTCGCCGGGGTGCCGATGGGACGGAGACGTCGGGATGTCACAGGCGACGGAGACGTCGGGATGTCACGGACGGAGCTGGCGTCCGTTCTTGTCGCGGACCTTGCCGGTGAGCATGAGGATGCCGTCGATCAGCGGCCAGATGCCCCCGATACCGCAGGTGAGCCACGTGACGGCGATCTGCGCGACCGCCGTGCCCGGCTGGTCGAGGTAGAAGCGTCCGGCACCGAAGGCGCCGAGCAGGATCCCCAGCACACCTGCGGTGACCTTGCTCTTGTCGGAGTACGGCTCGCCGGTGTAGGGATCGCGTCCGAAGGGCGCTGCGGCGTCGTGACCGTACGGGTTCGACGGGTCGGGGTAGCCGTAGGCGGGCATCACCCCGTAGCCGGGCGGCGGACCGTATCCCTGTCCGCTCTGCGGAGGCGGACCGTAACCCTGCCCGCCCTGCGGAGGCGGACCGTAACCCTGCCCGCCCTGCGGAGGCGGACCGTAACCCTGCCCGCCCTGCGGAGGCGGACCGTAACCCTGCCCGCCCTGCGGAGGCGGACCGTAACCCGGCTGCTGCGTTCCCTGCGGACCGGTGTACCGGCCCTGCGACGGGTCCTGCTGCGGGGACCCGATCGGGTAGTGCGGGTCGGGTGTCCCGTAGACCGGTCCGGTGCCGGTCTCGGGCCGGCCCTGATGCTCGCCGTAGGGGTAGTCGCCCGGGGACGGATAGTCGGACTCGTGCTCGGCCGGCGGCGGGTAGCTGGGCGTGGTCCCCCAGCCCGGTCCGTTGCCGACACCCGAGTAGGTGTCCCATCCCGGTCCCGGAGTGCCGGTGGCGCCACCGAGGGAGTCGAGTGTGGGCGGTTGAGCGGACAACGAGGCCTGCGCGGTGGCGTCGTAGTCGAACGCGCGTCCGAGATCGGGCGGCGGGGTGTGCTCGCTGTCCGAGGACCGCTCCGGCGTGTCGGCGCCGGAGGCGGACTCGCTCCGCTTCGTCAGGTCGGGCTGGGCAGGCTCCGTCTTGTCGGGCTCCGGCTTGGCAGGCTCCGAATCGGATGCTCCCGAAGCTTCCGGGTCCTGTCTGGTCACGAGTGATCCCCTTTGCTGTCTCCGGACGTCGCTTCGTCGACTCTACCGGCGGCGGACGACGAGCTGTCCGACTCCGCATCCGCCGACTCCGAAGTGGGCGCGGCCTCGTCTGCGGCCGCCCCGCCCTCGTCCTGTGCGGCCGGCTCTGCGTCCGCGTTCCCGGCGACCGGATTCAGCGTCGCAGGGTCCTCGCGGCCCTTACGTGCGAGGACGAAGTAGGCGACCGCAAGCACGAATACGATGCCCGAGGTGAACGAGTTGATCCGGATACCGGCGATCTGGGTCGCCGCATCGGTGCGCATCAGCTCGATCCAGAACCGGCCCGCGCAGTACCCGGCGACGTAGAGGGCGAACAGGCGTCCGTGACCGATCGTGAACTTTCGGTCGACGAACACCAACAGCAGCACGACGGCGAGGTTCCACAGCAGCTCGTAGAGGAAGGTCGGGTGCACGACGAAGGCCACCTCGCCGGTGGACACGCCGTCGACCAGCCCGGGCGCGACCTGACCTGCGTCGTTGCGCCGTTCGTAGATCTCGAGTCCCCACGCCACCGTGGTCTCGCGACCGTAGAGTTCCTGGTTGAACCAGTTGCCGAGGCGTCCGATGGCCTGCGCCAGCAGGATCGCCGGGGCGAGGGCGTCCCCGAAGGCCGGCAGCGGGATCCCCCGCCGACGGCACCCGATCCACGCACCGAGCGCACCGAAAGCGACCGCACCCCAGATGCCGAGGCCGCCCTCCCAGATCTTCAGGGCGTCGACCGGGTCGTTGCCGTCTCCGAAGTACTTCTGCCAGTCGGTGGCCACGTGGTAGAGCCGCCCACCGATCAGACCGAAGGGCACCGCCCACACGGCGATGTCGAGGACGGTGCCGGCCTGTCCGCCGCGTGCGACCCAGCGGCGGTCGCCCCACCAGATCGCCACGACGATCCCGACGATGATGCACAGGGCGTAGGCGCGGAGGGCGAACGGTCCGAGATACCAGACGCCCTGCGGCGGACTCGGCAGATAGGCCAGAACAGACGCAGTGGATGTCACGAGTGCACGTTAGCGGAGCGAACGCCCTTCGCGAGATCCCGAGTCAGTGCGAGCAACGCGTCGGGCCCTTCGGCGACGGCGGAGACCAGCGCCGAACCGACGATCACGCCGTCGGCGTAGCCCGCGATCTCCGCGGCCTGGGCACCGTTGCGCACACCGAGACCGACACCGACCGGGATGTCGGAGTGCGTGCGCACCCGGGCGACGATCTCCGGCGCGCGGTTGTCGACGCTGTCGCGGGCGCCGGTGACACCCATGGTCGAGGTGGCGTAGACGAAGCCGCGGCACTTGTCGAGGGTGGTCGCGAGGCGCTCGTTGGTCGACGACGGTGCGACCAGGAAGATCCTGCCGAGTCCGTACTTGTCGGCCGCGGCGATCCATTCTTCCGCCTCGTCCGGGACGAGGTCGGGCGTGATGATGCCGAGTCCACCCGCGGCCGCGAGGTCGCGCGCGAAGTTCTCGACGCCGTACTTGAGCACGAGGTTCCAGTAGGTCATCACGACCGCGGCGCCGCCGGCGGCGGTGATCGCCTCGACGGCCGGGAAGACGTCGCGGACCCGGACGCCGTTGGCGATCGCTTCGAACGCCGCGTTCTGGATGGTGGTGCCGTCCATGACCGGGTCGCTGTAGGGGATGCCGACCTCGATGAGATCGCAGCCGCCCTCGACGAGCGTCTTCATCGCCTCGACGGAGCGCTCGACGGTGGGATAGCCGACCGGCAGGTAACCGACCAGTGCGGCGCGGTTCTCGGCGCGGCAGGTCGCGAAGATCTCGGTCAGGCGTTCGTGCGGGGCGCTCACTGGGCTGCTCCTTCGGGGCCGGTCCGGTCGGCGGACTCGTCGGTCGGCAGGTAACCGAACCACTTGGCGGCGGTGTCGACGTCCTTGTCCCCGCGGCCGGAGAGGTTGACCAGGACGATGGCGCCCTTGCCGAGTTCGGGGCCGAGTTCGACGGCACCGGCGACGGCGTGGGCCGACTCGATAGCGGGGATGATGCCCTCGGTGCGGCACAGCAACGCGAAGGCCTCCATGGCCTCACTGTCGGTGACGGCGCGGTACTCGGCCCGGCCGGTGTCGGCGAGCCAGGCGTGTTCGGGGCCGACGCCGGGATAGTCGAGACCGGCGGAGATCGAATGCGATTCGATGGTCTGGCCGTCCTCGTTCTGCAACAGGTACGAGAACGCGCCGTGCAGGGCACCGTGAGTGCCGCCGCCGATGGTGGCGGCGTGCCGTCCGGTCTCCACCCCGTCTCCCCCGGCCTCGCAGCCGACGAGCTTGACGGACGGGTCGTCGATGAACGGGTGGAAGATGCCGATCGCGTTCGATCCGCCGCCGACGCAGGCGACGACGGCGTCGGGCAGGCGACCGGTGAGTTCGCGGATCTGTGCGCGGGCCTCGAGGCCGATGATGCGCTGGAAGTCGCGGACCATCGCCGGGAAGGGGTGCGGGCCGGCGGCGGTGCCGAAGCAGTAGTAGGTGTTGTCGGCGTTGGTGACCCAGTCGCGCATCGCCTCGTTGATCGCGTCCTTGAGGGTGCGCGAGCCGGTCTTGGCGGCGATGACCTCGGAGCCGAGCAGACGCATGCGCGCGACGTTGAGGGCCTGCCGTTCGGTGTCGACCTCGCCCATGTAGACGCGGCATTCGAGACCGAGCAGCGCGCATGCGGTGGCGGTGGCGACGCCGTGCTGGCCGGCGCCGGTCTCGGCGATCACGCGGGTCTTGCCCATGCGCTTGGCGAGCAGCACCTGCCCGAGCACGTTGTTGATCTTGTGCGAGCCGGTGTGGTTGAGATCCTCGCGCTTGAGGAAGATGCGCGCTCCGCCGGCGTGTTCGCTCAGGCGGGTGGCCTCGTAGACCGGGGACGGGCGGCCGGTGTAGTCGCGCTGCAGGCGGTCGAGTTCGGCCAGGAAGCCGGGATCGACGCGCTCCTTCTCGTAGGCAGCGGTGACCTCCTCGATCACCGCCATGAGCGCCTCGGGCACATAGCGGCCACCGAAGACTCCGAAATGGCCGCGGACGTCGGGTTCGTGCGCGGTCGGAGTGGCGAGAGCTTCGCTCATCGAGGGAAGCCCTCGGCCCTTGGCGGAAAGTGCGGAATCGTCTGCAGTCACGCGTCCAGTCTGCCCCACCACGCGACGCGGATCACGTGGGGGTCCGGACCTGCCGGGACGGTCAGCGTGCGGGCTTGGGGCACGACGGATGCGTGCCTACCGTCACCAGTTCGGCGACTGCCTGGCGCGGATCCCCACTGGTCACCAGTCCCTCTCCGACGAGCACCGCGTCGGCACCCGCGCCCGCGTACGCGAGCAGATCGGCCGGGCCGCGAACACCCGACTCGGCGATCTTGAGCACGTTGCTGGGCAGGCCCGGCGCGATGCGCGAGAAGGTCGTCTTGTCGACCTCGAGGGTCTTGAGGTTGCGGGCGTTGATCCCGATGACGGTGGCGCCCGCCTCGAGGGCACGGTCGGCCTCCTCCTCGGTGTGCGCCTCGACCAGCGCGGTCATGCCGAGCGACTCGACGCGGTCGATCAGCGCCGTCAGGACGGTCTGCTCGAGGGCCGCGACGATGAGGAGCACGATGTCGGCGCCGTGTGCCCGCGCCTCGTGGATCTGGTAGGGACCGACCACGAAATCCTTGCGCAGTACGGGAATACGGACAGCGCGACGGACGGCGTCGAGGTCGGCGAGACTGCCGTGGAATCGGCGTTCCTCGGTGAGAACGCTGATGGCGCGAGCGCCTCCGGACTCGTACGCTGCTGCGAGTTCGGCGGGATCGGCGATGTCGGCGAGAGCACCCTTCGAGGGGCTGGCACGCTTCACTTCGGCGATGACCGCGATGCCCGGTTCGCGCAGCGCGGCCTTGGCGTCGATCGGTGGGGGCGCGGCTGCGGCGGCAGCCTTGACGGACGCGAGATCGAGGGCCGCCTCACGGGCGGCGACGTCTGCTCGCACTCCTTCGAGAATCGAATCGAGAACTGTCATCGTGGCTCGAGTCCTTTCCCACCCTGCTCAATCCCGATGTGATCAAGCTCATCGGATCTGTCTAGAAGAGTAGTGAAGTGGTTTACAGCGGTCACCGGCGGGTGCCCGTATCACCCTCGCCACCGTCGTCGGTGGGATCCTCACCTGCGTCCAGTGCGTCCCACAGACCGCGTTCGGACAGGGGTTCATCGTTCTCGGCGCGCCGGGCGGCCGCCTCGCGACGTGCTGCCGGGGCGTCGTACTTCGACGACAGTCCGGCCGCCTCGCGCGGGGTGCGCCACAGCGTCACCGCCGCGGCGAGGGCCGCGACGGCGCCGACGATCGCAAGGACGGCGGGCAACGGATAGGTCTCGACGGCGGTCACGGTCGCGCGGTCGGGCAGCGCAGCGACACCGGCCGCGGTCTCGGGGTCTGCGTCGCCGGTGAGCAACCGGACGGCGGGGATCGCGGCGGCGACGGCGACGGCCGCGACCACGAGCGAGACGAGACGCAGCGCGAGTCCGCGCACCGCGAAGACGGCGGCGACCGCCGCGAGCAGCACGAGAGCGAGCGGGGTCAGTGCCGCCGCCCAGCGGCCACCCTCGAGGTCGTCGACGCGGTCGATCCCGAGTCCGTCGGACGAGACCGCGGTGACCCATGCCATTCGGCTCGACGCCCAGAACAGGGCCGCACCGACCCCGAGCAGCAGGGCGGCGATGACGGTCGGCCGGCGCCGGCGTCCGGTGGTGGGGCCGGCGTCCGGCGTCTCCGCGGTCACCGTGCGTCACCGCCGTAGGTGGTGAGGGTGGACGCGGCGGCCACGGCGGCGAGGGCGGACATGGCCTTGTTGCGGGCCTCGGTGTCCTCGGCCTCCGGGTCGGAGTCGGCGACGATGCCGGCACCCGCCTGCACGTAGGCGACGCCGTCCTTGACGAGCGCGGAGCGGATGGCGATGGCGGTGTCGGCGTCGCCTGCGAAATCGAGATAGCCGACGATGCCGCCGTAGATGCCGCGGCGGGTGGGTTCGAGTTCCTCGATCAGTTCCATCGCGCGCACCTTCGGCGCCCCCGACAGGGTCCCGGCGGGGAAACACGCCGTGACGGCGTCGAGGGCGTGTTTGCCCTCCGCGAGTCGCCCGGTGACCGTGGAGACGAGGTGCATCACGTGGCTGTACCGCTCGATGTGGCGGTAGTCGTGCACCTCGACGGTGCCCGGCGTGCACACCCGGCCGAGGTCGTTGCGGCCGAGATCGACGAGCATGAGGTGCTCGGCGTTCTCCTTCTCGTCGTGGACGAGGTCCTTCTCGAGCAGGATGTCCTCCTCCTCGTTCGCGCCGCGCCACCGGGTCCCTGCGATGGGATGGGTGGTGGCCATCCCGTCCGAAACCGTCACGAGCGCCTCCGGGCTCGATCCGACGATCGAGAAGGCCGTCTCACCGTCCGGGCCGGGGATGTGGAGCAGAAACATGTACGGGCTGGGGTTGGACGCGCGGAGCATCCGGTAGACGTCGATCGGCTCTGCGTCGCAGTCGATCTCGAAGCGCTGCGAGAGCACCACCTGGAAGGCCTCACCGGCCTCGATGTCGCCGATCAGTTTGCGGACGTCCGTGCAGAACGACTCGGTGGTGCGCTGGCGGCGGTAGTCGGGTTCGGGCCGCGAGTAGGTCGCGACGGTGGCCGGTGCGGGCGCGGCGAGGGCCGCGGTCATCCGGTCGAGGCGGGCGACGGCGTCGTCGTAGGCTTCGTCGACGCGCTCGTCGGAGCCGTCCCAGTTCACGGCGTTGGCGATGAGCCAGATCATGCCCTCGTGGTGGTCGACGGCCGCGAGGTCGGTGGCCAGCAGCATCACCATTTCGGGGATCTGCAGATCGTCCTCGGCGAGCGTCGGCAGCTTCTCGAGATGGCGGACGACGTCGTAGCCGAGATAACCGACCATGCCGCTGGTCAGGGGCGGCAGTCCGTGGATGCGGTCGGTGTGGAGCAACTGGAGGGTCTCGCCGAGGACGTCTACGGGGTTGCCACCCGTGGGCGCGCCGGCCGGGACGTTGCCGTACCAGGCAGCGTCGCCATCGACGACGGTCAGTGCGGCCGGGCTCCCGGCGCCGATGAACGACCACCGCGACCACGACCGGCCGTTCTCCGCCGACTCGAGCAGGAAGGTTCCGGGGCGGTCGGCCGCGAGCTTGCGGTAGGCCGACAGCGGGGTCTCCGCGTCCGCGAGCACCTTGCGGGTCACCGGGACCACGCGGTGCTCGGCGGCCAGCTGGCGGAACTGCTCGCGGGTGGTCGTCGAATCGGAACGGCCGCCACCCGAGGAGTCGGTGGTGGCTGCGGGAATGGTGGTGGGCTCGCCGGACATGCGCCCCATCATCCCAGGGACCTCGTCCGGCTCTGCAGCCGCCGTCAGGCGACCTGGAACGAGCGCTTGGCCAGGCCCATCCAGAAGCCGTCGACGACCTGGTCGATGCCGCGGCCGGGGGCGTCGGAGGCACCGAGGGTGACGAACAGCGGAGCGAAGTGCTCGACCGACGGATGCGCGTAGGGCATGCCCGGTGCGCGGTGCCGGAAGTCCAGCAGAGCGTCGACGTCGCCGCGCGCGAGTTGCTCGGCGGTCCAGTGGTCGAACTCCGACGACCAGCCCGGCGCGGCGGCCTCGGGCCGCGGGTCGCGCAGGAAGGGCAGACCGTGCGTGGTGAACCCGGACCCGATGATGAGTACGCCCTGCTCACGCAGCGGACGCAGCCGGGCGCCGAGGTGCAACAGCCGTTCCGGGTCGAGGGTGGGCAGGGAGATCTGCAGCACCGGGATGTCGGCGTCCGGGTACATGACGGTCAGCGGTACGTAGGCACCGTGGTCGAGTCCTCGGTTCGGCTGCTGCACCACCGGTTCGTCGTCGGGCATCAGTGCCGCGACCTGCCGGGCCAGTTCGGGCGCGCCGGGGCTGGTGTAGGTCACCTCGTAGAAGCGGCGCGGGAAGCCGCCGAAGTCGTACACGAGCGGGGTGCCGGTGATCGTCGACCCGATGGTCAGCGGAGCGGATTCCCAGTGCGCCGAGACCACGAGGATCGCTGTGGGTCGCGGCAGGTCGGCCGCCCAACGCTGCAGCTGCGAGACCCACAGTTCGCTGTCGACGAGCGGCGGGGCGCCGTGACTGAGGAACAGGGCGGGCGTGGTCGCGGAATCGATGGTCATGACATCCCCTCAAGTTGAAGCTTCAAGTATCATAGAGGAGAACCCGTCGCGCGGCCATTCCCATTCCCCGACCGGGTGCGACAGCGAAACCGAACGAGCGAGGAGCAGGCATGAGCAACGAGGACCCGCAGTGGCTCGATCCGGCGCAGCAGAACGCCTGGCGGGCGCTCGTCTCCGTCGTCACGCGACTGCCGGCCGCGCTCGACACCCAGATGCAACGCGACTCCGACATGACGCACTTCGAGTACTTCGTCCTCGCACTGCTCTCCGAGAACCCCGAGCGTCGACTGCGTCTCAACGCCCTCGCCGCCGAGGCCAACGCGTCGCTGTCGCGGCTCTCGCACGTCGTCACGCGCCTCGAGAAGCGCGGCTGGATTCGACGCGAACCCGTTCCGGGCAGTCGCGGTTCGTACGCAGTGCTCACCGATGCCGGCTACGACACAGTAGTCGAAGCGGCACCGAGCCACGTGAAGGCGGTGCGCAGGCTCGTGTTCGACGGCCTCGACGACAACCAGGTCCGCGAGCTCGCGCGTCTCGGTTCCGTTCTAGTCGAGCAGATCGACGAGGGGATCGCCGGCGGTATCGGCAAGGCCTGAGCCGTCCCACCGTCACGTGGTGGGGCGGCTCCTCGGTACGTCCCGGAACGACATGTTCGGGTCGTGGCTGCGCTCGTCCCGGACGGCACCGCTCGCGTCGGTGACCTCGTAACCGAGGGTGTTCAGCCGAGGGGAGTTCCACCCACACCCCAGTTCTCGCGGGGCACCTCGGTGATCGTCACCCACACCGACGACGGATTCTTGCCCGAGGCCTCGGCGTACGCGCGGGTCACTGCGGAGATCACCTCGGCCTTCTGCTCGTCGGACAGGCCCGGCGTCTGGCTGATCTGGATGAGAGGCATGCGGGCATTGTCGCAGCCCGCCGCACGACCCGCCGATCGGTCCCGGCTATTCGGCGATCTGCGGCGTTTCGAGCAGGACGTCGGTGTCGAAGCAGGTGTGCGTGCCGGTGTGGCAGGCGGCACCGACCTGGTCGACGACCAGCAACACCGTGTCGCCGTCGCAGTCGAGGCGCACCTCGTGCACGTACTGGGTGTGCCCGGACGTCTCGCCCTTGACCCAGTACTGCTGCCGCGACCGCGAGTAGTAGGTGGCCTTACGGGTCGCCAGGGTGCGGGCGAGCGCCTCGTCGTCCATCCACGCCATCATCAGCACGGCGCCGGTGGCCCGCTCCTGCACGACGGCGGCGAACAGACCGTCGTCGTTGCGCTTCAGCCGGGCGGCGATCGCCGGATTCAGGATGTCGCTGCTCATCGAACCGTGATCCCTTCCGCACGCATCGCGTCCTTGACCTCGCCGATCGTCAGCTCCCGGAAGTGGAAGACGCTCGCGGCGAGCACCGCGTCGGCACCGGCCTGCACGGCGGGCGCGAAATGCTCGACGGCTCCGGCGCCCCCGGAGGCGATGACGGGCACGTGCACGGCCCCGCGCACGGCCTCGATCATCTTCAGGTCGAATCCGTTCTTCGTGCCGTCGGCGTCCATCGAGTTGAGCAGGATCTCGCCGACGCCGAGTTCCTCGCCGCGCCGGGCCCACTCGACCGCGTCGATCCCCGTACCGCGGCGGCCGCCGTGCGTGGTGACCTCCCAGCCGCTCGGCGTCGGTTCCTGACCGGCGGGCACGGTGCGCGCGTCGACCGACAGCACGATGCACTGCGAGCCGAAGCGCTCGGACATCTCGCGCAGCACCTCGGGCCGGGCAATGGCCGCGGTGTTCACCGAAACCTTGTCGGCGCCGGCACGCAACAGACGGTCGACGTCCTCGACGGTGCGGACGCCACCTCCCACGGTGAGCGGGATGAACACCTGCTCGGCGGTGCGCGTGACGACGTCGAGCATGGTGCCGCGGTCACCGCTCGACGCGGTGACGTCGAGGAAGGTCAGTTCGTCGGCGCCCTGTTCGTTGTAGAGGGCGGCGAGCTCGACCGGATCACCCGCATCGCGCAGGTTCTCGAAGTTGACACCCTTGACCACCCGCCCCGCGTCCACGTCGAGGCACGGGATGACCCGCACGGCCAGCGTCATGTTCGATCTCCTTCGGAACCCAACTGCTCGGCCACGGACCGTTCCGTCGCCGACTGCACAATCTTCAGTATCTCGCCGTGTACTCCGGGCGCTGCAGCGACCACCGATCCGGACCCGATCCGCCAGGGCCGGCCCGCGAAGTCGGTGGCGATGCCACCGGCGGCCCGCACGAGTGCGACACCAGCGGCGTTGTCCCAGGGGTGGTGGCCGAACACGACGGCACCGCCGATCGCGCCTCCCGCGGTGAACGCGAGGTCGGCGCCGGTGGAGCCGTGCATCCGCAGCCGGGCGACGCGCCGGCTCAGCTCGGTGATGACGGCGAGACGCCGGGTGCCGGGTACCCGACCGCGACTGTCGATGTCGAAACTGCCGACCGCGATCATCACGTCCTCGAGCCGCGCCGGCTGCAGCGGTGCGGTGGGCTCGCCGTTCACGAGCAGCGGCCCGTCGGCGATTCCCGCGAAGCGCTGATTCGTCAGCGGCAGCCACGTGAGGCCGAGGATCGGTTCGCCGTCCTCGACGAGAGCGAGGAGGATCCCGGCCATCGGCAGCCCGGCGGAGTAGTTGATGGTGCCGTCGATCGGGTCGAGCAACCAGACGGTGCCCTCCCCCGCGGACGGGCCGCCGAACTCCTCACCGTGCACGGGGATACCGGTGCGCTCTGCGAGGGCACCGGAGATCCGCCGCTCGAGTTCGAGATCGAGATCGGTCGCGAAGTCGTTCGGTCCCTTGTCGACGGAGCGCGGCGCACCGTGCCCGGCGACGAACCGTTCCGCGACCTCGTCGAGTACACCGCTCGCGACGGCGAGCAGCCGGTTCAGGTCTGCGGGATCGGCCATGGGTCAGCGCGAGACGGCGTCGAGCGCCTCGGTCAACGTGAATCGGCCTGCGTAGAGCGCCTTTCCGATGATGGCGCCTTCGACGCCCTCCTCGGTGAGCGTCGCGATGGCACGCAGGTCGTCGACGGTCGAGACGCCGCCGGAGGCGACGACCGGAGAGTCGGTGGCCGCGCACACCTCGCGGAGCAGGTCGAGGTTGGGGCCGGAGAGGGTGCCGTCCTTGGTGACGTCGGTGACGACGTAGCGCGAGCAGCCGTCGCGTTCGAGGCGCTCGAGCACCTCCCACAGGTCGCCGCCGTCGGAGACCCAGCCGCGGCCGCGCAGTCGCCACTGGCCGTCGAGGAGCTTGACGTCGAGGCCCACGGCGATGCGGTCGCCGAACTCGCCGATGACGCGCGAGCACCACTCGGGATTCTCGATCGCGGCGGTGCCGAGGTTGACGCGGGCGCAGCCGGTCGCGAGGGCGGCGGCGAGGGTCTCGTCGTCGCGGATGCCGCCCGACAGCTCGACCTTCACGTCGAGTTCGCCGATGACCTCGGCGAGGAGGGCGCGGTTGTCGCCGCGACCGAACGCCGCGTCGAGGTCGACCATGTGCACCCATTCGGCGCCGGCGTTCTGCCATTCGAGGGCGGCGTCGCGGGGCGAACCGTAGCCGGTCTCGCTGCCCGCCTCTCCCTGAACGAGGCGAACTGCTTCACCGTTGACGACGTCGACTGCGGGCAAAAGGACCAGGCTCACTGCGTACACATTAGTGCCTGTACCTGTGACATCGCCAAACGCGTGGCCGGGGCGCCGGGAAAGCGCCGCGCGTCATGCCGACCGTGCTGCGTCGAGGGCCCGGCAGGTCGGGGTCGGACGGCCGGTGTACTCGTCGACGGACCCCTCGTACAGCACGGTTCCGCCGTGCCGTCCAGGTCCCGGCCCGAGGTCGACGATGTGGTCGGCGTGCCGGATCACGTCGAGGTGGTGTTCGATGACGACGACGGTGTGCCCTCGGTCGACGAGGTCGTCGAAGACGCACAGGAGGGTGCCGACGTCCTCGGCGTGCAGGCCGGTGGTCGGCTCGTCGAGGACGTAGAGGGTCGGCGTCTTCGCTCGTCCGAGTTCCTTGGCGATCTTCACCCGTTGACACTCGCCACCGGAGAGCGTGTCGAGCGACTGTCCGAGGCGGAGGTAGTCGAGGCCCACCCCGGCGAGCGCACTCAGTCGGTGCGCGATCTCCGCGTGCGGCAGTTCCTCGATGGCGCGACCGACGGTGAGGTCGTCGACATCGGCGATCGACAGGCCGTTCACGGTGTGCCCGAGCACCTCGGCGGTGAACCGGCGGCCGTGGCAGGTGTCGCAGACGACCTCGCGTCCGTCCATGAAGGCGAGGTCGATGTACACGACACCGGCCCCCGTGCAGGTCGGGCACGCACCCGCCGAGTTCGCGCTGAACAGGCTCGCCGGCACACCGTTGTGTTCGGCGAACATCCGCCGCAGGGTGGGTGCGATGCCGGCGTAGGTGATCGGGGTGGAGCGGCGATTGGTGCTCACCGGCCGCTGGTCGATCACCGTGGCGTCGTACTGATCGACGAGTTCGGCTGCGAGACTGGACTTTCCCGAACCAGCGACCCCGGTGAACACGGTGAGCACGCCGGTGGGGATCCGCACCGTCAGGTCGCGGAGGTTGTTGCGACACGCATCGGCGATCGTGAGACGACCGGTCGCCTCGCGGGCGGGGTGACCGCGGCCGATGTCGCGCCGCAGCGATCGGCCGGTGGGAGTGTCGGCCGTTCGGAGCCGGTCGAAAGTGCCCTGGAAGACGAGGCGACCACCGGACGAGCCCGCACCGGGACCGATCTCGATCACCTGGTCGGCCCGGGCCATCACGCTCGGGTCGTGTTCGACGACGAGGACGGTGTTGCCGCTGTCGCGGAGCCGTTCAAGGAGGTCGATCATCGTCTCCACGTCGGCGGGATGCAGACCGACCGTTGGTTCGTCGACGACATAGGTCATCTCCGTCAGGCTCGACCCGAGGTGCCGGACCAACTTGATCCGTTGCGATTCGCCGCCCGAGAGCGTGGTGGTCGCCCGGGCGAGCGCGAGATAGCCGAGGCCGATCGTCACCATCGCCTCGAGACGGCCCACCAGTGCGGACACCACAGGTGCGGCGCGCGAGTCGTCGATCGTGCGCACGAATTCGAGCAGCTCGATGATCTCGAGGCGGGACAGCTCCCCGATCGTGCGGCCGCGAAGGGTGACCGCCCGCGCGGCCGCGTTCAGCCGTTCTCCGGCGCAGTCCGGGCACGTCTCGGCGCGGGTGAAACGTCGGATGACGTCCTGTTTGCGTTCGGAGAGGTTGTCGGAGGTGTGCAGGTGGATGCGCTCGAACCTCTCGACGACGCCCTCGTATCCGTCCGGCGGTTTGTGGCCCAGCGCCGCTGCGGCCTCGCCGCCGTAGAGCAGTGCCTCCCGCTCGGCGGGCTTCCACTCGCGCAGGGGTGTGTCCGCGTCGAAGGAACCGATGTCGGCGTACTGGGAGTACCAGTACCCACCGTTGCCGAAGCCGGGCACCAGGATCGCGCCCTCGGCGAGGGACCTGTCGAGATCGAGGAACCGCTCGACGGCACTGACGACGATCTCGCCGAGCCCGGAGCAGGTCGGGCACATCCCGGTGGGGTCGTTGAACGAGAAGCGGTTCGACTCCCCGAGGACGGGTGTGCCCACACGGGAATACAGCAGCCGCAGATAGGTCCAGGTGTCGGTGATGGTGCCGACCGTCGAGCGGGCGTTGCCGCCGAGGCGGCGCTGGTCGACGACGATCACCGGCGTCAGACCGTCGATGTGGTCGACGTCGGGTCGTGTCCACTTCGGCAACCGATTGCGCGTGAACGGCGGGTACGTCTCGTTGAGCTGGTAGCCGGCCTCCGCGGCGATCGTGTCGAAGACGAGCGACGACTTCCCGGAGCCGGACACCCCGACGATCACCACGAGCCGGTTGCGCGGAACGATCAAATCGACGTCGGCCAGGTTGTGGGTGCGGACGCGACGGATCGTGATGGCGCGGCCTCGCACTGCCGCCTCGGTGGTCGTGACGGTAGTGGTCATGGATTCGACGCTACGACCGGTTGCGGCCGGATCCTGACCGCAACCGGTGGGAGGATGACGGTATGGCGGACGTCACCGAGCGGATGCTCGCGTTGTTGTCGATCCTGCAGACCGGACGCGCGATCGGCGGGGACGAGCTGGCCCGGCGGCTGCAGGTGAGCCGCCGGACGCTCCGCCGCGACGTCGACCGGCTGCGCGGCTACGGATATCCCGTCGAAACCCGCTCCGGGCCCGGCGGTTTCTACCGTCTCGCGTCGGGACGTTCGATGCCGCCGCTGGTGCTCGACGACGACGAGGCCGTCGCCGTGCTGCTGGGGCTCGGCGCTCTCGCCGCGACCGGGCCGGCCGAAGGCGGACTCGACGACGCTGCCACCCGCGCCTACGGCAAGCTCGACCAGTTCCTGCCCGCGCGGCTGCGCCCGCGGGTCGCGGCCGTCCGCAGCGCGGTGGAGACGAGTGCGCTGCAGGCGCCCAGCGTGTCGGCGGAGCTGCTCGGCACCGTGGCGGAGGCGATCGCGCAGTGCGACACGCTCACCTTCGACTATGTCGACGCGCAGGGCTCGCCGACCTCGCGCAGGGTCGAGCCGTACCGGCAGGTCCACCACCTGCTGCGGTGGTACCTCCTCGGATGGGACGTCGATCGCGAGGACTGGCGGGTCTTCCGCCTCGATCGTGTGCGCGACCTGCTCCGCACCGGCCGACGGTTCGCACCCCGCCGACTTCCCGCCGGGTCCGCCACGGAATACCTGCGGCAAGGACTCCGGCAGGGGCGGACACCGGTGCACCTGGACGTGGCGGCCTCGGCCACGCACGTCGCCGACGCGCTGAAGTACCAAGACGCCGAGATCCGGCCGACGGGTGACGACCGGACCGAGGTGCACCTCGCGGTCGAGTCGTGGCAGTGGCTCGTCCTCGCGCTCGCCACCCTCGACGCCGACGTCCGGATGCGCGCGGACCCGGAGATCGTCCGGGCCTGCGCGGTGTTCGCCGATCGTCTGCGCGCGGCGGCGCAGGACGCCGTCGTCCCCTCCGAGGACGGCGCGAGGTGAATCTGGGCGCGGCAGATCGATTTCGAGTTCCGCACAGCTGCGTTACGAAGCTCCTCGCGCGCCCGACCGGGGTTCGCTACCGCAACACGCCGGGCGAAATCCGGTTCGGCGCGTCAGCTTCCGGGGCGGTCGTCCTCGGCGGGACCGAAGGCGCGGCGGGCCGACCGCGTCGACACGACACCCATCGCCACGACGGCCACCACGATGCCGACGAGTGCGACGACCAGCCCGACGACCGGCGTGGGACGGACCGCCACGACGACGATCGCGGTGACGAGCAGCACGACGGTCGCCGTGCCGACGGACATCAGGGCGTGACGGCCGAAGGAGAAGTCTCCGCTCGACCGGCCGCGCCGCGGGTCGGTCACAACGAGTCGACCCAGTTCTGCAGCAGCTGCGCGCCGGCGTCGCCGGACTTCTCCGGGTGAAACTGGGTGGCCGACAGCGGACCGTTCTCCACGGCGGCGACGAACCGGCTGCCATGCTCGGCCCAGGTCACCTTCGGCGGGGCGAGACGCTCGGGAGCATCCAGTTCCCACGTGCGGGCGGCGTAGGTGTGGACGAAGTAGAAGCGGGTGTCGGCGTCCATGCCGGCGAAGAGCACCGAATTGGCGGGAGCCTCGACGGTGTTCCAGCCCATGTGCGGCAGCACCGGCGCGTCCAGACGCTCGACCGTGCCCGGCCACTCGCCGCAGCCCTCGGTCTCGATGCCGTGCTCGACGCCGCGTTCGAACAGGATCTGCATGCCGACGCAGATGCCGAGCACCGGGCGTCCGCCGGCGAGGCGGGTGCCGATGATCTTGTCTCCGCCGACGCTGCGCAGGCCCCTCATGCACGCGTCGAAGGCGCCGACGCCGGGGACGACGAGTCCGTCGGCGGCGAGCGCGATCTTCGGGTCGGCGGTGACCTCCACGTGCACGCCGGTACGGGCGACCGCCCGCGTGGCGGAGTGGAGATTGCCCGAGCCGTAGTCGAGGACGGCGACCGTGGTTGCGCTCATGATGTCGATTCTATGTGGTGGGACGGGGACGTTCCGACGGCCCGGCCAGTCGGGCCAGCAACGGCAGCGCCGGAACCAGGACGGCGGCCGCGGCGAAGGCCGCGGAGTATCCGGCCACGGCTGCCACCGCGCCGAGGGCGAACGACCCCGCACCCGTGCCGGCGTCGAAACCGATGTTCCAGGCGGCGCTCGCCGAGCCGGTGTTGCCGGCCCCGGCGCGCCTGAACGCGACGAGCAGCGCCTCGTTCTGCACGACACCGAAGCCGAAGCCGAAGGCGATCGCGGCGACGATCAGCAGTATCGCTCCCCCTCGGTCGTCGGCGACGAGTGCGAAGGGAATCATCGCCAGCCCCGCCAGGCCGAGACCGACGGGCAGCAATTTGCCGGCGCCGATCCGGTCGGCGACCGAACCGGCCGCGTACCGTCCGATCAGCGAGGCCGCGCTGAGCACGGCCAACGCCGCCGCGACGGGCAGACCGGCGACCGCGATACGCAACAGCGAGGTGAGACCGCCGTAGGCGATCGCACCCGCGCCGACCGCGACCAGCGGGAACAACAGCACGACCGGAGGCACTCGTCGCGCCGTCCGGGATTGTTTCGCGGTCAGCCGTGGCAGACGGATCGCGGCGAGCAGACCGGCGGACGAGATGATCGCGCCGAGCACGAACACCGGCGTGGTGGAGAACCGCTCGGCGATCGCCAGCCCGGCGGGCAGACCGATCGTCTGGGACGCGGCGATGGCGATGCCGAGCATGCCGGTGGCCCGGCCGAGCAATCGCGGCGGCGCGAGTTCGCCGACGAGGGCGGCCGCCGCCACGGTGATCATGCCGAAGCCGATACCGCGCAGCGCGGAGATCCCGAGCACGGCCGCCGGGGCCATCGACACGAGGAACAGCAGCGACGGCGGCCCTAGGAACAGGCAGCCGGCCACGAGCGTCGCGCGGTGACCGAACGCGCGCAACAGTCGCGGCATCGCGAGCTGGGTGAGGACGGTGGTGAACATGAACACCGCCGTCACCGACCCGGCGAGCATGTCGCTGCCGCCGGCCTCGGCGATCGCCCACGGCACGACCGGCAGCAGCAGCGAGAAGCCGCCGAAGGCCGCAGCGGACGTCGACCACGCCGGGATCAGACCACGAACGGTGAACAGTCCTTGTTGTTCCGCCACGTCAGAGCAGCCGGAAGACGCCCGCGGCGGCGGCCAGCACGGTCAGAGCCAGCAGCACACCCGCGAACAACGTGTTGCGCGCCTTCCACATCGACCACGTTCCGCCTGCCGCGAATCCGGCCACGATGAAGCACAGGTAGGTGAGGACGACATCCATATGTCAGAGACTGCCCTTCGTCGAAGGGATGCCGGTCACACGCGGGTCGGGTTCGACGGCCTCGCGCAGCGCGCGGGCGACCGCTTTGAACTCGGCCTCGGTGATGTGGTGCGGGTCGCGGCCGTAGAGCACCCGCACGTGCAGGGCGATGCGGGCGTGGAAGGCGAACGACTCGAACACGTGCCGGTTGATCACCGTCGAGTAGGGCACGCCGGGATATCCCCCGATCACCGAGTGCACCATGTAGTCGGGTTCACCGGTGAACACGCAGTAGGGACGGCCGGAGACGTCGACCGACGCGTGCGCGAGGGTCTCGTCCATCGGGATGAAGCAGTCGCCGAAGCGCCGGATGCCGCGCTTGTCGCCGAGGGCCTGACCGAAGGCCTGGCCGAGGACGATGGCGGTGTCCTCGACGGTGTGGTGGGCCTCGATCTCGATGTCGCCCTGCGCCTGCACGGTGAGATCGAACGAACCGTGCTGGCCGAGCGCGGTGAGCATGTGGTCGTAGAACGGGATCCCCGTGGAGATCTCGGTGCGGCCGGTCCCGTCGAGGTCGATCTCGACGGTGATGCTCGATTCCTTGGTGGTGCGTTCGACGCGCGCGATGCGGTCGCTCATCGGGTTTCCTCGATTTCCGTGGCCGCGAGCTTCTCGCTCACTCGCAGCAACTCGTCGTTCTCGTGGGTCAGGCCGATCGTGGTGCGCAGGTAGCCGGGGATCCCGACGTCGCGGATGAGTACACCCTCGTCGAGATACCGCTGCCAGGTGGCAGGGGCGTCCGCGAAGCGGCCGAACAGGATGAAGTTGGCGTCGGAGGGGATCACGTCGTAGCCGAACCGGGCGAGT
Organism: Rhodococcus sp. DMU2021; assembly: GCF_019641445.1. Taxonomy (NCBI): domain Bacteria; kingdom Bacillati; phylum Actinomycetota; class Actinomycetes; order Mycobacteriales; family Nocardiaceae; genus Rhodococcus; species Rhodococcus sp. DMU2021. The sequence continues at coordinate 128,177 of NZ_JAIFKB010000003.1, forward strand.
TCGGCGGCGACGCGGTCGCGCTGGGCGGCCAGTTCCGCAACCGACGCGAGAGTTTCGGCGGCGTGCCGCAGGGCCGCACGCGCGGCGGCCTGGGTGATGACCGACAGGTGGTAGGGCAGGCGCACGAGCAGCAGCGCGTCGATCATCGCGGGGGCTGCGGCGAGATAGCCGAGCCGTCCACCGGCGAAGGCGAACGCCTTGCTCATCGTCCGCGAGACGACGATCTTCGTCGGGTACTCGTCGATCAGCGACAGAGCGCTCGGCTGCGAGGAGAACTCGACGTACGCCTCGTCGACGATCACGATGCCGGGGGCGGCGTCGAGGATCACCCGCAACTGGTCGAGCGGGATGCTGTGTCCCGTCGGGTTGTTGGGGCTGGTGACGAAGACGACGTCGGGCCGCCGCTCGCGCACGGCGGCGGCGGATGCGTCGACGTCGAGGGTGAAGTCGTCGCGCCGGTAGGTGGCCAGCCACTCGGTCTGGGTGCCGTCGGCGATGATCGGGTGCATCGAGTACGACGGCACGAAGCCCATCGACGTGCGCCCGGGGCCACCGAAGGCCTGCAGGAGCTGCTGCAGGATCTCGTTGGAACCGTTCGCGGCCCAGACGTTCTCGACGCCGAGGGCAACACCGGACGCCTTCGTCAGATAAGCGGCGAGGTCGGTGCGCAGCGCGACCGCGTCGCGGTCGGGATAGCGGTGCAGCTGCGTCGCCGCCTCACGCACGGCCTCGGCGACGTCGTCGACGAGCGCCTGCGTGGGCGGGTGCGGGTTCTCGTTGGTGTTGAGCTGGACGGGCACCGTCAGCTGCGGTGCACCGTAGGGCGACTTGCCGCGCAGATTCTCGCGCAACGGCAGGTCGGCGAGGGTGATGCGGGAGCCGGGGATCTGGGTCACTTCAGCGCCTCGAATCGCAGACGGACGGCTTCACCGTGGGCGGGCAGGTCCTCGGCGTTCGCGAGGGTGATGACGTGACCGGAGACGTCCTTCAGGGCCGCCTCGGTGTACTCGACGACGTGGATGCCGCGCAGGAAGGTCTGCACGCTCAGGCCCGACGAGTGCCGGGCGCAGCCGGCGGTGGGCAGCACGTGGTTCGATCCGGCGCAGTAGTCGCCGAGGGAGACCGGCGCCCACGGCCCGACGAAGATCGCGCCCGCCGACCGGACACGCGCGGCGACCTCGGAGGCGTTCTCGGTCTGGATCTCGAGGTGCTCGGCGGCGTAGGCGTTGACGACCTTCAGGCCCTGCTCGATGTCGTCGACGAGGACGATGCCGGACTGGCTGCCGGACAGCGCGGTGGTGACGCGCTCGCGGTGCTCGGTGAGCTCGAGCTGCGCGGCGAGCGCGGTATCGACGGCGTCGGCGAGGTCGGTGCTGGTGGTGACGAGCACCGAGGCGGCCATGACGTCGTGCTCGGCCTGACTGATCAGGTCGGCGGCGACGTGCACCGCGTCGGCGGTGTGGTCGGCGAGGATCGCGATCTCGGTGGGACCGGCCTCGGCGTCGATGCCGACGACCGCGCGGCACAGCCGCTTGGCGGCGGTGACGTAGATGTTGCCGGGGCCGGTGATCATGTCGACCGGGGCGAGTTCGGCGCCGTCGGTGTCGGTGCCGCCGTAGGACAGTAGTGCGACACCCTGTGCGCCGCCGACGGCCCACACCTCCTCGACGCCGAGCAGGGCCGCGGCGGCGAGGATCGTCGGGTGCGGCAGTCCGCCGAAGTTCTTCTGCGGCGGCGAGGCGATGACGAGCGATTCGACGCCGGCGGCCTGCGCCGGCACGACGTTCATCACGACCGACGACGGGTAGACCGCGTTGCCACCCGGCACGTAGAGGCCGACGCGTTCGACCGGCACCCAGCGTTCGGTGACGGTACCGCCGGGGACGACCTCGGTGGTGACGTCGGTGCGGCGCTGGGCCGCGTGCACGACGCGCGTGCGCGCGATGGCCTCCTCGAGAGCGGCACGGACGGCGGGGGCGAGTTCGGCCAGCGCGCGGCCGAGTTCCGCGGCGGGAACACGTACCGAGGCGGGGCGGACCCCGTCGAACTTCTCGCAGTAGTCGAGCGCGGCCTCGGCGCCGCGATCGCGGATGTCGTCGACGACGGGACGGACCTGATGGAGCACCGCGTCCACATCCACTCCGCCGCGGGGCAGTGCGCCCCTGAGCTCCGCAGTGGTGGGAGTACGACCGCGCAGGTCGGTGCGGGCAAGCATGAGGTGTCCTCTCTCGTCGAACAGGGGTCACCTTCTACTATCTCGCATCGAGTGGTGACGTTCGAAGTCGCGCCCGCGTGAGGATGCTCTCGACACGGATCACCGTGCTTATGCTGACGGCATGGACGAGGACGAGTCGCGCCCGAGCACGTTGGGCGAATTGATCCGCCGCCAGCGTGAGCTCGCAGAACTGCCCATGCGTCAACTCGCGGCGATGGTGGGCATTTCGAATCCGTACCTGTCGCAGATCGAGCGGAACCTGCGGGCGCCGAGCGAGCGTGTGCTGCAAGCGATCGCCGAACAGTTGCACCTGTCAGCGGACACCCTCGCGACCCACGCGCAGGCCGACGACGGAGCGGAGTCCGCGGTCCTGCGGGCGATCCGCGAGGATCCCGACCTGACCAATCCCCAACGGCGTTCGCTCGAGGAGATGTACGAGGCGTTCCGTGAGGTCACCGTCGCGCGCCGTCGGCGTGGTGGAGGACGCGAACCCGACGAGAAGTGAGCATTCTCACAATCGGTACCGAGTGCGTTCGTGCGCCACCCAGCGTCCGAGGTCAGCCCGATTTCGTCGCCTCATCGACGAACATGCAGGTAGCACGTACCTGGGGGTAAGGTGCGCACCTTTCTCGGCGACGTCACCATCGGCTCCGGACCATTCACCCAGTTCTGGAGTTGCTCGGTGCTCAACCATCTGCAGAAGAAGCTCACCTCCTCCCTCGACCCGATCGGGTGGGGACCGGCCGTCGCATCCGTCGCCGGCCGTGCAGTGAAGAATCCGCGGGCCGTGGCCGGCGCGACCACGGAGTACGCCACCCGCCTGGCGAACATCCCGGCAGCGGCGACACGCGTGTGGAACGCCGCCGATCCGCAGCCCCCGGTGCCGCTGGATTCGAAGGACCGCCGGTTCTCCGATGCCGCCTGGAAGGAGAACCCGGCCTACTTCTCGCTGCTGCAGAGCTATCTCGCCACCCGCGAGTACGTCGAGGATCTCGCCGACGCCGGCTCGGGCGATCCCGTGCAGGACGGCAAGGCCCGCCAGTTCGCGAACTTGATGTTCGACGCACTCGCCCCCTCGAACTTCCTCATCAACCCGGGTGTGCTCGTGCGCGCGCTCGACACCGGTGGCGCGAGCCTGTTCCGCGGCGCGAAGTACGCCATCGAGGACGTCGTGCACCGGAAGGGCCTGCCGCTCAAGGTCGACCGCGAGGCGTTCACCCTCGGCGAGAACATGGCCGCGACCCCCGGCAAGGTCGTCTTCCGCAACGACCTCATCGAGGTCATCCAGTACGCCCCCCAGACCGGTGAGGTGCACGAGATCCCGATCCTGGCGGCGCCACCGTGGATCAACAAGTACTACATCCTCGATCTCGCGCCGCAACGCAGCCTCATCGAGTGGGCCGTGCAGCACAACCGCACCGTGTTCGCGATCTCGTACCGCAACCCGGACGAGTCGATGCACGAGATCACGATGGACGACTACTACCGGCAGGGTGTCGCGGCGGCTCTCGACGCCGTCGAGGAGATCACCGGATCCTCGCGTATCGAGGTGCTGTCGATCTGCCTGGGCGGCGCGATGGCGGCGATGGCCGCGGCCCGCATGGGCAGGCTGGGCGACAAGCGGATCAGCGCGTTCACGATGCTCAACACACTCCTGGACTACAGCGAGGTCGGCGAGCTGGCACTGCTGACCGACCCGGCCACACTCGACCGCGTCGAGTTCCGGATGAGCAAGCAGGGCTTCCTCTCCGGCAACGAGATGGCCGGCAGCTTCGACATGATCCGCGCGCGCGATCTGATCTTCAACTACTGGGTGTCGCGGTGGATGAAGGGCGAGAAGCCCGCCGCCTTCGACATCCTCGCGTGGAACGAGGACAGCACCCGCATGCCGGCGAAGATGCACTCGCACTACCTGCGGTCGCTGTACGGCCGCAACGAGCTCGCGCGCGGCGTGTACGAGCTCGACGGCGAGGTCCTCGACCTGTCGGACATCACGTGCGACACCTATGTGGTGGGCGCGATCAACGACCACATCGTGCCGTGGACGTCATCGTATAAGGCCACGGGCCTGCTCGGCGGGTCGGTCCGGTACGTCCTGACCAGCGGCGGCCATGTGGCCGGCGCGGTCAATCCCCCCAACCCGAAGGCCTGGTTCGAGGCCGTCGGCGCGCCCGACGGCGAGAAGCTGCCGACGCTGCCCGAGGACCCGAAGGCGTGGTCGGAGAAGGCCACTCGCACCGCCGGGTCGTGGTGGGAGGACTGGACCGCATGGTCGACGAAGCGCGCCGGTGAGCTGGTCGCTCCCCCGGCGATGGGCAGCGCGCAGCATCCGCCGCGGTGCGATGCCCCGGGAACCTATGTCTTCGAGTGACGTTGCGCGTTAGCTATCATATTGCTAACCTGCTAACAGCGCTGATCCGAGCGCACCCCACAGGGGAAGCCCCGCTCCTGTCACGAGCGCCCACGGAAGGTACACACCATGACCGCACCGACCAAGACCACCGCCGCCAAGGCCACCGATGCCGCAGCCAAGGCGACCGAAGCCGCCACGAAGGCCGCCGCCGAGGCCACCGCAACGGCCCAGCAGTCGGCCGAGAAGCTGACCTCGACGGCCGCTGCGGTTGCCGACAAGGCCGCGACCGAGTTCACCAAGACCGTCGACGAGGCCACCGAGCGCTTCCAGGAGTTCAACGCGAAGTTCGTCGACGCCGCGAAGCAGAGCGGAAACCTCGGTGTCGACACCTACGAGAAGGCCGTCTCGAGCCTCCTGGATCTGCAGGAGAAGGTCGCCGACGCCACCCCCGTCGAGTGGGTCGCCGATCTCGCCAAGGCGCAGGTCTCCTTCGCTCGCGAGCTCACCACCACCGTCATGAGCACCGCTCGCGACCTGCTGAAGTAATCGTCGACTCACTCGATGCAGTCGATACCGAACACCCCATCAGCGGACGTTCTCCGGTGCAGTGCATGCTGACACTGACACCAGCCCGGATCGCCGCGGCCCCGTTTCGTCTCGGGACCGCGGCGATCGCCGGCTGGAGCGGCTATCTCGCCGGCCTCGTACGACGCGGCGCCACGCCGTGCACGCTGATCTCCGACGCGAACCGGTACAGCCGCGCCCTGACATCGGCCACGCCGCCGCGCTGGACCACGGACTGGCCGGTCGTGCGCCGGTGGCCCCTCGGAGGTCTGCGTGATTGCAGCACCTCCGACCCCGCACGCGACGAGATCCCGACGCTGCTGTTGCCGCCGCAGGCGGGCACCCATTCGTGCATCGTCGACCATTCCGCCGACCGCAGTCAGGTCGAAGCCCTCCGAGCCGGTGGCCTGACCCGCCTGCACTGTCTCGACTGGGCGCCCGCGACCCTCGCGACGGACGGCTGCTCGATCGACGAGCACCTGGCGGTCGTCGCCGAGGCCGTCGACCATCTCGGTGGCCGGGTGAACCTGATCGGCGACAGCCAGGGCGGGTGGCTCGGCACGGTCTACGCGGCGTTGCATCCCGAGCGCGTGCACTCGCTGACCGTGGCGGGAGCACCCATCGACTTCCACGTCGACCAGCCGGCGTTGTCGGTGCTGGCCCGCGCGCCCCACGGTGCCGCGGCCACAACGATCGACTTCTGGTACGGGGCGGCTCGGACCGTCGGAGTGCCGACCACCGATCCGATCGGTGAGATCGAACGAGCGATGACGCTGCTCGCCCTGCTCCACGATCCCGACGAAGTGGCGCGCTGGGAGGCCGAACGGCACTGGTTCACGTGGAAGCAGGAGATCCCTTCGGCCTTCCGCGCGTGGATAATGCGCCACCTGTTCGTGGGCAACGAACTCGTCGCCGGCAGCATGAAGGCCGAAGGACGCGTCGTCGATCTCGCGGCCGTCGACTGCCCGGTCCATCTGATCGCCGGCTCCGCCGACCCGATCGCGACTCCCCGGCAGGTCACCACGCTCGCGGAGTACGTATCGACCTCGCCGCAGAGGATCACCACCACCGTCGCCGACGCCGGTCACATCGGGCTGTTCATCGGCCGCCGCACCCTCACCGAAGTGTGGACGCCGCACGCCCGCCGTGTGGCGGCGACGTCCTGACTCATCCCGGGCCGTTCGGCGATGCGGCGCGCCGATTCTCGAAACGGCACGGTCAGTCGTTCCCGGCGTCGTCCTCCCCGCTCTCCTCGTCGTCGACCTCCACCCGGACGCCGAGGGCGGATTCCAGCGCCTCGAGTTCCTCGTCGAAGCGATCGAGCAGCCAGACGAGATCCGGGACCGTGCGACCGCACGCCGTGAGACCGAAGGCGATCTCGTCGTCGGTGCTCGTGCACGTGATGTTCAGCGCCTGCCCGTCGACGGGCACCGACAGCGGATACAACGCGTCGACGCGCGCACCGTTCCAGTACAACGGCGCATCGGGACCCGGCACGTTCGAGACGATCACGTTGAACGGCGGCCGCGGCAGCGCCCGGTTGCCGGTAAGTACTCCCACCGCCAGAGGCGCCACACCCACCGCGCTCGTCGCGAGACGACCGAGCTTCGACATCGAGTTCATCGCGTGCTTGCCCTCGATCATCGAACCACGCACGCGCGCAAGACGTTCTACCGGATCCACGCACTGCGTCCCGAGCGTGCACATGAGAATGCCGATCTCGTTGCCCGACGAGCTCCTGCTCTGACGCAACGAGACCGGGACCATCGCCACCAGCGAATCCTCCGGCAGCGCATCGTGTTCGGAGAGATACGCCCGCAACGCCCCACCGGACAGTTCGAGGACGACGTCGTTGAGCGTCGCGTCGGCCGCCTTGGCCGCCATTCGCAGTCGCTCGATCGGCCAGGATCGGGCCGCGAATCTGCGCGATCCGGAGATCTTCCGGTTGAGGATCGTGTTCGGAGCGCCCAGCGACAACGAACCACCGCGATTGTGCAGGGCACGGTCGACGGTGCCGACGAGCGCCGGAACCAGAGCGACCGCCTCGGACACGACGTTCACTGCATCGTTCACCGCACCGGTCGCCGCGCGGACGGCGGCGCCGGGGAACCCGATCGCGGTACCCATCACCGAGCGGCTCGACGACTGCGCGTCTGCGACCGCCCACGGGGCCGGCATGTCGGTGCGGCCCGGGTCGGTGCTGAGCGCACGGCGCAGCAGGCGCATCGCCCCCACTCCGTCGGCGACCGCGTGGTGGATCTTCACGTAGAGGGCGTAGCGACCGTCGGCCAGCCCTTCGATCAGGTGCATCTCCCACAACGGGCGGGTGCGGTCGAGCAGCGACGCGTGCAGGCGGGAGACGAGTTCCCACAGATCGTCCATCGTGCCCGGGGACGGCAGCGCGTTGAACCGGACGTGGTAGTCGATCGAGAAGCGCGGATCGTCCTCCCAGGCCCACTGCCCGAGGGTGAACAGCGAGCGGGTGGGCCGCTTGCGCCACAGCGGCCCGGCGGGTTCCTCCCGGGCGAGCGCCTCGGCGAACATCGACTTCAGGTCACTCGCGTCCTTGCCCTCCGGCGGCTGGAACAGCAGGAGACCGCCGACATGCATCGGGTGGTCGCGCGACTCGCCGAGCAGGAACATCGAGTCGGTCGGTGACATCGGTAACCGCATCGTGTTCTGTCTTCCTCCCCCACCCGGCACCGGCGACAACCGGAGCACCGCCCCTACGTGACCGGTACCGGCACGTCGATGTGCTGTCAGTTCTACCCCAGAAAGCGCACGTGCGGGGACCGTCTCACCGACGGATGTTCCGGTGGCGCGTCCGATTCATCCGTGCCGCGACCTGCGACCTACACGCTCACATGTCGAGGCCGAAGTCCAGGACGGTCACAGAGTGGGTGAGCGCACCCACCGCGAGGAAGTCGACGCCCGTGCGCGCGTAGTCCGCGGCGACATCGAGGGACAGGCCGCCGGAGGATTCGAGTCGTGTCTGCGGCGCGTGGGTGTTGCGCCGCTGCACCGCGATCTGCGTCTGCCACAGCGGGAAGTTGTCGAGCAGGATCAACTCGACGTTCTCGGCGAGCACCTCGTCGAACTGTTCGAGGGTGTCGACCTCCACCTCGCACGCGATGTCGGGGGCATGCTCGCGGACGGCTCGCAGCGCCGCGACCACCGAACCGGCCGCCGCGACATGGTTGTCCTTGATCAGCGCCTCGTCGCCGAGCCCCATGCGGTGGTTGACGCCGCCACCCATCCGCACCGCGTACTTCTGCAGCGCGCGCATTCCCGGCAGTGTCTTGCGGCTGTCGCGGATCTTCGCCTCGGTGCCCGTCACCGCATCGACCCAGTGCGAGGTCGCCGTCGCGATGCCCGACAGGTGACACAGGAGATTGAGCATCGTGCGCTCGGCGGTGAGCAGGCCGCGGGTCGGCGCCTCGACGGTCAGGACCGAATCCCCGGGCAGCACGCGCTCGCCGTCGGACCTGCGATCGAGCACGCGGTAGTGATCGGCGCCGATGACCTCGTCGAGGACGAGCAGACCGACATCGAGACCGGCGAGGGTGCCGGCCTGCCGCGCGACCACCGAGGCAGTGGCGACGGCGTCGGCGGGCACGGTGGCGTCGGTGGTGACGTCCGCTCCGTAGCGTAGATCCTCGTCGAGCGCCTTCCGGACCAGCTCGCGGGTCTCGGCGAGGTCGAGTCCGTCGGGCAGAGCGGTGGTCATCTCAGTTGACTCCTGTCAGTTCCGGTGTGGTGAAGGACAACTTGCCGTCATCGTCGATGCGCAGTTCGAGGCTGCGTGCCTGCGTCGGGTCGGTGTCCGGACGGTCGCTGCGGGTGTGGCATCCCCGCGATTCGGTGCGGCGCTGCGCCGCGAGCAGCAGGGCCCGCGCGGTGACGGTGAGGGCCGAGTCCTCGAGCCGATCGGCGTCGGTACAGCTTGCTGCGACGCTCATCCTGTCGAGTTCGACTGCGGCAGCGGCCAGTCCGTTCGCGTCGCGCACGACCAGCGCGTGCCGGGTCATGAGCTGCTGCAGCACCGTCCGATCACAGACGGCCGAGGCGACGGCGGGAATGCCGTCGGTCTCGACACGCGTTCCGGCCCGTTCGATCGCCGCGGCCATCCCCGCGCGCTCGCCGAGGACGAGCCCTTCGAGAAGGCTGTTGGAGGCGAGCCGGTTCGCGCCGTGCAGGCCGGTACGTGCCACCTCACCGGCCGCGTACAGACCGGGAATGCGGGTGCGGCCGTGCACATCGGTCACGACACCGCCGCACGAATAGTGCGCGGCGGGAGCGACCGGCAGCAGATCACGGGCCGGATCGAGACCGGCGTCGGCACACATCGCCGTGATGGTCGGAAAACGCGTGGCAAAGCCGTCGAGGTGACGGGCGTCGAGGTACACGTGATCCTCACCGAGTGCAGTGAGTCGCTCGGCGATGGCCCGCGAGACGACGTCTCGGGGTGCGAGGTCGCCGAGCGGATGCACACCCTCGGTGATCGATCGGCCGCGGGAGTCGACCAATCGTGCTCCCTCCCCGCGCACTGCTTCGCTGATGAGCGGCCGACGTCCGGTGCCGCCTTCCGCGAACAGCACGGTCGGGTGGAACTGGACGAATTCGAGGTCGGCGACACCGGCGCCGGCGGCCAGGGCCAGCGCGATGCCGTCGGCCGTGGCGCCGGGCGGATTCGTGCTGCACGCGTACAGCTGCCCGAGGCCACCGGTCGCGAGCAACACGGCCGGGGTGTGGACGACGCCGAACCCGCGCTCGTCGAGGACGAGCAGTCCGGTGACGCCCCGCGCATCGGTGAGGATCCGGGCGGCAGCGGCGCCGAACAGGACGGGCAGACCCGCCGCGCCGAGGGCGCGCTGGACCGCCGTGCCGAGGGCGCGCTGAACTTCGGCGCCGGTCGCGTCGCCACCGGCGTGGATGATGCGGCGGGTGCTGTGCCCACCCTCGCGGGTGCGGGCGATGTCGCCGTCTCCGGCGGTGTCGAACACCGCTCCGAGGTCACGCAGGGCGGTGACGGCGTCGGGGCCGGCGGTGACGATCGAGCGCACCGCGTCCTCGTCGCACAGTCCTCCGCCCGCGGCGAGGGTGTCGGCGACGTGGGCGTCGACGCTGTCGCCCACCGGCGCCACCACGGCGATGCCGCCCTGGGCGTACTGGGTGGCCGTGTCGGTGGGGCCCCCTTTGCTCACCATGAGCACCCGTGCGCCGCGCCGGGAGGCCGCGCGCGCGGCCGTGAGACCGGCGACGCCACCCCCGACGACCACCAGGTCGGCGTGGTCCTCCCACGCGACCGTGATGGCGGTGGTCACTCGCCGCTGCCCGGGTTGCCGATGGCGATCATGCGCTGCACCGACAGGCGTGCCCGCTCGGCGACGTCGGCTGCGACGTGGACCTCGTCGCGTCCCTCCTGCAGGCAGCGCAGCAGCGCGGCGGGCGTGATCATCTTCATGTAGGGGCACGACGCCCGGTCGTTGACCGCCTGGAAGTCGATGCCGGGCGCGGCCTTGCGGAGCTGGTGCAGCATGCCGACCTCGGTGGCGACGAGGACCTGCTTCGCGCCGGTCTCCCGGGCGGCGTCGATCATCCCGCCGGTGGACAGGATTCTGACCTTGTCGTCGGGCACGAAGCCCTCCCCGGCGAGATACAGCGCCGAGGTGGCGCAACCGCACTCGGGGTGGACGAACAGGTCGGCGTCGGGGTGCGCCTTGGCCTGCGCGGCGAGCTCGTCGCCGTTGATGCCCGCGTGCACGTGGCACTCCCCAGCCCAGATGTGCATGTTCTCGCGACCGGTGACGCGCTTGACATGGGCGCCGAGGAACTGGTCGGGCAGGAACAGCACCTCGCGGTCGGGGTCGATGGACGCGACGACGTCGACGGCGTTCGAGGACGTGCAGCAGATGTCGGTCAGGCCTTTGACCTCGGCGGTGGTGTTGACGTACGAGACCACCACGGCGTCGGGGTGGTCGGCCTTCCACTCGCGCAGCTGGTCGGCGGTGATCGAGTCGGCGAGCGAGCAGCCGGCGCGCTCGTCGGGGATGAGCACCGTCTTGTTCGGGCTGAGGATCTTCGCGGTCTCGGCCATGAAGTGCACGCCGCAGAAGACGATGGTGTCCTCCTCGGCCTCGGCGGCGATACGCGAGAGCGCGAGCGAGTCGCCGACGTGGTCGGCGACGTCCTGGATCGCGGGAAGCTGGTAGTTGTGCGCGAGCAGCGTGGCGTTGCGCTCACGGGCCAACCGGCGGACCTCCTCGGCCCACTCCGGCGTCGCCTCGACGCCCGTGTATCCGCCGGGGCCGTCGACGATGGTGGCGGCTCCCGCCCACTCGGTCGTGGTCATGGCCTAGCTCCTTCGAGGGTGTCATCCCGGCGGGTTCTACCGGAATTGCCGTATTCGAGGTTTTCGACTTAGGATCGAAAACATGACACATGGTAACACCCGTCACGAAGTGCTCATCGCCGTGTTCCAGGTTCGCCGCTTCCCGGACGCCTCGGGAGCCCTCCGCGAGGAGCCCGAACTCGGGGTGCTGCTGTGGCAGCGGGCCCTCGATCCGCAGGTCGGCACGTGGTCGCTCCCCGGCGGCCAACTACGCAACGACGAGGACCTCACGACGTCGGCGAGACGGCAACTGGCGGAGAAGGTCGACGTCCGCAAGGTCGCGCACCTCGAACAGCTGTCGGTCTTCTCCGACCCGGATCGGGTGCCGGGACCGCGCACGATCGCGTCGACCTATCTCGGTCTGATCCCCCTCACCTCGGATCCCCAGCTGCCGTCCGATACGGCCTGGCATCCGGTCTCGGACCTTCCCGCGATGTCCTTCGACCACGGGGTGATGGTGGCGAACGCCCATGCGCGCCTTGCCGCGAAGCTGTCGTACACGAACATCGCATTCGGCCTCGCACCGGCGGAGTTCTCGATGTCCACGCTGCGCGACATCTATTGCGCTGCATTGGGTTACGAGGTGGATGCCACCAATCTCCAACGGGTGCTGGCGCGCCGGAACGTGCTCACCCGCACCGGCAACACCGCACCGTCCGGCAAAGCGGGAGGTCGCCCCCCGGCGCTCTACCGCTTCACCGATTCCAGGCTGCGCGTGACGGACGAATTCGCCGCCCTGCGACCGCCGGTGTGAACCTCCCGGAGGAGATCAGAAAGGCCGTCCCATGATGACCTCGAGCAACTGCAGCGGCATCGTCAGGAAGGCCGACCCGACGAACAGCGCCGAGCGCAGCGGGTCGCCCGCCAGATAACCTTCGCGGATCCATTCCAGAACATCGACCGAACCCATGCTGCCCCTCCCCTGATCGTCATGTGATTCCGACGTGTTTGTCGGACAAGAGGAGTCGCGCGTTACATGCTCGAAGACGGGATGCCCTCGGCCGAGCGCGTCAGGCCGGCGAGGACGGTCTCGACCAGTGTGCGGACGTAGTCCTCCGACGGGGGTTCGCCGGTGGTCGACCATTTCTGGGCGACAGGCGCGAACAGCATGTCCACGGCGACACCGAGATCGAGGTCGTCCGGCAGTTGCCCCGCACTCTGCGCGGCCCGAAGCCTGGCCTTCTTCATCTCCCGCATCGGCGCGTCGAGGCGGTGTTCGTATTCCGCTGCGAGTTCGGGGTCTTCGAGTACCGCCACGGTCAACGCTCGCAGGGGGACGGCGAACGTCGGATCACGCAGCTCCGCCACGGTGGCCTGCAGCACCGCGACGAGGTCCGCGCGGAGGTCGCCGGTGTCGGGCAGCGCGGCCTCGTCTCCGGCATCGCCCTGCGTGTGTGCCAGATACGCGTCGAGGAGGACGGCTCCTTTCGACGGCCACCAGCGATAGATCGTCTGCTTCCCCACGCCGGCCCGGGCGGCGATCGCCTCGATACCGAGTTTCGAGTAGCCGACCTCGGCGACCAGGCCGAAAGCGGCATCGAGGATCGCTTTCCGCGAGGCGGGGTTCCGCCGGGAGTGTCCGGTTTCGGGGCGTGGGGGCATGGGACGACGATATCTCATCGAGACGAGACGTTGCGTCTTGACAGGCGTCCTCCGGAGGGTCATCCTCGAATGAACGAGACGGACCGTCTCGTCTCACTCAGGAGATATGCATTGAAGACCCAACCGACGACCGCGTCCCCCGCCACCCCCGGCGTCCGTCCCCGCACCTGGTTGATCACCGGCGCGAGCCGCGGCCTGGGCAGGGAGTTCGCCCGTGCGGCGCTGTCGAGAGGCGACAACGTCGTGGCCGTCTCCCGATCGATCGAATCGGCCGATCTCCCCCGGGATCCGGAACGTCTCCTCCGACTCCCGGCCGACGTCACCGATCGCACGGCGGTGTTCGCCGCTTTCGACACCGCCCGCGAGCATTTCGGAGGCCTCGACATCGTCGTCGACAACGCGGGCACCATGGCCTACGGATTCGTCGAGGAGTTCACCGAGGAGCAGGCGCGTGCACAGTTCGAGACGAACTTCTTCGGAGCGATGTGGGTCAGCCAGGCCGCCATGGCGGCCTTCCGGAGCCGAGGACGCGGGCATCTCGTGCAGATCTCGAGCATCGGGGGCGTACTGAGCGGGCCCGGCACAGGGCTGTACAGCGCGAGCAAGTTCGCCCTCGAAGGACTCAGTGAAGCCCTGGCCGTCGAGGCCGCGCATTTCGGCATCGACGTCACGATCGTCGAACCGGGCGGCTACCGGACCGATCTCTACACCACCATGACGGTGAGCACTCCGCGATCGGACTACGACTCGCTGCGAGCCGAGATCGAAAAGCAGAGCGCGTCCACGAGCATCGACAGCCACCCCGCCCTGGCCGCGCGGGCACTGCTCGAGGTCGTCGATGCCGACCGGCCACCTCGACGCATCGTCCTGGGCAATGCCGTCCTGGATGCGGCCGTGGCCGCCACCCGGGAGAAGATTGCCACCTGGCTCGAGTGGGAGTCGGTGAGCCGTGCCGCGGAAGATGCCGTACCGGCATTGGAATCCGTGAGTGGGGAGCGATCCGCGATCTAGAATGGGCAGATCGTGTGTCGGGCGGACCCCAGGTCAGGTGATCCCATGAACGTCGACGACATCTGGAACACCATCGACGAGCAGCGCGCACGAACTGCAGACCTGCTGGAACAACTGACCGAGGACGAGTGGCGCCGGCCGTCGCTGTGCGAGGGCTGGACCGTGCGCGACGTCGCCGCGCACCTCACGTTGCAGCAGCTCACCGTGGTCGATTTCGTCCGGATGGTCGTGCGTCATCGCGGCGGGGTGAACACGATCATCCGCGAGTCCTCTCGCGACCGTGCCCGGCGACCGACGCAGGAGTTGATCGCCGACCTCCGGGGAATGATCGGCTCCCGGCGGCACAATGTGGGCATCACCCCGCTCGAGGCCATGATCGATCTGCTCGTCCACGGTCAGGACATCGCGGTGCCGTTGCAGCGCGACCTGCCGATGCCACCGGATGCCGCGGCGGCGGGGGCCAGTCGGATGTGGTCCACCCGCGGCACCGGGAAGGCCCGGGTCTTCGCCGACGTCCCGCTCGACGGATTCCGTTTCAGCGCAACCGATACCGAGTGGTCCTCCGGTTCCGGACCCGAGGTGCGGGGACCGATCTCCGCGATCCTGCTGCTGCTCGCCGGCCGTCGTGCGGGGTTGTCCCGATTGGAGGGCGACGGCGCCGAGGAACTACGCCGGCGGGTCGCGCACGCGTGATGGGACGATGGGTGCCATGAGTGCCGACTCCCGCGTCCTGTGGACCATCGGCCACTGGACGTGTCCGCAGTCCGTCCTGCTCGACACGCTGACCTCGGCCGACATCGAACTCGTCGTCGACGTGCGGAAGATGCCCGGTTCGCGCCGCAGCCCGCAGTTCGACGCCGACGAGATGCCGTCCTGGCTCGACAGCGCCGGGATCGGCTATCTGCACCTCACCGAACTCGGTGGCAGGCGCCCCAAGCAGAAGGGCATCGATCCGGCCGTCAACGCGGGCTGGAAGAACGCGAGTTTCAAGAACTACGCCGATTACACCCTCACCGACGACTTCGAGGCCGGATTGGAGCGCCTTACCGAACTGGCCGAGCATCGGCACGTCGCGATCATGTGCGGCGAGCCGATGCCGTGGCGCTGTCACCGACTGTTGATCGCGAACACCCTCGCCGCACGGGGATGGACCGTCGTGCATCTCGTCAACAACGCGAAGCCGCGACAGCACGAACTGGGACAGTGGGGCGCGACGCCGTCGGTGGGTTCCGACGGGATCGTGACCTATCCTGCCGAAGAACGTGAGCTCCCGTAGCGTTCCGAGCCTCGCAGAGGCCCGCGTGCTCGCCCCGCCCGGGAGACAGCGACAACACGCATCATCCGAGATCCCGTGAGTAGTGCACGGCGAGGGCTTCCGCCCCCGACGGAGTGACGGTCCGGGTTCGGTCACCGCGGATGTAACCACACCGCTCGAGCACGCGCTGTGATGCTTCGTTCTCGGGGAGGGTGCGCGCGGTCAGGCGAAGTAATCCGCTGCGCCGCGCGAGCTCGGCCGCAAGTTCGAGTGCATCGGCAGCGAGCCCTTCCCCACGACCGTGCGGATGCAACCAGAATCCGACTTCTGCCTCCTCGTCGGCGATGTCGAACAACACCAGGCTACCGGCAAAGCGATCGGTCTCCGGATCGGCGATCGTCAGTACGGCCAGATCTCCGCGCTCCAGCCCGTGCCGAATCGCGCCGTCTATCAACGCTGCGACGGACGCTTCCGTATACGCCGGTTCGGGCAGGTGCGCGTACCGGCGCACGAGTGGATCTGCCGTCCCGGCGGCGTAGGCGGCCGCGTCGTCGCCGATCATCGCCCGCAGCTGTGCTCGGTCGTTGCGTAACGGCAGCAGTCGAGTATTCAGCATGCACACGAAGTTACATCGTTCGGTCGCCGTAACTTTCGCGAATCGGTCGCGCAGTCGGCCCGGCACGATCCGAGACGCGCCACGGTAGGTCAGCGTTGTTCGCTCATCACCGAGTCGACGGTCCCGTGGCGCGAGCACCGTGCCCACCACCCGTCCGGCGCGATCTGGACGATCATCCGGCGACCGCACTGCGCGCAGAAGCGCGGCGGTTCGAGCCCGAGTTGCACTGCTGTGGAACGGGTTCGGATCGTCCCGTCGACGATCGCTTCGCCGGTGAACGGATCGAACATCAGATCGTCTCGCCGAGGGCCTTGATCGGCATCTTGAGTTCGCCGAGCAGATCGAGGTCGGTCTCTGCCGGTCGGCCGAGCGTGGTGAGGTAGTTGCCGACGATGACGGCGTTGATCCCGCCGAGGATCCCCTTCTGCGCGCCGAGGTCGCCGAGCGTGATCTCGCGGCCACCGGCGAACCGGAGGATGGTGCGCGGCAACGCCAATCGGAAGGCCGCCACCGCCTTGAGCGCCTCGGTGGCGGGCAGCACCTCGAGATCCCCGAAAGGGGTGCCGGGGCGCGGATTGAGGAAATTCAGCGGCACCTCGTCGGGTTCGAGCGCCGCGAGGTCGGCTGCGAATTCGGCTCGCTGCTCGACGGTTTCACCCATTCCGAGGATGCCTCCGCAGCACACCTCCATACCCGCCTCGCGGACCATGCGCAGCGTCTCGAAGCGCTCCTCCCAGGTGTGGGTGGTGACGACATTCGGGAAGTGCGAGCGGGCGGTCTCGAGGTTGTGGTTGTAGCGGTGCACACCCATCGCGACGAGTCGGTCGACCTGTTCCTGGGTGAGCATGCCGAGCGAGCACGCGATCTGGATGTCGACCTCGTTGCGGATCGCCTCGATACCGGCCGCGACCTGCGCGAGGAGGCGTTCGTCGGGTCCGCGTACGGCCGCGACGATGCAGAACTCGGTGGCTCCGGTCTTGGCGGTCTGCTTCGCGGCCTCGACGAGCGACGGGATGTCGAGCCGGGCGGCCCGCACCGGGGAGGCGAACAGGCCGGACTGCGAGCAGAAATGGCAGTCCTCTGGGCAGCCACCGGTCTTGAGGCTGATGATCCCCTCGACCTCGACCTCCGGTCCGCACCACGCCATGCGCACGTCGTGGGCGACCGCCAGCAGGTCGTCGATGCGATCGTCCGGCAGCTGCAGGACCTCGAGGGTCTGGTCGCGGTCGAAACCGATGCCGCGACGGAGCACCTGGTCGCGAGCGATGTCGAGGATGTCGGTGCGGGCGGGCTCCTGGGTCACTGCCGTCTCCTGGGGTGGCGAGAACTTGAACATCGTTCAATTGAACAGCGTTCAGGTTAGGGCGAAGCGTCCGATAGTGTCAAAGGCACGAATCCTTCGGTTCGGATCCCCGGTGGCGCGGTACCGCCGCGGGCAGTGGGAGAAGCGGGAGCAGAAGAGCAGTGCAGTTGCGACGCGGCGACGTCCTCGACGGCGCCATGGCGATCCTCGACGAGTACGGGCTCGGCGACCTGACGATGCGCAAGCTCGCGTCGTCGCTCGGCGTCCAGCCCGGTGCGTTGTACTGGCACTTCCCGAACAAGCAGACCCTGCTCGGCGCCATGGCGGACCGCATCCTCGATGGTGTCGACGAGCCGCCCGCGAGCGATGTCTGGGACGACGCCCTCTCCGAGCTGGCGCACCGTTTCCGCGCCGCGCTGCTCGCCCATCGCGACGGCGCCGAACTCGTCGCCTCGAGCTACGCCTCCCGGCTGACCACTTCCCGGGCCCGCGACGCCTTCGTGGCCACCGCCGAACGTGCGGGTCTGTCCCGGGCGTACGCAGAACTGACCGGCTACGCGCTGCTGCACTACGTGCTCGGCCACACCGTCGACGAGCAGTCCCGCGCGCAACTCGAGCAACTCGGTGCGCTCACGCGCGCACCTCTCTCCCCCGATGTCGCGACCGAACAGCCGGCCGAGGCCGACGACGACCTGCTCGACGGCGACCCCGCCGTCCGGTTCGAATTCGGTCTGCGGTTGTTCGTCGACGGCATCCGCGCACGTCTGGAGACCCGTGCGACATCCTGATCCCGCCGTTCCTGTCGGACCCGTCTCCTACCTTCGACGCTCGTGACCGCCCCCTGGACCCTCCAGCAGATCAACGCCGTCGCGCCCGATCCGTCCTCGATGACGGCTGCGCGCGGCGTCGCCTCCGCATGGCTCGAGACCGGTCACGACACCACCGCCCTGTGGGGACTGTGCCGCGGACGCGGCACCACGCCGTACCGCACGGCGATCGACCCGAGCGCTCCCGCCTACACGTGCACGTGCCCGAGCCGGAAGCTGCCCTGCAAGCACGCCCTGTCACTGCTCGTGCGCTGGTCCGAGGGTGCCGTGCCGGCCGCGCAGGCGCCCGACTTCGTGACCGGATGGCTCGCCGCCCGCATCGCGTCCACCACACTTCCCGCACCGGCGGACGAGCCGGTCAAGGCGCCCGACCCTGCGACCGCCCGGCGTCGCGCCGAGCGGGTCGCGGCAGGACTCGACGACCTCGACCGCTGGCTCACCGACCGCATCCGGCACGGCCTCGGGGCGGTGGATCACGGCTACGACATCTACGAGGCGATCGCTGCCCGCATGGTGGATGCCCAGGCTCCCGGCGCGGCGTCGGCACTGCGCGCTCTGGCCGCCGTCGTGAACGACGAAACCGATTGGCCCGCCAGGCTGCTCGAAGAGTATGCGCGCCTGCACGTCATGGCCGTGGCGTACCGGCAGCGCGACGAGCTGCCGAGGCCGCTCCTGCGTGCGCTGCAGACCCATCTCGGTTTCGGCACCCGCAGCGAGGAGGTCCGCGCCGAACCGGCTGTGCGCGACCGCTGGCAGGTCCTCGCCGTGCGCGTCACCGAGGAGAGCCGGATGTTCAACCGCAAGACGTGGCTTCGGGGGAGGTCGAGCGGACGCTGGGCGATCCTGCTCGACTTCGCTCATGGCACAGCGCGTTTCGCCACGCCCCTCCCCTTCCCCGGTTCGCTGGTCGACGCCGATCTGCACTTCTACCCCGGCGCGGCCCCACTGCGAGCCGTACTCGGCCGGCAGCACGGGGAGACGGAGCCGTTCACGACCCTGCCCGCCACCGGACTCGACGCTGCGCTGGACGAGTACGCCCGCATGCGCGGAGCAGATCCGTGGTTGCGCACCTGGCCCGTCCTGCTCGACGCGGTCACTCCCACCGACAGCGAGGACGGCTGGTACGTCGTCGACCCGTCCGGACGGGCACTGCCGCTGGCCGGTGACGACGACAGCCGCTGGCGGCTGCACGCCGTCGCGGGAGGCCGTCCCGTGACGGTCTGCGGCGACTGGGACGGAACCGCTCTCGCTCCCGTCTCACTGTTCACCGGAGGACAGGTGATGACCTGGTGACCGCCTTGCCCGAATCGCTGACGGCCGCAGCACTTCTCGGAACGGCACGCTCCGCTCCGGAGTTCGGCGCGCTGCACACGGCCGGTGCCGCGGGCGAACTCGCCGGAGACCCCGCCGCGACACTGCTCGCCGCTGCCGCCCTGGAGGCGACCTTCCTCACCGCCGCGACCGTGCCGGTGATCCGCGAGCTGCCGTCGCCGGCCCCGGACGACGACCGTCCCGTCCTGCCCGGCGCGGCTGCTGAACGCCTGCGCGCGCTGCTCGCCGTCCGCTCCCCGCTACTCGACGAATGGTTCGAGGTGGCGGCCCGGCTCCGCGCGTCGCACGACATCGTGGTCGACCTGTTGATCGTCGCGACCACCGACGCGGTGCACCGCGACCGGCTGATCGCTCTCACCGGCGCCCGCGGGCGCTGGGTGGCCGCGCGCCACCCGGAATGGGCCGATCTGCTGCCACCCGACCCGCTCGACGACACGCCCTGGCACGTCGGTCCGCCCGCCCGGCGACGCCGATGGTTCGAGGTGCTCCGCGCACACGATCCGGCCGCGGCGACAGCCACGCTCGCGGCGTCATGGGGTGCGCAGACCGCCGCCCAGCGGGCCGAGCTCGTCGCCCTGCTCGCGGTCGGTCTCGGCCCGCACGACGAGGACCTGCTCGAGCGCGCCCTCGACGACCGTAGCCGCAAGGTTCGCGCCGTCGCGCTCGACCTTCTTCCCCGCCTCCCCGACTCCGCGTTCGCGCGACGCATGGCCGAACGAGTGCGGCAATGGCTGCTCGTCGACGGCTCGACCGTCACCCTCGCCGTCCCCGAACGGCCGGACGAGAGCGCACTCCGCGACGGTCTCTCCGACGGTCCGGCCCGCGATCTGCTGGTGGCGGCAGTCGCGGCCGCTCCGCTGTCGGTGTGGCGCGAGCACGTCGGAGACGGGGTGCTGCCGGAGTTCGACGTCGACGACGCCCTCCGCACGGCACTGACGAACGCGTGGGGCCGCGCGGCGGTCCGGCAACGCGACAGCGGATGGGCCGCGGCGTTGCTGCGACGCGACGGCACCGGCGACACATCGGTCGCCCGGGTCGTACCTCGCGACATCCTGCTCACGCACCTGCGCGAGGCGTCGCCGCCCGCGGTTCTCGACGACGCGTTGCTCGCCGCGCTCCCGGCGCCGTGGCCGCGCGATGTCGCCGAGAAGGTGCTCACCGCGCTGTACACGAAGCTGACGACCACCCGTCTGGTGCGCGACGTCCTGACGCTGCTCGCCCACCGGGCACCGTTCGAGCTGGCCGATCTGCTGGCCGACGCCGCGAACCGCACCGACGATCTCGGTCGCCTGCACCTGTTCGCGAGCGCAGCCGACACCCTGACCCTCCGCAAGACGATCCACGAGGAGCTGAGTTGACCGACTTCGAGTCGACCCCTGCAGTTGTCGGCACCGACGAGGCCGCGATGCCCGAGACGGGCACGTCCGAGACCGCCGGGTCCGGCACCGACCTGCTGCGCCCACACGCCGAGCAGCAGTACGCGCACGAACTCGCGGCGCTCGCGCGACTCGACGACCGGCTGCGCCCGCCGTCGTGGCAACTGTCCCCGTGGGCGGTGGTGACCTATCTGCTCGGCGGCGAACTGCCCGACGGCACCGTGATCACCCCGAAGTACGTCGGTCCGCGCCGGTTGATCGAGGTTGCCGTGGCGACCCTGGCGACCGACCGGGCACTGTTGCTGCTCGGTGTGCCGGGTACCGCGAAGACCTGGGTGTCGGAGCATCTCGCCGCCGCGATCAGCGGTTCGTCGACCCGGCTCGTGCAGGGAACGGCGGGTACGACCGAGGAGTCGGTGCGGTACGGCTGGAACTACGCGCGGTTGCTCGCCGAAGGGCCGAGCGCCGACGCGCTGGTCGCCTCCCCGGTCATGACCGCGATGCGCGACGGCGCCGTGGCACGGATCGAGGAACTCACCCGCATCCCCGCTGACGTGCAGGATGCGCTGATCACCGTCCTGTCGGAGAAGACGCTTCCCGTCCCCGAACTCGGCATCGAGGTGCAGGCGACGAAGGGGTTCAACGTCATCGCCACCGCCAACGATCGCGACCGCGGGGTCAACGACCTGTCGTCCGCGCTGCGTCGACGGTTCAACACCGTCGTGTTGCCGTTGCCGGCGAGCGAGGAGGACGAGGTCGCGATCGTCACCCGCCGCGTCGAACAGCTCGGCACCGCACTCGAACTTCCCACCGTGCCTGCGGCCGCGGAGGAGATCCGCCGCGTCGTCACGGTGTTCCGGGAGTTGCGCAGCGGCGTCACCACCGACGGCCGGACCAAGCTGAAGTCCCCGTCGGGCACGCTGTCCACCGCCGAGGCGATCTCGGTAGTCACGGGCGGCCTGGCGTTGTCGGCGCACTTCGGTGACGGGGTGCTTCGGCCCTCCGACGTTGCGGCCGGAATCCTGGGGTCGGTGGTCAAGGACCCTGTCTCCGATCGGGTGGTCTGGAACGAGTATCTCGAGGCCGTCGTCCGAGAACGCGGCGACTGGACCGACTTCTACCGGGCGTGCCGGGAGATCACCGGGTGACCGACGCTCTCTTCGACCGCGCGGATGCGCCCGCGGAGATCCGGGTCTTCGGGATCCGGCACCACGGGCCGGGTTCGGCGCGTGCGGTCCTGCAGGCACTCGCGGAGTTCGAACCCGACACCGTCCTCATCGAGGGTCCGTCGGACGCCGATCCGGTGCTCCCGCTCACCGTGGCCGACGACATGGTGCCGCCAGTGGCATTGCTGGCCTACGCACGCGACGAACCGGCGCGGGCGGCGTTCTGGCCGTTCGCGGCCTTCTCCCCCGAATGGCAGGCCCTGCGCTGGGCGTACCTGCACGATGCCGACGTGCGGTTCTGCGACCTTCCGGCGTCGATGTCGCTCGGCGCGGAGCGCGAGGTCGGCGACCGCGCGACCGACAACCTGCTCGGCATACTCGCCCGCGCCGGCGGATACTCCGACTTCGAGCAGTGGTGGGACGCGGTGGTAGAGCACGGCACCGCACAGGCCTTCGACGAGATCACGGACGCGATGCGCGCGCTGCGCGAGGATGTGGGGATCGACGACCACACCGCGCGACGCGAGGCGCACATGCGGCAGGTGCTGCGCGCGACGGTCAAGGCCGGGGCCCGCGCGATCGCCGTGGTGTGCGGGGCGATGCACGCACCCGCGCTGACCTGCCGGCTCGGACCGGCAGCGCCCGACGCGCGCCTGCTCAAGGGCATGCCCAAGGTCAAGACCACCCTCACGTGGGTGCCGTGGAGCCACTCCCGGTTGTCGCTGTCGTCGGGCTACGGCGCCGGCATCACCTCACCCGGCTGGTACCACCACCTGTTCACACAGCCCGCGGACACGACCGCACGCTGGTTCACCCGCGTGGCCCGTGTCCTGCGCGAGGAGGATCTACCCGTCTCGAGCGCCCACGTCATCGAGGCGACACGTCTCGCTGACACGCTCGCGGCGTTGCGCGGTCGCGCGGTGGCCGGACTCGACGAGGTCGTCGAGGCGACGCGGTCGGTGCTGTGCGACGGTGACGACGTCCTGCTCGGTCTCGTCTCCCGCCGGCTCGTCGTCGGTGAGGCACTCGGTTCCGTCTCCGAGGACACCCCCACCGTCCCGCTCGACACCGACCTGCAGCGGAATGCGAAGTCGTTGCGTCTCAAGCGGTCCGCCGAAGCCAGGCATCTCGATCTGGACCTGCGCCGGGAGATCGACGTCGCCCGGTCGCGACTGCTGCACCGCCTGGCGCTGCTCGGTATCGACTGGGGTAGACCGGCGGAGAGCGAGGTGCGCTCGACCGGCACCTTCCGCGAGACCTGGACGCTGCGGTGGGAACCGGAGTTGTCGGTGGCGATCGTCGAGGCGTCGCGGTGGGGCACGACGGTGGAATCCGCAGCGGGCGCCACAGTGGCCGACCGTGCCACTCGTTCCGGGATCGCGCTCGCCGACCTCACCGAACTGCTCGAACGGGCGTTGCTCGCCGACCTGCGGACCACGATCCCGTCGCTGGTGACGGCGATCGACGCGGCGGCTGCACTCGATCACGATGTGCTGCACCTGATGAGCGCCCTGCCGACCCTCGTGCGCACCGTCCGTTACGGCGATGTGCGGGGCACCGATCTGTCCTCCCTGGAACATGTCTGCGACGCCCTGCTCGCGCGTGTGTGCGCCGGTCTCCCGGCGGCGGTCACCGGTCTCGACCACGACGCCGCCGATGCACTGCGCACCGCGATCGACGACGTGCATCTCGCTCTCGCGCTGCGTGAGGACCCGACCGCGACCGTCCGATGGCTCGACACACTGACGTCGGTGAGCGATCGTGACGACATCGACGGTCTGCTCGTCGGCCGCACCACCCGGATGCTGCGCGACACCGGCCGACTCGGCGAGTACGAGGCGTCCGTGCGGGTCGCGCGAGCGTTGTCGGTGGGGTCATCGGCACCCGCGAAGGCGCGCTGGATCGACGGGTTCCTCGGCGGGGGCGGACTCCTGCTCGTCCACGACAGCGCACTGTTCGATCTCGTCGACGAGTGGATCAGCGGTCTCACCGACGACGATTTCGTCGACGTCCTGCCCGTCCTCCGGCGCACCTTCGGGTCGTTCGCCTTCGGTGAGCGACGCCTGCTCGGGCAGACGGTGCGGGGCGAACGCACCCGCCGCACGGAGGCACCGCCCGCCGTGGATCGCGGCCGGATCGCCCTGACCGCCACCGCGTCGATCCTGGGAGTGTCGGCATGACAACCGAATCCGGAGACACCGAACGTTTGCGCCGCTGGCGGCTCGCACTCGGCGAGGCCGCCGAGGACTCGACGGGCTCCCTGTCCTCGGCCGACGACAGCGCCATGGACGCCGCGCTCGCCGCGCTGTACGACACCGCGCCCGGCGACGGCACCGCACCGCGCACCGCAGGTCTCGGCGCGTCCGCGCCCCGGGTGGCGCGCTGGCTCGGCGACATCCGCACCTACTTCCCGACATCCGTCGTCCAGGTGATGCAGCGCGACGCGGTGGATCGGCTCGGGTTGACCCGGCTGCTCCTCGAACCCGAGATGCTCGAGGCCGTCGAACCGGACGTGCATCTCGTGGGCACGTTGCTGAGCCTGAACCGCGTGATGCCGGAGACCACCAAGGCGACGGCACGGACGGTCGTCGAGAAGGTCGTGCGCGAGATCGAGGCTCGCATCGCGCAGCACACCCGTGCCGCCGTCACGGGTGCGCTCGACCGGTCGTCGCGGACGTCGAACCCGAAACTCCGCGACATCGACTGGGATCGCACGATCCGCGCGAACCTGGCCCACTACCTGCCGGAGCATCGCACGGTGGTGCCCGAGAAGCTGGTGGGCTACGGGCGCCGCTCCCAGGCGGTGAAACGCGACGTGGTGCTCGCGGTGGACCAGTCCGGGTCGATGGCGTCGAGCGTGGTGTACGCGTCGGTGTTCGCGGCGGTCCTGGCGTCGATGCGGGCACTGCGCACCTCGTTGGTCGTCTTCGACACCGCGGTGGTGGACCTGACCGATAAGCTCGCCGACCCGGTGGACGTGCTGTTCGGCACCCAGCTCGGCGGCGGCACCGACATCAATCGGGCGATCGCCTACAGCAGGTCGCTGATCACGCGCCCGGCCGATTCGCTGTTCGTGCTCATCTCGGATCTGTACGAGGGCGGCATCCGCGCCGAGATGCTCTCGCGCATCCAGGAGATGCTCGCCGCGGGTGTGCAGGTCGTGGTGTTGCTGGCTCTGTCCGACGACGGGGCGCCGTCCTTCGACCGCGACAACGCGGCGGCACTCGCCGAACTCGGAGTTCCTGCCTTCGCGTGCACGCCCGACCGTTTCCCGGAACTGCTCGCCGTCGCGCTCGAGCGGGGTGACGTCGGACGCTGGTCGCAGTCGTTCTGACCGCCTGACCGACCCGGACTGCGTGAGGATCCGGGTTCAGTGGGCCGGTTTTTCCGACGAGTCGACCGCCTCGTCACCGTCCTCCTCGGCGTACCGTTCGAGCAGCGCGATCTCGGCCGAGCGTGAGGGGAACGCAAGGGCCACCAGCGCCGCTCCGACCAGCACGATCGCGATCGCGGCCGTGTAGGCGCGGGTGTCGCCGTCGAGGAAGGCCGACCGCGCGGCCTCGATGATCTGCTGCGCGTACTGCGGATAGTGCTCGGCGATCCCGACGGCACCCGCGAACGACTTCTCCAGTGCGGTCTCGGTCTGCTCGTCGACGGCCGTGGCCTGAGGACTCGCCGCGATCGTCGCGGCGAGGGAGGCCGAGTATCCGGCGGTGAGCAGGGCGCCGAGGATCGACTGGACGATCGCGCCACCGAGATCGCGTTGCAGATCGGCCGTGCCGGAGGCCATCCCGGCACGGGCGACCGGCACCGAGCCGGTGAGCGAATGCGAGGCCGGGGTACCGGCGAGACCGACACCGGCTCCGAGACACATGTATCCGAGGGCGATCACCCAGTAATGCGCGTCCTCGTCCCAGAGCATCAGTGCGACGACGAGTCCGGCCACGATCGCCACGTAACCGGACAGCAGCGTGAAACGGGAGCCGCGCGACCCGACGAGTTTCGCCGACTGCGGCGCCACCAGCACCATCACGAAAGCGGCGGGCAGCGCCGCCGATCCAGCTGCGAGAGTCGAGTAGCCGAGCACGTTCTGCAGGTACTGCTGACTGATGTACATCGTGCCCATCAGGGTGCCGAACACGATGATGCCCGCGACAGCCGCGACCCAGAACACGCGACGCCGGGCGACCCGCAGGTCGAACAGGGGGTTCGCCGCTCGCAGCTGGCGCATGACGAAGAGGATCACCGCGACGAGAGCGATCACGAGAGCGGACACCGCGATGGTCTCCATCCCGTCGACGGGCACGAAGTTGATGCCGAGGACGAGCGAGCCGACCAACACGATCGAGACCACACCGCCGAGATGATCGACCGGATCGGTCGATTCGTTGACGTGGCTGGGCACGAATATCCAGGTCAGGGCGAAAGCGATCAGCGCGAGCGGAATCGTCACCAGGAAAACCGAACCCCAGAAGAACTGTTCGAGCAGGGTGCCGGCGACGAGCGGGCCGAGCGCGGTCAGGCCACCACCGATCGACGACCACAACGCGATCGCGCGCGTGCGGGCTGCGCCCGACCACAGTGCGGTGATAAGGGCGAGAGTGGTGGGGAACGCCAGACCGGCGGAGAGACCGCCGAGCACCCGCGCCGCGAACAGCACCTCGGTGCTCGGCGCGAACCCGGCGACCGCCGATGCGGGAACCGACAATGCCATTCCGAGCAGGAGCATCGTCTTGCGTCCGTAACGGTCGCCGACGGCACCGAGGTAGAGCACGGACGCGGCGAGACCGACGGAATAGCCGACTGCGACGAGGTTGAGCTGGGTCTGGCTCGCGTCGAACGCCTTCCCGATCTCGGGCAGTGCCACGTTCGCGACGGCGAGGTTCAGGTTCGCCACGGCGGCGACGAGGATCAAGGAGGCCAGCACCGGTTTCGCCCGTGCCGGCCGACCGTCGTCAGGTCGGGTCACGGACACATAGTGCGCGCTCGAGCGGCTGCCCTGCGCGGTTTCCGGCGGGTTTTCACCTTCGGTCACCCCGCCGGGTTAGGATCGCCTCACTTGTTGTTCGACAGACTCGAGGCCCGTCATGACACGCCGATCCGCTGCGTTGCTCCGTTCCGCCGCTCTGTTCACGGCCACCGCGATCGTGCTGACCGCGTGCGGATCGTCCGACACGGAGTCCGACTCCGGTTCGGCACCGGCCGACGGCGCCTTCCCCGTCACGGTCGACACGAAGTTCGGGGAGGTCACCATCGAGTCCGCCCCCGAACGCGTCGCGGCTCTGGGCTGGGGCGACGCCGAAACTGCACTGGCACTCGGCGTTCAGCCGGTGGCGGCGAGTGACTGGCTCGCCTTCGGCGGCGACGGCGTGGGGCCGTGGGCGCAGGGGCTGTACGACTCGCCGCCGGAGCTCATCGGCACGATCGAGCCGTCCTTCGAGATGCTCGCGGCGCAGGAGCCCGATCTGATCCTCGACACCAAGAGTTCCGGTGAGCCGGCCCGCTACGAGACGCTGTCGGGGATCGCCCCGACCGTCGGCGGCCCGGAAGGCAGCGACGCCTACCTCACGTCGCTCGACGACCAGGTGGCCACCGTGGCAGCGGCGCTCGGTGTCCCGGACAAGGGTGCCGAACTGCTGTCGCAGATCGACGCGGATTTCGCGCAGGCCGCCGCCGACAATCCCGAGTTCGCGGGCAAGACCGTCACCGTCGCCTCCTACACGTCGGAGGGGTGGGGCGCCTACGTCGTCGGCGACTCGCGCGTCGACTTCATGACCGAGCTCGGCTTCGTGAACAATCCGCAGGTGCAGGCCGCGGCGACGGACGACTTCTTCATCACAGTCTCCGACGAGAACCTGGACATGCTCGACTCCGACCTGCTGATCGTGCTGCCGATCTACGTGCCGGCCGCCGAGGTGACCGACGATCCGGTCTTCCAGCAGATCCCGGCGGTGCGCGACGGCCGGTTCCTCGTGCTCGACAGCGATTCCCACATCTCCGCGGCGTTCTCGACGAACTCGGTGCTGTCGGTGCCGTTCGCGCTCGACGAGCTGGTTCCGCTGGTCGCCGAACGCGTGAACTGAGCCGGTCCCTGCGTCCGGCCCGGTCCCTGCTCCCTGCTCAGCGCCGGAACAGCTTGTTGCCGAGCCACACGATCGGGTCGTAGCGGCGGCCGGCGACGCGTTCCTTCATCGGGATCAGCGCGTTGTCGGTGATGTGGATGTTCTCCGGGCACACCTCGGTGCAGCACTTGGTGATGTTGCACATACCCAGGCCGTGCTCGTCCTGCGCGACGTCGCGCCGGTCGGCGACGTCGAGCGGGTGCATCTCGAGTTCCGCGATGCGCATGAGATAGCGGGGACCGGCGAAGACCTCCTTGTTCTCCTCGTGGTCGCGCACCACATGACAGACGTTCTGGCACAGATAGCATTCGATGCACTTGCGGAACTCCTGGGAGCGCTGCACGTCGACCTGCTGCATCCGGTACTCCCCCGGCGCCAGATCAGGAGGCGGCGCGAAAGCCGGTATCTCGCGTGCCTTGCGGTAGTTGAACGAGACATCGGTGACGAGATCTCGGATGATCGGGAAGGTGCGCATCGGGGTCACGGTGATCGTCGCGTCGGGATCGAACAGCGACATGCGGGTCATGCACGTCAGGCGCGGGCGACCGTCGACTTCCGCCGAACACGATCCGCACTTGCCCGCCTTGCAGTTCCAGCGCACGGCGAGATCCGGTGCCTGGGTGGCCTGCAGACGGTGCAGGATGTCGAGGACGACCTCCCCTTCGTTGACCTCGACGGTGTAGTCCCGCAGTTCCCCGCCGTCGGCGTCGCCCCGCCAGATCCTGAACGCCGCCTGGTGTCCCATCTCAACCCCTCCGTCCGGGATGATCCGCGAGTTCCTCGTCGGTGTAGTACTTCCCGAGTTCGTCGATGTCGAACAGCTCCAGCAGGTCGGGACGCATCGGTTGCTGCCGTTCGGCGGTGACCGTCACGGCGGGGACGAACGGGTCGCCGCCGTCCAGGCGACAGGCGAGCAGAGTGCGACGCCATTCGGAGTCCATCGACGGGTGGTCGTCGCGGGTATGTCCCCCGCGGCTCTCGGTGCGCTGCAACGCGGCCCGCGCGACGCACTCGCACACGAGGAGCATGTTCCGCAGGTCCAGGGCGAGATGCCAGCCCGGGTTGAACTGGCGGTGGCCCTCCACCGCGACGTTGCGGATCCGTGTGCGCAGGGTGTCGAGTTCGCGCAGGGCACGTTCGATCTCGTCCGCGCGCCGGATGATGCCCACGAGGTCCTGCATGACCTGCTGCAGGTCGGTGTGCAGGGTGTACGGGTTCTCGGCGCGATCGGTGTCGGCCGGATCGAAGGGCGAGAGCGCCGCACGGGCGGCGGCGTCGATGTCGGCGTCGCCGACGATCGGCCGCGAGGTGAGGCTCTGCACGTAGTCGGCGGCGCCGAGACCTGCCCGGCGACCGAAGACCAGCAGATCGGACAGCGAATTCCCGCCCAGCCGGTTCGATCCGTGCATGCCACCGGAACATTCCCCGGCGGCGAACAGCCCCGGGACTGCCGCAGCGGCGGTGTCGGGGTCGACCTCGATGCCGCCCATCACGTAGTGGCAGGTCGGGCCGACCTCCATGGCCTCGGCGGTGATGTCGACGTCGGCGAGTTCCTTGAACTGGTGATGCATCGACGGCAGGCGGCGCATGATCTCGTCGGCCGGCATCCGCGAGGCGATGTCGAGGAAGACTCCGCCGTGCGGAGTCCCCCGGCCGTCCTTGACCTCGGAGTTGATGGCGCGGGCGACCTCGTCGCGCGGGAGCAGGTCGGGCGTGCGGCGATTGTTCTCCTGGTCCTCGTACCAGCGGTCGGCCTCCTCCTCGGTCTCCGCGTACTGGCCTTTGAACACCGGCGGGATATAGGAGAACATGAACCGCTCCCCCTCGGAGTTCTTCAGCACTCCGCCGTCGCCTCGCACACCCTCGGTGACGAGGATGCCCTTCACGCTCGGCGGCCAGATCATCCCTGTCGGGTGGAACTGGACGAACTCCATGTTGATCAGGGTGGCGCCGGCACGCAGGGCGAGGGCGTGACCGTCGCCCGTGTACTCCCAGGAGTTCGACGTGACCTTCCACGACTTGCCGATACCACCGGTGGCGATGACGACCGCGGGCGCCTCGAACAACACGAAACGCCCGGTCTCGCGCCAGTATCCGAACGCACCGGCGATGCGTCCCTCGTCGTCCTTCAGCAGTTCGGTGATGGTGCATTCGGCGAAGACCCGCACCCGGGCCTCGTAGTCGCCGTGCTCGGCGTGGTCCGCCTGCTGCAGCGACACGATCTTCTGCTGCATCGTGCGGATGAGTTCGAGTCCGGTGCGGTCGCCGACGTGGGCGAGTCGCGGATAGGTGTGGCCGCCGAAGTTGCGCTGGCTGATCCGTCCGTCGGGGGTGCGGTCGAACAGCGCTCCGTAGGTCTCCAGCTCCCACACGCGGTCGGGGGCCTCGCGGGCGTGCAGTTCGGCCATCCGCCAGTTGTTGAGGAACTTGCCGCCGCGCATCGTGTCCTGGAAGTGCACCTGCCAGGAGTCGCGGGGGTTGGCATTGCCCATCGCGGCGGCACATCCGCCCTCGGCCATCACGGTGTGGGCCTTTCCGAACAGCGACTTGCACACCACGGCGACGGAGAAGCCGCGTTGCCGCGCCTCGATCACCGCGCGTAGCCCGGCGCCGCCTGCTCCGATCACGACGACGTCGACCTTGTGCCGTTCGACATCCACCATCCGTGTTCCCCCTCCTCCGGTGCGGCCGGTGTCGTGCCGTGCGCGTCAGCCGATGAACCGCAGATCGGCGATGGTGTCGCTCGCCACGAGCATGATGTAGAAGTCCGTGAGGATCAGGGTTCCCAGCGTGATCCACGCGAACTGCATGTGCCTGGTGTTGAGTTTCGAGACGAACGTCCAGATCCGGTAGCGCACGGGGTGTTTCGAGAAGTGCCGCAGCCTGCCTCCGGTGACGTGCCGGCAAGAGTGGCATGACAACGTGTAGCCCCAGAGCAGCACGACGTTGATCAGCAGGATCAGGTTGCCGAGTCCGATGCCGAACCCGCTCGGACCGCGGAAGGACAGGACGACGTCGTAGGTGTTGATCAGCGACACCACGAAGCCGGCGTAGAAGAAGTAGCGGTGCGAGTTCTGCAGGATCAGCGGGAACCGCGTCTCCCCGGTGTAGTGCCGGTGCGGTTCGGCGACCGCACACGCGGGCGGCGACAACCAGAACGATCGGTAGTAGGCCTTGCGGTAGTAGTAGCAGGTCAGCCGGAAGCCGAGGAGGAACGGCAACGACAGGAAGGCGAGCGGGATCCACATCGGGAGTTCGCCGACCCACGTGCCGAAATGGCGGGCGCCGTCCACGCAGGACGCGCTCACGCACGGCGAATAGAACGGCGTGAGGTAGTGGTAGTCCTCGACGTAGTAGGCGCTGCGCACGAACGAACGGATCGTCGCGTACACCACGAACACACCGAGACCGAGGACGGTGAGTGCGGGTGTCTGCCACCAGCGGTCGGTCCGCAGCGTCCGCGCGGTGATCCGTGCGCGGCCCTCGGATCGGACGCCGGTGGCCGGCTCACCGCGAGCCGCCGGCGTCGCCTCGGAGGTGCTCACCGCGAGCCGTGCAGCCCGCCGAGACCTTCGTCGTCCGTATCCGTTCCGCGGAACAACGAGTCGTCGTACGGCGTATCGGGAATCGGGATGCGTTGACCGAGGCTGTTGACGACCTCGCGCGGAGGATGTTCGGCGAAGTCGCGTATGTCGATGTCGAGACGTTCGACGTCGTTCGACAGCCTCTTCACCGGGGCTGCGTCCCCGTAGCGCGATCGTAGGGATCCGAGGCATTGGCGCAGGTGGGCGGCGGTGCGCTGAAGTTCCTGCAATTCGCTGATGGACATCCGTACCTCCGGGCCGAGCGGTCGACATGTCCCTTCCGTAGCGGGTATCGGCATGTCGCGCCGGCCGACACGATGGGAACAGGCCAGTTGCAATGTGGCATCCATCACAGTACAGCGGAAGATCCGCCCGCACGCCGTTTCGTCGGGAGCGGCAGATCCGACCACCGAGAGGCACGGGTGGCGAAGACGCGGGCGTCGAGAGCGCCGCTGCCGGCCGGGATCCTGCCCACGATGGGGACGCCGGTGACGTCGGGGAGGTCGTCGAGATTGCACTGCTCCGCCAGATCCGGTGCAGCAGGCCAGGATCCGACGATGACCCCCGGACATTCGATCCCCGCCGAGCGGAGCGCGGCCACGGTGAGCGCGGTGTGGTTGAGCGTGCCCAGTCCCGCGGCGGCGACGATCACCGCCGGCGCTCCGAGCGCGGCCGCGACGTCGGCGAGGGTGAAACCGCCCGCGCCGAGCCGGACGAGCAGACCTCCCGCCCCCTCGACCAGGGTGAGGTCGTACTCGGTGTCGAGAATCCGGACGGTGTCGACGATCTCCTCGAGGGTGAGCATCGGGCGTCCGCTGCGCCGCGCGGCGGTATCCGGTGCGAGCGGATCGGGATACCGCGCGAGTTCGACGAGCCGGACACGGTCCCCGGCCAGTCGCCGGATCTCCTGCAGGTCGCCCGGCCCGTCGTCCGTCACGCCCGTCTGGGCGGGTTTGCACACCGCGACCCGCAGTCCCGCGGCCACGGCGTTCGCGGCGAGTGCCGCGGTCGCGACGGTCTTGCCCACATCGGTCGACGTGCCGGTGACGACGAGGATGCTCACGCCCGGGCTCCCGCGAGGACGTCGGTGAGCACCTCGTCGACGAGGGCGCGTTCGTCGTCGGTGAGGTTCGCGCGTGCCGTCAGGCGCAGCCGCGAGGTACCGGCCGGAACCGAGGGCGGCCGGAAGCAGCCGACGTGCACGCCGCGGTCGCGGCACCGCGCCGCGGCGTCGGCGGCGACGCGCGGGTCGCCGAGGATCACCGACACCACGGCGGACGGCGGCGCCTCGACGCCCGTGAGACGAGCCAAGCGCCCGGCCTGCTCGAGCACGGCAGCGGCACGTGCGGGTTCGGCGCGCAGCACCTTCAGCGCACCCCGGGCGGCACCGACGGCGGCCGGGGCGAGTCCGGTGTCGAAGATGAAGGTGCGCGCGGTGTCCACGAGATGTTCCCGCACACGCCCGTCGGCGAGGACGGCTCCGCCCTGGGAGGCAAGGGATTTCGACAGCGTCGCGGTGACGACCACATCGGGCTCGCCGGCGAGGCCCACTTCGTGGACGAGTCCGCGGCCCCCCGCGCCGCGGACTCCTACCCCGTGGGCCTCGTCGACGAGGAGCAACGCGCCGTGCGCTCGGCAGACGCGATGCAGTTCCCGCAGCGGCGCGAGGTCGCCGTCGGTGCTGAACACCGAGTCGGTCAGGACGAGCGCGCGGGCCTCGGTGCGGGTCGCGAGGGCGTGCGCGACCGCGTCGACGTCGTTGTGCCGGGTGACGACGATCCTCGAGCGGGACAGCCGGCACGCATCGACGAGCGAGGCGTGACCACCGGCGTCGGAGACGATCAGTGCGTCCTTGCCACCGAGGGCGGCGACGGCACCGAGGTTCGCGGCGTATCCGCTCGAGAACACCAGGCCGCTGTCGGCCCCGACGAAGTCGGCGAGTTCGCGTTCGAGGAGTTCGTGTTCGGCGGTGGTGCCGGTGACCAGCCGCGATCCGGTGGCGCCGGCTCCCCATCGCCGCAGGGCAGCGGTCGCTCCCGCGAGGACCTCGGGATGGCGGGTCAGGCCGAGATAGTCGTTGGAGGCGAGGTCGACGACGGTCGTGCCGGGGGTTCGGACGACGGGGTCGCGGTGCAGGCCCGCTGCGCGTCGCGCCGCTGCGGTGTCGTCGAGCCACGCCAGGGCGGGATGTGCGGTCATGAGCGGTGACCATACTTGAACACCGTTCAAGTCGTCACGTCGGTCGGCTCGGGTCGTAGGCTCGGACGGTTCGGCAGACCCCGACGAACGGCATGGGAGGTGGTCGTCCACATCGAATCCCGGGACGGAACGA
This sequence comes from Rhodococcus sp. DMU2021, assembly GCF_019641445.1. Lineage (NCBI taxonomy): Bacteria > Bacillati > Actinomycetota > Actinomycetes > Mycobacteriales > Nocardiaceae > Rhodococcus > Rhodococcus sp. DMU2021. The sequence goes on from NZ_JAIFKB010000003.1 coordinate 162,226, forward strand.
CGATCGGATTCCGCAAGCTCGGGCAGGGTCCGGGTCTCGTCGTCGTGCACAGCAGCATCGCGACCGGGGACGAATGGTCGCGTATGGCATCCGCCCTGGCGGACCGCTTCACCGTCCATCTCGTGGACCGGCGCGATCGCGGGGTTCCTCACCGCCGTCCGCTGACCCCTTCGGTCACCGAGCATTCGCGCCGACGGCGGCGATCATCCCCGAGGTGATCGCCGCGAGATCGTCGGCCGAGCAGATGTAGGGCGGCATCGTGTAGACGAGATTGCGGAACGGCCGCAGCCACACCCCGGCCGCCACGGCGGCGTCGGTCGTCGCGCGCATGTCCACCGGATCGGTGAGTTCGATCACGCCGATGCCTCCGAGGACGCGGACGTCCGCGACCCCCGGCAACTCGCGTGCCGGCGCGAGTCCCTCCGTCAGTCCCGCGTTCACCGCCGCCACCTCGGCCCGCCAGTCGCGGGAGAGCAGCAGTTCGACCGCCGCGACGGCGACGGCGCACGCGAGCGGGTTGCCCATGAAGGTCGGGCCGTGCATCACACCGCCACCCTCCCCCGCGCTGATCGCTTCGGCGACGGCCCGCGTGCACAATGTCGCCGCGAGGGTCATGTATCCGCCGGTGAGTGCCTTACCCACGCACATCACGTCCGGGCTCACTTGCGCGTGGTCGGCGGCGAAGAGTTCGCCTGTGCGCCCGAAACCGGTCGCGATCTCGTCGAAGATCAGTACCAGTCCGTGCTCGTCGCACATCCTGCGCAGCTCGCGCAGATACCGCGGGTCGTGGAAGCGCATGCCGCCGGCGCCCTGGACGACCGGTTCGACCACGATCGCGGCGAGCTCGTCGACGTGCTCGAGCAGGATCGCCTCGAAGTGCGCGACGTAGTCGGGATCGAAACGGGCCGGTGGGGCGGGGGTGAAGACCTGCCGCGCGAGCATGTCGGTCCACAGTGCGTGCATGCCGCCCTCCGGATCGCACACGCTCATCGGGGCGAAGGTGTCGCCGTGGTAGCCGCCGCGCCAGGTGAGCAGGCGACGCCGTCCCGGCCTGCCGACGGCACGCTGGTACTGCACCGCCATCTTCACGGCCACCTCCACCGACACCGAGCCCGAGTCGGCGAGGAAGACGGTGTCGAGACCGGCGGGGGTGATGTCGACGAGCAGTTCCGCGAGCCGCGCGGCGGGCTCGTGGGTGAGGCCGCCGAACATCACGTGGCTCATCCGGTCGAGCTGATCGCGGACGGCCGCGTCGAGCACGGGATGCCCGTATCCGTGCACCGCGGCCCACCACGAACTCATGCCGTCGACCAGCTCACGACCGTCGGCGAGGACGATCCGAGTACCGTGGGCACGGTCGACCACCAACGATTCGGTGGTCGCCGGAAACGCGCCGTAGGGGTGCCAGAGGTGCCGAGCGTCGAGGGTGCGGATCCGCTCGACCGGGAGAGGAGAGTTGCCCACGCCCAAACTGTAGGCGGTTGGAGGTCGCCGCCCGCAGCCGCGTAGTCTGCCCGAGTTGCCGTGAACGACGCTCACGGAAATCGGCCGGTGCGTTCGTCGCCCGGTTCGCAGCACAGCCGAACACGTAAGACACCGGGGGTATCCGTCACATGTCCGTCCACACCTCGGGACCGGAACTCGAGAGTGGCGCGCGGACAGCAGGCAGGCGCCCCGCGCGTCGTGCCGACATCGACGGATTGCGCGGTCTCGCGATCGCGCTCGTGGTGATCTTCCACGTCTGGTTCGGTCGCGTCTCCGGTGGTGTCGACGTCTTCCTGGCGCTCTCCGGCTTCTTCTTCGTGGGCACGCTCCTGAGGACCGCCGACTCCTCGGCCCCGCTCGATCCGCGTCCCGTCCTGCGGCGGATCGGCCGGCGTCTGCTGCCTCCGCTCGTCGTTGTGCTCACCGCTGTCGCGGCCGCCACGGTGGTGCTGCGGCCGTTCACGCAGTGGCTCGAGGTGGCCGACCAGACCGGGGCGTCGCTGCTGTTCTTCCAGAACTGGTATCTCGCCCGCACGGCGAGCGACTATCTGGCCGCGGATCCGATGGTCAGCCCGCTCCAGCACCTGTGGTCGATCGCCGTGCAGGGCCAGTTCTACATCGCGGCGCTCGTGGTGGTGTTCGGCTTCGCGTGGCTGTTGCGGCGGATGTCGGAGCCTGTCCGCCTACCCCTGACGGTGCTGCTGGCCGCCCTCACCGCGGCGTCGCTGGCGTACGCGGTGCTCGCCGACCGGCCGCAGTCGTGGATGTACTACGACAGCGCCGCCCGTGCCTGGGAGCTGACTCTCGGCGGACTGCTGATGTGCCTGTCGCCGTGGCTGCGGGTTCCGCGCGCGCTGCGGATCGTGCTCGGTGCGCTCGGACTCGCGGTGCTGCTCGCGTGCGGCTTCGTCCTCGACGGCAACTCCCTCTTCCCCGGGCCGTGGGCGCTCGTCCCCGTCGGTGCGGCCATGGCGCTCGTCGTCGCGGGTATCCGCTCCGGCTCCGGCTCCGACTCCGAGCACGACACGCCGTCGGCGCGACTGCTGGCATCCGCGCCCATGGTGCGCCTCGGGGCGATCGCCTACGCGCTGTACCTGTGGCACTGGCCGATCCTCATCGGTTACCTGATCGTGCTCGGGCACCCGTCGGTCGGCCTGGTGGGCGGGCTCATCGTGATCGCCCTGTCGCTGTTGCTCGCCGAGGCGTCGACCCGGTGGTTCGAGGACCCCATCCGCCGCGTCGAACCCCCTCGGCCGTCCCGCACCGCGCTCGTGGGTCTCGTGACGGTCCTGGCCGTCACCCTCGTCGGGGCCGCGAACCTCTGGCACACCCACGTCGACCGTTCGACGGAGGCCCTCGAGGGCGTCGCCGCCCTGCCGACGGAGCTGTACCCCGGCGCTGCGGTGTTCGATCCCGCCGTCTCCACCGAGCCGCAACCGGTGCAACCGCCGCTGCTCGTCGCCCATCGCGACCTGCCTCCCGCGACGCTCGACAACTGCATCGCCCAGCACACCAATCGCGCACCGTTGACCTGTACCTACGGCGACCCGCTCGCGACCCGCCGCATGGTGATCGTCGGGGGGTCGCACTCGGAGCACTGGCTCGCTGCGCTCGACGCGCTCGGCATCGAACACGGTTTCCGCCTCGACACCTATCTCAAGGTCGGGTGTCCGCTCTCCGATCCCCTCGCCCCGCTCGTCGAGGAGTCCCCGACGGTCGAGTGCGACACATGGTCGACCGCCGTGCTCGCCGAACTGCGCGCGGATCCGCCCGACTACGTGTTCACCACGTCGACGCGCACCAAGGACCAAGGCGAAGGGCCGGGCGACTTCGTTCCGTTCTGGTACGTCGATCTGTGGGAGACGCTCGCCGACTACGGCATCCCGGTGGTGGCGATCCGCGACAACCCGTGGCTGTTCCGCGGCGATCTCGCCTATCGGGCCGCCGACTGCCTTGCGGGGGGCGGCACCGCGGAGACGTGCGGGGTGCCGCGCGAGGAGGCGCTGGACCCGATCGACCCGGCCGTCGCCGCATCCGCGCACCTGCCCACCGTGTCGCTGCTCGACCTGTCCGACAAGTTCTGCCGGCAGGATCTGTGCCGGGCGGTGGAGGGAAACATCCTCATCTATCGTGACGAGAACCACCTCACCACGACCTACGTCCGGACGCTGACGCCCGAGCTCGGCCGACAACTCGGTCCCGCCACCGGCTGGTGGTGACGCGCTCACCCGGTGCCGGGACCGCCGGAAGACTACTGTTGGCGGGCATGGAGACCACCGGAGCGAGCGCCAGCGACGAGATGCCCGAGCCCCTGGAAGTGTGGCCGGGATCCCATTATCCCCTCGGCGCGACCTACGACGGGGCGGGCACGAACTTTGCACTGTTCTCCGAGATCGCCGAGAAGGTCGAGCTGTGCCTGATCTCCCGTGACGGGACCGAGACCCGCATCCCGCTCGAGGAGGTGGACGGTTACGTCTGGCACGCCTACCTTCCGACGGTCTCCCCCGGCCAGCGTTACGGCTACCGCGTGCACGGTCCGTTCGATCCGGAGAACGGTCACCGGTGCGATCCGAGCAAGCTGCTCCTCGACCCGTACGGGAAGGCGTTCGACGGGTCGTTCGACGGCGACCCGTCGCTGTTCTCGTACCCGCTGCCCGGTGCCGAGCCCGTGGCCGACAGCGCCTCGGACGAGAGCACGGACGACACCGAGGACACCGACACCGAGGACACCGACACCGGCGACGCCGTGTCCACCGACGACGCCGAGCCCGAGGCGATCGCGACGGGGCAGACCTCCGACGCCGCCGCAGAGCTTCCCGGCCTGGATTCGCTGGGCCACACCATGACGACCGTGGTGATCAACCCGTTCTTCGATTGGGCGACGGATCGTCATCCCCGCCGCCCCTACAACGAGACGGTCATCTACGAGGCCCACGTCAAAGGCATGACGGCCACGCATCCGGACGTCCCCGAACACATGCGGGGCACCTACGCCGGTCTCGCGCACCCGGCGATCATCGACCATCTCCTCGATCTCGGCGTCACCGCGATCGAACTGATGCCCGTGCACCAGTTCATGCACGACCAGGTGCTGCTCGACCAGGGGCTGCGGAACTACTGGGGGTACAACACCTTCGGGTTCTTCGCGCCGCACGCCGAGTACTCGTCGTCGACCAAGCCGAGCGCCGTGGTCGCCGAGTTCAAGGCGATGGTGCGGGCCTTCCACGAGGCGGGCATCGAGGTGATCCTCGACGTGGTCTACAACCACACCGCCGAGGGGAACCATCTCGGTCCCACCATCTGCTTCCGCGGCATCGACAACGCCGCCTACTACCGCCTCGTCGACGACGACAAGGCCTACTACATGGACTACACGGGAACGGGCAACAGCCTCAACGCCCGTCACCCGCACACCCTGCAGCTGATCATGGACTCGCTGCGCTACTGGGTGACCGAGATGCACGTCGACGGCTTCCGGTTCGATCTCGCGTCGACCCTGGCGCGCGAGCTGCACGACGTCGACCGGCTGTCGGCCTTCTTCGATCTCGTCCAGCAGGATCCGGTGGTCTCGCAGGTCAAGCTCATCGCCGAGCCGTGGGATATCGGTGAGGGCGGTTACCAGGTGGGCAACTTCCCCGGTCAGTGGACGGAGTGGAACGGCAAGTACCGCGACACGGTCCGCGACTACTGGCGCGGCGAACCGGCCACCCTCGGCGAGTTCGCGTCGCGCCTGACCGGCTCGTCGGATCTGTACGAGGACACCGGCCGCCGTCCCGGCGCGTCGGTCAACTTCGTCACCGCCCACGACGGGTTCACCCTCGCGGATCTGGTGTCGTACAACGAGAAACACAATGATGCCAACGGCGAGGACAATCGCGACGGTGAGTCGCACAACCGGTCGTGGAACTGCGGTGTGGAAGGCCCCACGGACGATCCCGAGGTCCTCGCGCTGCGCGGGCGCCAGCAGCGCAACATGCTCGCGACGCTGATCCTGTCGCAGGGCACGCCGATGCTCGCCCACGGCGACGAGTTCGGTCGCACCCAGCAGGGCAACAACAACGTGTACTGCCAGGACAACGAACTCTCGTGGGTGGACTGGTCGCTCGCCGAGTCCAACGCCGACCTGGTCGCGTTCACCCGCAACGTGATCGCGCTGCGCACCGACCACCCTGTCTTCCGTCGTCGCAGGTTCTTCGAGGGCCGGCCCATCCGCAGCGGTGATCAGTCCCGCGACATCGCGTGGCGCACACCGGCCGGCGACGAGATGATGCCCGAGGACTGGGACAGCGGTTTCGGCAAGTCGCTCGCGGTCTTCCTCAACGGCGAGGGCATCCCCGAACCCGATCAGCGGGGGCAGCGCGTCGTCGACGACTCGTTCCTGATGTGCTTCAACGCCCATCACGAACCGATCGAGTTCGTCACCCCCGACGGCCCGCACGCCGAGGAATGGACGGTCGCGCTCGACACCGACGTTCCCGACGGTCTGCGCGAGGAGACGGTCGTCGCCGGTAAGCCGGTCGGGGTGCAGGCACGCTCGGTTCTGGTGCTCCGGAAGACCCGGTGACCACCGGCGGTACGGAGTCGGCAGGTGTGAACGGCGCCGGCGCGGGGAATACTGCGCCGGTGTTGTCCACCTACCGACTCCAGATGCGCGGCGACGAGTGCACCTTCGCCGACGCCGTCGCCCTGCTCGACTACCTCGACGCCCTGGGTGTCTCGCACGTCTACCTCTCCCCCGTCCTCAGCGCGACGATCGGGTCCACCCACGGATACGACGTGGTCGATCCCGGCACGGTCTCCGAGTCGCTCGGGGGACGCGAGGGTCTGGAACGGTTGTCGCGGGAGGCACGCGCACGGGGCATGGGGCTGGTCGTCGACATCGTCCCCAACCATGTCGGGGTGGCCGACCCACGTCAGAACGCGTGGTGGTGGGACGTCCTGAAGCACGGCTCCGGATCGCGCTACGCGTCGTTCTTCGATCTCGACCTCGCTGGTGACAACGGTGTGGACGGTCGGATCGCTCTGCCGGTGCTCGGATCGGACGACGCGGTGCAGGAGCTGACCGTCGACCGCTCCGGCGACGAGCCGATGCTCGCCTACTACGACAAGCGATTCCCGATCGCTCCCGGGACCGACGAGGGCACCGGTGAGGAGGTCCACGCGCGGCAGGCCTACCGGCTCGTGGCGTGGAACTCGGGGTTGATCGGATACCGCCGCTTCTTCACCGTCGACGATCTCGCCGCGGTGCGGGTGGAGGATCCCGCGGTGTTCGACGCGACGCACGAGCAGGTCGCGTCGTGGATCGCCGACGATCTGGTCGACGGGATCCGCGTCGACCATCCGGACGGTCTCGCCGATCCGTCCGGTTATCTCGCGCGCCTGCGCGAGGTGATCGGCCCCGAGCGGTGGCTCGTGATCGAGAAGATCCTCGGCGATGCCGAACCGCTGGATGCGACGCTGCCGGTGGACGGCACCACCGGCTACGACGCACTCGGCGAACTGTCGACGGTGTTCGTCGATCCGTCCGGCGAGTCGGAGCTGAACGCCCTGTCGCGCAGGTTCACCGGCGCCGAAGGCGACGCGCCGTGGCTGCACGCCCGCGAACACGACCTCAAACGATCGGTGCTCGGCAGCGGGCTCGCGCCGGAGGTGCGCCGCCTCGTGCGGGCGATCCGACGCGAGACCGGCGACACCGGCTGCGACGACGCGGCGCTGCGCGAGGCCGTGATGGCAGTCGCCGCACAGCTTCCCGTCTACCGCGCCGACTACGCGCCGCTCGCAACCCTGGTGCCGCGCATCGTCGGCGACCTCGCGCGGACGCAACCCGCGCTCGATCCTGCGCTCGCGGTGTTCGCCCGGGCGATGGCCCTCGGCGGTGAGGCCGCGTCCCGCTTCGGCCAGGTGTGCGGTGCCGCGACGGCCAAGGCGGTCGAGGACTGCCTGTTCTATCGGGCGGCGCGGCTGATCTCGCTGCAGGAGGTGGGCGGGCAACCCGGCCGTTTCTCGGCCACCCCGGCCGAGTTCCACCTCGCGTGGACCCAGCGGGCACGGCACTGGCCGCGGGCGATGACCACCCTGTCGACCCACGACACCAAACGCAGCGAGGACGTCCGGGCGCGGATCGGTGTGCTCTCGCAGGTCGCCGACGTGTGGTCCCGTCGGCTCGGGCAGTGGAACGAGTCGGCGCCCGCACCGGATCCGGCGATCGGACTGTTCCTGTGGCAGACCCTGTTCGGAGTCTGGCCGCTCGACGGAGTGGTGACCGACGAACTGCGCGAACGGGTACATGCCTACGCGCAGAAGGCGCTGCGCGAGAACGGAACCCGCACCACGTGGACCGAGGTCGACGAGGAATTCGAGACCGCGGTGGGCAGCTGGCTGGACGCGGTGATCGACGGACCGGTCGCGGGTGAGCTCACCGCTTTCGTGACCGAGGTCGAACCGCACGTCGCGGCCGTCTCGTGCGGCCAGAAACTGTTGCAACTGCTCGGCCCCGGCGTCCCCGACGTCTATCAGGGCACCGAACTGTGGGACGACTCGCTCGTCGATCCGGACAACCGGCGGCCGGTGGAGTTCGACGTCCGACGGCGGCTGCTCGACGCCCCTGATTCGGCGCCGGCGAAGTTCACGATCGTGCGCACCGCGCTCCGGTTGCGCCGCGAACGACCGGCGAGCTTCGTCGGTGGCGCGTACGTTCCGGTCCTCGCCACCGGCCCGGCCGCCGAGCACCTGCTCGCGTTCGGCCGCGGTCCGGCGTCGGACGACCTCGATGTCCTCGCGGTGGCTTCCCGCCGCACCGTGGCGCTGTCGCGTTCGGGGTGGAAGGACACGACCGTCGACCTGCCGGACGGCGATTGGTCGGATGCCTTGACCGGACGCTCCTTCACCGGTCGGGTGCGGGTGGCCGATCTGCTCGACTCCCAGCCGGTCGCAGCACTCGTCCGCGCGCGTTAGTCCTCGAGCGCGTCGAGCGCTTCCTCCGCGTCGAGCCGGCGCTGGGTGCGTCGCCGACTCCAGGCGAGAACCAGTCCTGCGAGGACGATGGCGACCGCCGCGCCGACGACGCGCCCCGCCCAGGTCGCGGCGTCGTTCTCGAAAGGATGGCTCTCGTAACGCAGGCGGAGGAAGATGCCGGCGACGCCGACGAGATAGAGCGCGGCGGCGGCGGCACTGCGGGGTCGCCACAGTTTCGCGGTGGCGTACAGGTCGACGTCGCGTTGCCGCGCGTACAACTGGGTCACGATCGACACGACGAACCAGGCCACGAGGATGCCCAGTGCCGTCCACGCCCCGGGCCGGCCGGCGAGCCACGGGAGCAGCGCCGCCGCCACCAGCGCGATCCACAGGGACAACTGGAATCCCACCGCCGATGCTTCGTTCCAGACGTCTCGCTGACGTTCGTCGCGGTAGAATTCGTCGTCCAGATCGCCGATGAAGCGCGCGGTTCTCACGAAGACCGTCATGAGGGCTCCTAGGTGGTGAGCGGGAACAGTTCCTCGACCGTGCTGTCGAGTCTGAGGGCGAGACGCAGGGCGAGGTACACGCTGGGCGCGTAGTCACCCTTCTCCGTCGAGACGATGCTCTGTCTGCTGACGCCGACCGCGTCGCCGAGCGCGGCCTGGGTGAGTCCCGCTTTCTTGCGGAATTCGCGGACCCGGTTGCTCCTCGGTGTGTCGGTCACACCAAAAGTAAACTCTGCTTGTCATTCCATGTCAAGCATTCTTGTCATTTTCGATTACCGAACCACCCCGGCACACCCGTCGGGCCGGACATGCAATCACCCCTCGGCGTAGTCGATCACGAAATGGAGAATTACATTCTCACGGTCGAAGGTTCCGTCACCGTTCCACCCTTCGGCGAATCATGCAACAATGCCGGGATTTCCGAGCAAGATCCGATCCCGACGAGGGGTGAATTCAGGATCGTCACCTACGGAATCCACGCGATACGCAGCAGTCCTTGGTTTACGTTCTCGAGCACGGAAGATCTAGTCCTCATCGCGAGCGCCGTCGCCGGCAGGACTTTGCGCAGTCAGAGAGAGGTTTCGATGAAGGCCGAAGACATGGTGATGATCAGCATCGACGACCACGTCGTCAACCAGTCCCGGACCGGCACCAGCTTCCTGCCGGCCGGCATGAGCCCGACGGACGTGTGGCGCAAGAACTTCCTCGCCTGCTACATCACCGAACCGAGCGGACTGAACAACCGTCACCGGCTCGGCGTCGACACCATCGCGTGGGAATGCGACTACCCGCACTCCGACTCGACGTGGCCGAACTCCCCCGAGATGCTCGAGGAGGAACTCGACGCATGCGAATGCACCGACGAGGAGATCGACAAGATCACCTTCGCCAACACCGCGAAGTTCTTCGACTGGGATCCCTTCGAGCACATCCCGCGTGAGGAGGCCACCGTCGACGCCCTGCGCGCCCGCGCCACCGACGTCGACATCAGCGAGACGTCCCAGGAGGAGTACCGCCGCCGTTACGAGCTCACCAACTCCGGCTCGTAGATTCCTGCTCCACAGGAGTCCACAACAGACGATGCCCGCCGATCCGGATCGGCGGGCATCGTCGCGTCTACGGTGTCGTGCCTACTGCGTCGCGTCTACGGTGTCGTGCCTACTGCGTCGTCACGGTCGGCTCACATCGGGTCCTTGCGCCACAACAGTGCGTGCAGGCACTCGACGGCCTCGGCGGGCGATTCGACGTCGAGCACTCCGGCGGCGGGCATCCGCCAACCGCCGATCGCGATGACCGGAACACCGATGCGGACCGCGAGCGCGATCTCGCTCATGGTGCCCCAGCTTCCACCCACCGCGATCAACGCGTCGCTGCTGCGCACGAGCAGCGCGTTGCGCATCTCTCCGAGGCCCGTGGGAACGGCCACCGTCAGATAGGGATTGCCCTCGGCACGGTCGTCTCCGGGCAGCAGGCCGAGGGTCGTCCCACCGGCTTCCACAGCGCCACGGCAGGCTGCCGCCATCACCCCACCGAGACCGCCGGTGACCACGACGGCCCGGCGTCCGGCGAGGAGTCCCCCGACCTGGCGGGCGAGGCGTCGCTGTTCGGGCGTGGCTTCACCCGGCCCCACGACCCCGACATAGCGCTGCGCATTCATGTCCGGCATTCTGCATCACGGAGCGCTCCGGAGCGCGCGGTCCGAGAACATCATTCACGCCCGGCATCGTCCGCTCCCGCTCTGACCGCCCCGAGGCCGGGCGATCGAGCCCATCGGGGGAGACTGTGGCCATGAGCAGAGCCGACCGCAGCACCGACACCCGCCCGGATTCCCCGTGCCCGTGCGGTCGCGGCGTTCCCCTGTCCGAATGCTGCGGGCCGCTGCTGGCCGGTGCGAGCGCGCCCACCGCCGAACGGCTGATGCGTTCGCGGTACACGGCATTCGCGACGCGCGACGCGGCGCACCTGCTGCGCACCTGGCACCCGTCCACACGTCCGCGCTCGATCGAGTTCGACCCCGGTCAGCGCTGGACCGGGCTCGAGGTCCTGCACATCACCGGAGGCGGATTCCTGCATACGACCGGCACGGTGGACTTCCGCGCGCACTGGACGGCGGACGGGGTGCCCGACTCGATGCGCGAGCACAGCCGGTTCGTGCGGGAGGACGGCGAGTGGCTCTACCTCGACGACTGCGGCGACGACTGAACCGACTCCGTCACGGCGCCGTTCGTCGCAACAGCGTCGCGCGCAGCGTTCCCGAGAGCCACTGACGGTACTGGTCGACGTCCCATCCGCGGTCTCGCCTCAGCAGCGCGTGCACCTGTGGGGAACTCAGGGTGAACAGGACATCGGCCGCGTGCTCGACGGTGACGTCCTCGCGCAGCCAGCCGGCATGTTCGAGTCCTTCCGCGAGGGTGCGGGCGTTCTCGGCCGTCGCCTTCGCGTCGTCCGCGGCGAAACGACGCATGTCGGGGTCCGCCCCCGATGATTCCACGGAGGTCATGAGCAGCCCGCCCGCGCGTTCGAGCATCGCGGTGCCGTAGCGGACCACCTGCTCGACCACGAGGTCGACGTGCGAGACCACGCCGCCGGCATGGGACGGTTCCGGATCTGTCGCCTCGCTCGCGCGCGGATCGCCGTCGCCGGCCACCGCGTGATCGAGCGCCTCGCGGAAGATCTCCGCCTTGCCGCCGGGGAAGGCGGTGAACACCGTCCGCACCGCCACACCCGCTTCGTCCGCGATGTTCTTGACGGTGGTGCTGACGTAGCCGTCGCGAACGAACAGCCGCGCCGCGGCGTCGCGGATCGTCTCGCGGGTTCGGCGGGCCGCTTCCTCCCGCAACGGCGAGGTGTACCGTCGGCGGGCTCGCTCGGGATTCGGGTTCACTCCCCCAGTATCGAGTGCATTGCAGCTGCAACAAAATTGACGCGCGGCAGGGTGGTACGCCGGTGGCGCCATCCCCTGCACCGACGCCTCCGACACGGCATGCTGGTCGAGTGCACACCTTCGAGGTCTGGGCTCCGATCCCGTCGTCCGTCCGACTGTTCGCCGACGGACGGTTCCACGACATGCAACGCGGCGACGACGGCTGGTGGCGCACCACCGTCGGCGTCGCTCCCGACACCCGATACGGTTTCGTGCTCGACGACGACACCGGGACGGTCCTTCCCGACCCGCGATCTCCGCGGCAGCCGGAGGGCGTGCACGAGCCGTCGCAGCTCCACGTGCTCGACGAGACGAAGTGGACCGACCACGGCTGGACCGGCCGGCAACTGACAGGAAGCATCGTCTACGAGATGCACGTGGGGACCTTCACCCCCGAGGGCACACTCGACTCGGCGATCGACCGTCTCGACGAACTCGTGGACCTCGGTGTCGAGTTCGTCGAACTCATGCCGCTCAACGCGTTCAACGGCACCCACGGATGGGGCTACGACGGCGTGCTCTGGTACGCGGTGCACGAACCCTACGGTGGCCCCGATGCCCTGCAGCGTTTCGTCGACGCCGCCCACGCGCGCGGACTGGCGGTGGCACTCGACGTCGTCTACAACCATCTCGGTCCGTCGGGGAACTATCTGGGCCGCTTCGGTCCCTATCTCTCCGCGGCCCCGGGAATCTGGGGCGACAACATCAACCTCGACGGTCCCGGATCCGGGGAGGTGCGCCGGTACATCCTCGACAATGCGCTGCGCTGGTTCCGCGACTTCCACATCGACGCCCTCCGGCTCGACGCCGTGCACGCGCTGATCGACCACACCGCCACACACCTCCTCGAGGAACTGTCGGTCGAGACGTTCCGCCTGTCCGCCCATCTCGGCCGCCCCCTGTCGTTGATCGCCGAATCGGACCTCAACGATCCGAAGCTGATCACTCCCCGGCCCGGCGGTGGATACGGACTGCACGCGCAGTGGGCCGACGACGTCCACCACGCGATCCACGCGGCGGTGTCCGGTGAACGGCAGGGCTACTACGGCGACTTCGGTTCGCTGGACTGCCTCGCGTACACGCTCGGGCACGGCTTCTTCCACGCCGGGACGTATTCGAGCTTCCGCGGCCGGGTCCACGGGCGCCCGCTCGACACCCGGCGCACGCCGGCGAGCGGTCTGGTCGCCTACACCTGCACGCACGATCAGGTCGGCAACCGGGCGCTCGGCGACCGGCCGGGTGCCTATCTCGAGCCCGGTCAGCTCGCCCTCAAGGCGGCGCTCGTGCTCACGTCCCCGTTCACGCCGATGTTGTTCATGGGCGAGGAGTGGGGTGCGAGCACACCCTTCCGGTACTTCACGTCGCATCCCGAACCGGAACTCGCCGCGGCCGTGGTCGAGGGTCGCCGGCGCGAGTTCGCCGAACACGGCTGGGACGCCGCCGACGTACCCGACCCGCAGGCTCCGGAGACCTTCATCGGCTCGAAGCTGCGCTGGGACGAACGCGACGAGGGCGGGCACGCCCGGTTGCTGGAGTGCTACCGCGCGCTCATCGCGCTCCGGCGGGACCGTGCCGAGCTCACCGATCCCTGGCTCGAGCACGTGCACGTGACGTACGACGAGGACGAGAAATGGCTCGTCGTGCACCGCGGGGCGCTGCGCGTGGCGTGCAATCTCGGACCCGACCCCGTCACCGTGCCGGTCGGCGGGAAACCACTGCTCTGGTGGGACGAACCGGTGGTCAACCGTACCGAGTCCGCAGTGTTGATCCCGGGCTGGTCCTTCGCGATCCTGGAGGCTCCCGAGATGCACCGCCGATAACGTTCGTCAGGCGAAAAAAGTCGTTGATTATGCCACGAGTGGGCGAGTACCGTCTCAAGTACCTTCGAATTCTCGAGGTGAATCACCATGCAACCCAAGAAGATTCTGGCGAGTGTATTCCTCAGCACCGCCCTCGTCCTCGCTCCCGCCGGAGTCGCATCGGCGACCCCCACCGTCGACACAGCACCCGGGATCGTGAATGTCAGCGGAGGACACGACGACCACGGAAAGTACGACCACCACGATCACGACAAGAACTACAACCATCACGACAAGAAGTACGACCGCGACCATCACCGGAACCACTACTGGCGGCCCGACTGCTATTGGTGGGGCCCATGGCTGGTGTGCAATCGCTGGTGACCGCACACCAACCGTGACGTGACCGGGCCACCCGGTTACGTCAGATAACGGTAGGCCGGCGACCCCGGCTCGAGTCGCTGCGCGTCGATCGGCGACGCGTCCATGCGATTGAGCAGAGCCGAAAGGTCTTCCGCGGCACCCAGTTCGATACCGACGAGGGCAGCGCCGGTCTCCCGGTTGTTGCGCTTGACGTACTCGAACAGGGTGATGTCGTCGTCCGGTCCGAGGACTTCGTCCAGGAACCGCCGCAGTGCGCCGGGCTCCTGGGGGAAGTCCACGAGGAAATAGTGTTTGAGCCCGCGGTGGACGAGCGACCGCTCGATGATCTCACCGTAGCGTGAGACGTCATTGTTGCCGCCCGACACCAGGCACACCACGTTCGCTCCGGGCTGCACCGAGATCGACTCGAGGGCAGCGACCGACAGGGCGCCGGCGGGCTCGGCGATGATGCCCTCGTTCTGGTACAGATCGAGCATCGTGGTGCACAGCGCACCCTCGTCGATCTGGGTCATCCCGAACGGGGCCCGGCCGAGCCCCTCCCGGCGCAGCGTAGCCACGAGCGGCAGGCTCGAATGGGACACGACCTCGGCACCGAGTTCGGAGACCACGGCGTAGGGGACGTCGCCGATCCGCTTGACCGCAGCGCCGTCGACGAACGGCTCGACCTCCGGCAGCGTGACGGGACCGCCCGCGACCAGCGCGGCGGTCATCGACGCTGCACCCGCCGGCTCGACGCCGACGATCGACGTGCGTGGGGACCGCTCGCGCAGATAGGCGGCGACACCGGCGATGAGGCCGCCCCCGCCCACGGGGACGAGCACGACGTCGAGATCGCCGTCGAGCTGTTCGAGGACCTCGCGCGCGATGGTGCCCTGCCCGGCAGCGGTGCGGGCGTCGTCGAAGGGCGGGATCATCGTCGCACCGGTGCGGATCGCATCGTCGGCTGCCGCTGCGGCCGCGGCGTCGAAGGTGTCGCCGACACCGATGAGTTCGACGCTGTCGCCGCCGTGGACACGGATCCGATCGCGCTTCTGCTTGGGAGTGCGGGTGGGCACGTAGATCCGGCCCTGGATTCCCATCACCCGGCACGCGTAGGCGACACCCTGCGCGTGATTACCGGCGCTGGCCGTGACGACGCCCGCGGCGCGCTCGGCCGCGTCGAGCTGCGCCATGGCGTTGTACGCCCCACGGAGCTTGAAGGACCGCACCCGGGTGAGGTCCTCCCGCTTGAGGTAGACGTTGGCGCCTACGAGCGCCGAGAGTCGAGGGCTGCGCTCGAGCGGCGTTGGGTCGACCGCCTCCGAAATTCGCTCGGCAGCCGCATCGATGTCGGCCGCGCGGGGCACGGCGGTCAGAGTCATCGGTTCTGCTGTTCGCGAAGTGGAGGTCACCCGTCAATGCTGCCACTCCCCCGATTCGACCACCACGGCGGGATCCGCATCGAGGGGGTAGCAGCACAGTCCGTCCGAGCGTGCTCGGTCTACGGGCCTTCGACCGGTTCGAGAACGAAGACGGGGATCTCGCGGTCGGTCTTCTCCTGGTACTCCGCGTAGGGCGGGAACGCCTCGACGGCACGTTCCCACCACTGCGCCTTCTCCTCGCCGTGGACCTCGCGGGCGGTCATGTCCCACACCTCGGTGCGGTCCCTGACCTCGACGTGCGGGTTCGCGACGATGTTGTGGTACCAAACGGGATGCTTCGGTGCACCGCCGAGCGAGGCGACAGCGGCGTACCTACCCTCGTGCTCGACCCGCATGAGAGGGATCTTGCGGAGCTTGCCGGACTTGGCGCCGACCGTGGTCAGGATGATGACCGGTCGACCCTGGAGGGTGGTGCCGCGGGTTCCGCCCGACGACTCGTACTCCTCGACCTGCTTGGCGCTCCATTCGACGGGACTCGGTTCGTACTCTCCGTGCAGTGGCATACCGACCAGTCAACACAATCGTTGTAGCAGTCGCCGCCCGATCGTCGAGTTCGGTGGCCCGAACTCTTCCCTGCGCCTATCCTGAAGAAAGAATTCTGCCCGGCCTACAGTCGCTCGGCCTACAGGAGGTGCACCGCGATGTCCGTGCTCGACCCCCGGATACACCGTGAGCGCACCGACGGTGTGGACATCGCCGGCACGATCTGGCCCCTGTACAAGCTCGAAGCACTCGCGGCCGGTCTCCTGACCCTGCTCGTGGTCCTCGTCGTCACCACCAGCGCCCAGAGCGCCGTCATCGGTGCCGCTGCGGTCACCGTCGTCGTGTGGTGGGTCCGCAGGATCCAGCAGCACGCACTCCGTTCCTAGACGCACCGGCCGACCCCGGCTTCCCGCGCGGCGCTCACCGAAGGGCTCGTGCCGCGCGGCGGACCGCTAGGTCGCCAGGCAGCCCGGCCCGAGCAGGGCCTTGAGGTCGCCCATGAGCGCCGACGACGCTTCGACCCGCAGGCTGTCGTCGAGCTTGAGGACGGTGACCTTGCTGCCGGTGATGAGCCGCACGTGCACGTCGGACGAACCGGGATGGCGCGTGAGCACATTCTTGAGGGCACCGACCTTGTCGGGGGTGCACAACCGGGTGGGCATCGACACCGAGACCGGCTTCGCGACGCCGATCTGCGACAGGTCGGGGACGGCGAGATCGTTGGCGATCAGGGAGATCCGGTCGTCACGGATCGACACCCGGGCCTTGACCAGCACCACCGAGTCCTCCACGACGTCCATGCCGTAGACGGCGTAGGACTGTGGGAAGAACAGCACCTCGATGCCACCGGTGAGGTCCTCGAGCTGCGCGGACGCCCAGGCGAGACCGTTCTTGTTGATGCGCCGGTTCACCGAGGCGAGGATGCCGCCGACGGTGACCTGGCTGCCGTCCTTGAGCGCGCCTTCGAGGATCGCGGGGATCTGGGTGTCGGCCTGGGACGCGAGGACGTGCTCGACGCCGTTGAGCGGGTGCCCGGAGACGTACAGGCCGAGCATCTCCCGTTCGAGGGCGAGGCGGTGCTTGGTGTCCCATTCCTCCTCGGGGATGCGGACGTTGAACACCGCGGCGACGGACTCGTCGGCGTCGTCGCCGCCGAACAGGTCGAACTGGCCGATGGCCTCGGCCTTCTTCGTGCTCATCACCGCGTCGATCGCGTCGGCGTGGACGAGCATCAATCCCTTGCGCGGGTGTCCGAGCGAGTCGAATGCACCTGCCTTGATGAGGGATTCGGTGACCTTCTTCGAACACGCGACGGTGTCGATCTTGTTGAGATAGTCGGAGAAGTCGGTGTAGCGGCCCTTCTCCTCCCGCCCCTTGATGATCGAGGCGACCACGTTCGTGCCGACGTTGCGGACGGCGCCGAGGCCGAACCGGATGTCCTCACCCACCGACATGAAGTTGGTGTGCGACTCGTTGACGTCCGGCGGCAGCACCGTGATGCCCATCTTGCGGCAGTCGGACAGATAGACCGCGGCCTTGTCCTTGTCGTCGCCGACGGAGGTGAGCAGACCGGCCATGTACTCGGCCGGGTAGTTCGCCTTGAGGTAGGCGGTCCAGAACGAGACCAGGCCGTAGCCGGCGGCGTGCGACTTGTTGAACGCGTAACCGGCGAAGGGCAGAACGGTGTCCCACAGCGCGGTGATCGCCGCCTGCGAGAAGCCGTTGTCCTTCATGCCCTGCGCGAAGCCGTCGTAGGCCTCGTCGAGGATCTCCTTCTTTTTCTTACCCATCGCGCGACGCAGCAGGTCTGCCTGTCCGAGCGAGTAACCGGCCACCTTCTGAGCGATCTGCATGATCTGCTCCTGGTAGACGATCAGGCCGTAGGTGTCGGCGAGGATCTCCTTCAGCGGTTCCTCGAGCTCGGGGTGGATCGGCTTGACCTCTTGCCGCCCGTTCTTGCGGTCGGCGTAGTCGTTGTGCGCGTTCATGCCCATCGGGCCGGGGCGGTACAGCGCGAGCACCGCGACGATGTCCTCGAAGCCGGTGGGCTGCATGCGGCGCAGCAGGTCGCGCATGGCGCTGCCGTCGAGCTGGAACACGCCGAGCGTGTCGCCACGCGCGAGCAGTTCGTAGGTCGCCGGATCCTCCAGCGGGAGGGTGTCGAGGTCGAGATCGATCCCGCGGTTGACCTTGATGTTCTCGATCGCGTCGCCGATGACGGTGAGGTTGCGCAGACCGAGGAAGTCCATCTTCAGCAGGCCGATGGCCTCGCAGGACGGATAATCCCAGCCCGTGATGATCGCGCCGTCCTGCGCGCGCTTCCACAGCGGGATCGCGTCCATGAGCGGCTCGGACGACATGATCACCGCGCAGGCGTGGACGCCGGCGTTGCGGATCAGGCCCTCGAGCCCGAGCGCAGTGTCGTAGATCTTCTTGATGTCCGGGTTGGACTCGATCAGCTGACGAACCTCGGCAGCTTCCTTGTACCGCTCGTGACTCGGATCGGTGATACCCGAGACCGGGATGTCCTTCGCCATGATCGGCGGCGGAAGTGCCTTGGTGATCTGGTCGGCGATCGCGAATCCGGGCTGGCCGAACTGCACTCGCGCGGAGTCCTTGATCGCCGCCTTCGTCTTGATGGTGCCGAACGTGATGACCTGGGCGACCTTGTCGTTGCCCCACCGCTCGGTGGCGTAGCGCACCATCTCACCGCGGCGACGATCGTCGAAGTCGATATCGATATCGGGCATCGACACGCGCTCGGGGTTGAGAAACCGCTCGAACAGCAGACCGTGCGGGATCGGGTCGATGTTGGTGATGCCCATCGCGTAGGCGACGAGCGAACCGGCGGCCGAACCACGGCCGGGGCCGACGCGGATGCCGACCTCGCGGGCGTGGTTGATGAGGTCGCCGACGACGAGGAAGTAGGCGGGGAAGCCCATCTGATTGATGACGCTGATCTCGTACTCGGCGCGCTCGACGTACTCGCGGGGCGGGCCGGCGGGGAAGCGACGGTCGAGGCCGCGCATGACCTCCTTGTGCAACCAGCTCGCCTGCGTCTCCCCTTCCGGCACCGGGAAGATCGGCATCCGGTCGCGGTGGGTCCACACGTCCTCGTAGGACTGCACGCGCTCGGCGATGAGCAGCGTGTTGTCGCACGCACCCGGCACCTCGCGGTCCCACTGCTCGCGCATCTCCTGCGCCGACTTGAGGTAATAGCCGTCGCCGTCGAACTTGAACCGGGTGGGATCGGAGAGGGTCTTACCGGTCTGGATGCACAGCAGCGCCTCGTGGTTCGCGGCCGCATCCTTGGTGACGTAGTGGCAGTCGTTGGTCACCAGCGGCGGGATGTCGAGCTTGCGGCCGATCTCGATCAGACCCTCGCGCACACGACGCTCGATGGACAGGCCGTGGTCCATCAGCTCGAGGAAGAAGTTGTCCTTGCCCCAGATCTCCTGCCACTTCGCGGCGGCTTCGAGCGCTTCGCGCTCGTGGCCGAGGCGCAGGCGCGTCTGGATCTCGCCCGACGGGCAGCCGGTCGTGGCGATGATGCCCTCGTGATGGTGGGCGATGAGCTCTTCGTCCATACGGGCCCACTTGCCGAGCTGACCCTCGATCGATGCGAGGGAGGACAGCTTGAACAGGTTCCGCAGGCCCGTCGAGTTCTCGGCGACCATCGTCATGTGGGTGTAGGCACCCGAGCCGGAGACGTCGTCGGACTTCTGGCCGGGATCACCCCACTGCACACGCTTGGTGGAGAAGCGCGACTCCGGCGCGACGTACGCCTCGATGCCGATGATCGGCTTGATGCCGAACTTCTTGGCGACGTTGTAGAACTCGCTGGCGCCGTACATGTTTCCGTGGTCGGTCATGCCCACGGCCGGCATCCCCAGCCGTTCGGCCTCCTTGAACAACGGTCCGACCTTCGCGGCACCGTCGAGCATCGAGTACTCGGTGTGGGTGTGCAGATGAACGAACGAGTCAGCCACGCGTGCCTCTCCCGGGATGTCTGTGGGCAGAGACGAGTCTAAGCCGCGCGAGGCTCCGCAGTGACCACGGCACGCTGACGACGGGCCCGCACGAGCGCGTCCGTGCTGTACACCGCCAGGGCGATCCAGATCAGGACGAAACCGATCCACCGCGAGGCGGGCATGTCCTCCCCGAGCACCACCACACCCCACGTCATCTGCAGGCTCGGCGTGAGGTACTGCAGCATGCCGAGTGTCGCGAGCGGGACCCGTTGTGCGGCCGCGCCGAAGAGCAGCAGCGGCACTGCGGTCACCAGCCCCGCCGATACGAGCAGGGCCGTGTGATCCACGCCGTGCCCGAGGAAGGTGCCGGTGCCGGTCACCGCGAGGAAGATCACGTACCCGAGCGCCAACGGGGCCGCGACGATCCCCTCCCCTGTCAGGGACGTGCGCGGATCGAGCGGCACGATCTTCTTGATCACCCCGTAGGACGCGAAGGACAGCGCCAGGGTCAGGGCGATGATCGGTGGTCTGCCGTAGTCGACGGTGATGACCACCACCGCGCACACCGCGAGCACCAGCGCCGCGATCTGCGCCGGCCGCAATCGTTCCCGGAAGAACAGGACACCGAACACCACGCTGACGAGCGGGTTGATGAAGTAGCCGAGTGCGGTCTCCACGACCCGGCCCGAGACGACGCCGTAGATGTAGACGCCCCAGTTGACCGCGATCGCGGTGGACGCCGCGGCGACCAGGCCCCAGGTGCGGGCCGACAGGCCGCGCAGGGTGCCGAGGCGTCCCATGACGCCCAGTACGATCAGCATGAGCACGAGGGTCCACAGCACGCGGTGCGCGAGGATCTCGACGGCGCCGGCGGGTTCGAGCAGACCGAAGTAGGCGGGGAACAGTCCCCACAATCCGTAGGCACCCAGACCGCACAGCACCCCGGTGCGCACGATGTTCCGCTGCCCCGAGTCGTTCCGATCCTCCGAGTCGCTCACCGGCTCACCCTACGGCTCCGCCGGTGCGCTGTCGTTCCGAGACACTGTCGTTCCGAGACACTGTCGTTCCGAGACACTGTCGTTCCGAGACACTTTCGTTCCGAGACGGGATCCACCGCACCGTCACACCTCCCCGTCGTCCGGGCCGGGCACGACCGTCTCGACGTGGGTGGGCAGCAGCGGGGTCACCGCGAAGCGTCCCGCGATCGCGTCTGCGGGCAGGACCTCCACGGCCCGCACGTCCGGGGCGTCGGCGACGGCCCGGAACTGTGAGGGAGTGCCACGGAGCACCGCCGCGACGACGCAGTCGCAGCCGTCGGCGAGCCGCTGCGCGGAGACCGCCCCGACCCGCGCGGCGCGTTCGGTCCCGAACTCCACCAGGCTCAGCCGGCCCGCGGCGACCGAGGGGGCACGACGTACCGCCTCCGAGTTCTCCGGCACCGCGACCGGCACCAGTGGTGTCTGGACGCGGTCGATCGGCACACGGAACAGCACCTGCGCCACGCGCACCTCGTCGGTGAGTTCGACGACCCGGTCGATGCCGACGGCGTCGGTGAACGACACCAGTCCCCAGTGCTCGAGGTCTCCGTCCGCTTCGGCCTCGGTCAGGCTGTCCGCGGCCCGTGTCAGATAGTCGGCGACCGCTTCCCCGTTGTCGGGACCGAGGGTGTCGCTGCCGACCGGGGCCGGCCGCGGCGGTGAGGTCCACCCGGCGACGAGCACGGCGACGACGAGAACGACGACCGCCGCCCAGGGCAGGACGCGTCCCATCGGTCAGGCGTTGCGCAACACGGCGAGCGCGTGTTCGAGATCCGGCGGGTACTTGCTGGTGATCTCGACCCAGTGCCCACGCGTGGGGTGCGAGAACCCGAGGGTGCACGCGTGCAGCCACTGCCGTTCGAGACCGAGACGCGCCGCGAGACGTGGGTCGGCTCCGTAGGTGAGGTCGCCACAGCAGGGGTGACGCAGTGCCGAGAAGTGCACCCGGATCTGATGGGTGCGGCCGGTCTCGAGATGGATGTCGAGCAGGCTCGCGGCCTGGAACGCCTCGATCGTGTCGTAGTGCGTCACGCTGGGTTTGCCGTCGGCGGTGACCGTGAACTTCCAGTCGCTGCTGCGGTGGCGGCCGATCGGTGCGTCGATGGTGCCGCTGCTCGGGTCGGGATGCCCCTGGACGAGCGCGTGGTACCGCTTGTCGACCGTGCGTTCCTTGAAGGCGCGCTTGAGGACGGTGTAGGCGCGTTCGGACGTCGCGACCACCATGACGCCGGAGGTGCCCACGTCGAGCCGGTGCACGATGCCCTGGCGTTCGTGGGCGCCGGACGTGGAGATCCGGTAGCCGGCGGCGGCGAGGCCGCCGATCACAGTCGGTCCGGTCCAGCCGACGCTCGCGTGGGCGGCGACACCCACGGGCTTGTCGACCGCGACGATGTCGTCGTCGGCGTAGAGGATCTCCATGCCCTCGACGGGCTGGGCCTCGATGGTCAGGGGGCGGGGCGGCTCGGGCAGTTCCACCTCGAGCCAGGAGCCTGCGGACAATCGGTCGGACTTGCCCACCGCCGCGCCGTCGACCACGACGGCGCCCTCCTCGGTGAGCATGGCGACCACGGTCCGGGACAGACCGAGCAGGCGCGCGAGGCCTGCATCGACACGCATCCCGTCGAGCCCGTCGGGTACGGGCATCGCGCGGGTTTCCCTCACTGGTGTGATTCCTTTCTCGTTTCGTCCGCACCCGGCGCTGCGTCCCGGCCCTTCGAGGCACTACCGTCGGGTTCGACGCCGAAGACGGTCAAGGCCACGAGCAGGATCGCTCCGCACACGATGGCCGAGTCGGCGACGTTGAACACCGGCCACCATCCGAACGACACGAAGTCGACGACGTGGCCCTGCAGCGGTCCGGGCGAGCGGAACAGACGGTCGGTGAGATTGCCGAGCGCTCCCCCGAGGACGAGGGCGAGGCCGAGCGCCCACCACCTCGATCTCAGGGTCCGGCCGATCTTCACGACGCCGACGACGACGGCGATCGCGACCAGCGTGAGCAACCAGGTCATGCCCGTGGCCATGGAGAACGCGGCACCGGGATTGCGGACGAGTGTCAGGGTGACCGTGTCGCCGACGATCGAGATCGGATCGGCTGGGTCGATGTAGTGGACGGCGAGCACCTTCGTCACCAGATCCGCGACGTAGACGACGAGCGCCACGAGCAGCAGCGGCCGCAGCATGCGCCGGCCGACGGAGGGAGACGGCTCGTCGGCACGACCGGGAACCGGCGTCTCCGCGTCGCGGTCGGGTCGGGAAGCTTCGTTCGTCACCGCTCCATCATCCCCTACCGGACGACCGCGGCGGTTCCCCCTCCCGTCGTGGCTACCCTGGGTGGCGTGCCTGCGCTGTCCAGATTCCCCCGCTCGGGGCCGTGTGCCCTCGCGGCTGTGCTGTCCCTCTCCGCTCTCGTCGCCGGTTGCGGTGGTCCTTCGGACGGCGCGCCCGCCGTCACGGCGGCGACATCGACGGAGGTGACGGTGCCGGTGTCGGCGGTGACCACGACAGTGCTCGACCCCGGTGCCGAACCCCGATCGGTGGTGCGGCTCGTACCGGAGGCCGGGGTGCAGCAGGGCGTCGTCCTCACCACCCGGTCCGAGGTCTTCCAGCGCGTCGGCGACGACCCGCAGCAGGACTTCTCCACTCCCGAGCTGACCCTTCCGCTCTCGGCGACGGTCGAGCGGGCGGTCTCCGACGAGGACCCGAGCACCGTGGTCGACATCACCGTCGGATCGGCGACGTCGCCGGACGAGACGCTCGGATCGGCACTGTCCGATGCCGAGGGTTCCGGAGCCGGACTGACGATCGGCCCCACCGGCGCGATCAGTGCGCTGCGCCTCGAGCCCACTCCCGATGCGGCGAATATCGCACGGTCGGCGATCGAGCAGGCCTTCTACCAGGCCGTCTATCGCATCGTCTCGTTCCCGGAGGAAGCCGTCGGGGTGGGCGCGGTGTGGGAGATCCACCAGCAGGTGATGAGCGCGGGCATCACCCTCGACCAGGTCGGGACGGCGACGCTCGTCGAGCGGGAGGACGACCGCATCACGGTCGACGTGAAGATTGAACAGACACCGCGCGAGTCCACCTGGGTGCTGCCGAACGGGCAGGGCCGTCTCGACATCGAGCAGTACACGATGGCCGGTGAGGGGTCGATGACGATCGACGCGTCGCTCCCCCTGCCCGTCGGCGGGGAACTGACGGTGCGCGGCGATCAGACCTACGTCGAGCCGGACGGCGGAACGCGCCTGTCGCAGTCGCAGGTCGACCGGGTGGGCTGGAACACCCCGGATCAGTAGTCCGGGAGACGGACGAACGCCGACGGCCGGCGCGGATGATCCGCGCCGGCCGTCGGTTCGTTCGGGACGAGTACTACATCACACGCAGGCCGGGGACTGCAGCTGCGCCATGTTGATGACGATGGAGCACGCGTAGTCCTTCGACACCTTCCAGGTGTCGTCCTCGGCGACGAAGTCGACCGTGCCGAAGGACGGCTGGTCGCTGCCCGCGAGCGCCATCTCGACACCGGCGGTGATCGTGCCGTTCTCGTTGTCGGTCACGTCGACGACGTTGACCTGCACACCGGCGTCGTTGGCCGCCTGGGCGACCATGTTGATCAGCTCCGGATCCTCCTCGGCACCCTGAACCAGGTCGGTCTTCTCGGCGGCCGGGACGCTCAGGTCGAATGCGCGCGCGAGGTCGGCGTTGAGCTCCTCGACGGTGGGCACCGGCGGGTAGTCGACGGCCGGAGCCGCGGCGGTCGTGGTCGTGCTGGTCTTCGCGGTCGTCTCGGAGGAGCTACCGCTGTCGTCCGAGCTGCAGGCGGACATCGTGAGGGCGGCGGCGAGCGCCACGGTGGCGACGGTGATCTTGCGAAGCTTCAACTTCTCGTCCTTCTCGTTCGGTCGTGCACGATGTGTTCGTCGTGCTCGGTCATCCGGCAGCGGATCGCCCGCAAGAGTACCCGGCGGTAGTAAGAAGACCATGAGGGCGCCGGGAACATGTTTCAGTTCAGGCTCGCGAGCGGGTCGGCGACGGTGAGGTCGGGATCGTTCTCGTCGAGCGTCCGCGCTGGTCCCGGACCCGTGCTGCGTGTCTCGAAGCGGACGGTGACCACGCCGTGGCCCGCGCCCTGCACCCATCCGTTCCCGAATTCGGGATGGCAGACGTCGGCGCCCGGCGTCCACCGGGTGGCCGGCCCGCTCGCCACGACGCGCTCCTCGTCGTCCTCCTCGGCCGGTCCGATCTCCTCGGTCGTCGTCCGGTCGAGTTCGGGGAACAGGCTGTCCTGCGCGATCGCGGACAGACCCGCATAACCCACCCCGACGAGCCGGACGGGGCCGATCTCGAGGGGATCGAGCGCGAGGCGCTGGGCGGCGGCGGTGAGCACCTGCACGTCCTCGGTGGCGTAGGGCAGGGTCGACGACCGGGT
The DNA here is from genome assembly GCF_019641445.1 of Rhodococcus sp. DMU2021. Classification (NCBI taxonomy): domain Bacteria; kingdom Bacillati; phylum Actinomycetota; class Actinomycetes; order Mycobacteriales; family Nocardiaceae; genus Rhodococcus; species Rhodococcus sp. DMU2021. Next base: position 187,621 of record NZ_JAIFKB010000003.1, read on the forward strand.
GAGCACCGACATGTCGGCCTTGCGCAGCTTGAGCACCACCGTGCGGGCGGCACGCCCGTCCTTGCGCAGGCGTGTGTGCGCGGCGGTCGCGGACGCGGCGATCGCCCGCCGCAGTCCGGGCATCGCGACGATGTCCGTGGGAAAGGTGGTCTCGGCGCTGACCTGTTTCGCCTCGGCGCGTTCGGCGACGGGCCGGTCGTCGAATCCGTTGGCGAGCCGGTGCAATCCCGGTCCGATGGTGCCGCCGAGGATCGACGCGGCCTCGGCGACGGGCAGCGCCGCGAGATCGCCGATGGTCTCGATACCGAGTCGCCGCAACCGGTCCTCGGCCACCGGACCGATCCCCCACAGCTTGCGCACCGGCAGGTTGTGCAGCAACGGAAGCTCGCCTTCGGGCCGGACGACGAGCAGCCCGTCCGGTTTCGCGAGACCGGACCCGATCTTCGCGATCTGCTTACCCGATCCTGCTCCGATGGAGGCGACGAGACCCGTTTTCTCCCTGACGTGTTCGCGTAGCTCCGCACAGAAGCGTTCGACCTCGTCGGCGTCGGCGCCGGCCAGTTCGAGAGGTTCGGCGAACGCCTCGTCGAGCGAGAGGGTCTCGAGAATGGGGATCCGGGCGCGCAGGGTGTCGAAGACGAGTCCGCTCAGTTCGCGGTACAGGATTCCGCGCGGAGGCAGCACGACCGCCGCCGGTCCGACGAGGCGCCGTGCCCGGCTCATCGGCATGGCCGAGCGCGCACCGTAGACGCGAGCCTCGTAGCTCGCGCCGGCCACCACCCCGCGGGCACCGAGCCCACCGACGAGGACCGGCCGGCCCCGCAGGGTCGGCCGGGTCAACTGCTCGGCGGACGCGAAGAACGCGTCGAGATCCAGGTGCAACACCCAGCGCCGACTCACGGAAGCGGGCACGTGTCGAGACTAGTGCGCCGCACCCACACGTCCGGCGGGAGGCCGCAGACCGGTGCTTCCGGAAGGACGCTCGATCCTCCCGGAAGCACCGGCCCGGTCACGCCTTGACGATGGACGCGCGGGTTCCCTCGCCGAGTTCGATCGCCTCGCCCTCGGGGGCACCGAGTTCGAAGGTCGTGGCGAGGATCTCGCCGGCGATCAGATCCCGGTGGCGGGCAGCCCATTCGGCGCGTTCGGCGGGAACCTCGAACCGCACCGAGATGCGGTCGGAGACCTCCAGGCCGAGGTTGCGGCGCGCGTCCTGGAACTCGCGGATGCGGTCCTTGGCCCAGCCCTCGGCCTCGAGTTCCTCGGTGACGGCCGTGTCGAGGACCACCAGGCCGTTGCCACCCGGCAGCGCGGCGGTGGATTCCGGCTCGGCCGCGACCAGACGGCTGGTGTACTCCTCGGGCAGCAGGGCGATGCCGGCCGCGGTGACCGTGCCGTCCTCCGCCTGCGTCCAGTCTCCCGCCTTGACGGCCTTGATGACCGTCTGCACGTCCTTGCCGAGACGCGGACCGGCGGCACGCGCGTTGACGACCACCTCGAACCGGCCGTGGGCCTCGACGTCGTCGGTGGTCACGACCCGCTTGACGTTGACCTCGTCCTTGATGAGATCGACGAACGGATCGAGATGCGACGAACCAGGCGTCGCCACCGTCACCTCGGGCAGCGGCAGCCGCACGCGCAGCTTCTGGGCCTTGCGCAGCGACAGCACGGTCGAGCACACCCCGCGCACCTCGTCCATCGCCGCGACGAGCGCGGGATCCGAGGGCAGGTCGTCGGCCGCCGGCCAGTCCGCCAGGTGCACCGACCGACCACCGGTCAGACCCCGCCAGATCACCTCGGACGCCATCGGCAGCAGCGGCGCGGCCAGGCGCGTGACGACCTCGAGCACCGTGTGGAGGGTGTCGATCGCGTCGGTGTCCTCGTCCCAGAACCGGTTCCGCGAGCGGCGCACGTACCAGTTGGTCAGCGCGTCGCAGAAGGTGCGCAGCTCGTCGCACGCGCCGGCGATGTCGACGGTCTCGAGTGCCTCGGTGATGACGTCGCGGGTCTGCGCGAGCTTGGCGAGGATGTACCGGTCGAGCACGTTCGTCGAATCGGTCCGCCAGGTGCCCGGCTTCGACGCGTACAGCTGGAGGAAGCTCCACGCGTTCCACAGCGGCAGCAGCGCCTGCCGCACGCCCTCGCGAATACCCTGTTCGGTGACGACGAGGTTGCCGCCGCGCAGGATCGGCGAGGACATGAGGAACCAGCGCATCGCGTCGGAACCGTCGCGGGCGAAGACCTCGTTGACGTCGGGATAGTTGCCCTTCGACTTGCTCATCTTCAGGCCGTCGTCGCCGAGAACGATGCCGTGGGCGGCAACGCATTTGAAGGCGGGACGGTCGAACAACGCGGTGGCCAGGACGTGAAGCGTGTAGAACCAGCCGCGGGTCTGGCCGTTGTACTCGACGATGAAGTCGCCCGGGTAGTGCGTGTCGAACCAGTCGCGGTTCTCGAAGGGATAGTGCACCTGGGCGAACGGCATCGAGCCGGACTCGAACCAGCAGTCGAGGACCTCGGGGACGCGACGCATGGTCGACTTCCCGGTCGGGTCGTCGGGATTCGGCCGGGTGAGTTCGTCGATCATCGGCCGGTGCAGGTCGGTGGGCCGCACGCCGAAGTCGCGTTCGAGTTCGTCGAGCGAACCGTAGACGTCGACACGCGGGTACTCCGGGTCGTCCGAGATCCACACCGGGATCGGGCTGCCCCAGTAGCGGTTACGGCTGATGTTCCAGTCGCGGGCACCTTCGAGCCACTTGCCGAACTGACCGTCGCGGATGTGCTCGGGCACCCACGTGATCTGCTGGTTGAGCTCGACCATGCGGTCGCGGAAACGGGTGACGGCGACGAACCATGACGGCACCGCCATGTAGATCAACGGCTGACCCGACCGCCACGAGTGCGGGTAGGAGTGCTCGATGGTCTCGTGCCGCACAAGCTTTCCGGCGGCCTTGAGGTCCTTGATGATGGCCGGGTTGGCGTCGAAGACCTGCAGACCCTCGTACGGCGGCACCATCGAGGTGAACTTGCCGCCCGGATCGAGCGGCTGTACGAGCTCGATGCCGTTGCGCTGGCAGTACTCCATGTCCTCTTCACCGAAAGCCGGTGCGAGGTGGACGATTCCGGTGCCGGACTCGGTGGTGACGTAGTCGGCGGCGATCACCCGGTGGGCGTTCTCGCGGCCGGTGAAGAAGTCGAAGGGCGGCTCGTAGGCGAGACCGACGAGGTCGGTGCCGCGGTAACGGCCGAGCACCTCGGGCTCCTCGCCGAGTTCGCGGGCGTAGTGGCCGAGACGATCCTGCGCGAGCAGGTAGGTCTTGTCGTCGGCCCCGCGCACGGCGACATACTCGATCTCGGGGTGCACCGCGATCGCGAGGTTGGACGGCAGGGTCCACGGCGTGGTGGTCCAGATGAGCGCGCACGCGCCGTCGAGTTCGGAGCCGGGGGCGCGCAGCACCATCTCGACGGTGACCGCCGGGTCCTGACGCATCTTGTAGGCGTCGTCGAGACGGGTCTCCTGGTTCGACAGCGGCGTCTGCTCGTACCAACTGTAGGGCAGCACGCGGAAGCCCTGGTAGATCAGGCCCTTCTCGTACAGCGACTTGAACGCCCACATGACCGACTCCATGAAGTCGAGGTCGAGGGTCTTGTAGTCGTTGTCGAAGTCGACCCAGCGTGCCTGGCGGGTGACGTAGTCGCGCCACTCACCGGTATAGCGCAGCACCGACTGCTTGCAGTAGGCGTTGAACTCGGCCACGCCCATCGAGTCGATCTCGGACTTGTCCTTGATGCCGAGCTGCTTCTCCGCCTCGAGCTCGGCGGGCAGGCCGTGGCAGTCCCAGCCGAAGCGACGGTCGACCTTCTTGCCGAGCATGGTCTGGAAACGCGGGACGACGTCCTTGACGTAGCCGGTGAGCAGGTGCCCGTAGTGCGGGAGTCCGTTCGCGAAGGGCGGGCCGTCGTAGAAGACGAACTCGTCGGCGCCGTCGCGGTTGCGCAGCGAGGCCTCGAAGGTGCCGTCGGAGGCCCACTGTGCGAGCACACATTCTTCGAGCGCCGGGAAGTCGACACCCGAATCGCGCGGCAGGTCGTAGTCGACGCGCGGATATCCGGCAGTACTGCCGGCGGTTGCTGCGGTGGGATCCGGTGCAGCGTGGTTCTCGGTCACAGCGTGGCTCCTCCGTGCCTGGATACGTCTCGGCACGGGGACGATCGCCGTGCGCGTGCACGGCCACCGCGGTACCACCCCGCTTGCTCGTCCCGGGGGACGGCCACTCGTTCGGGCTGTGACGGGCCCACCCGTCCGGTTCTACTGGGCGACCGGCAAGGTCGCCGTTCTTCCGGAGGCTCCCCGGTGATGGCCGGATCGACGCCGCCCGCGATCGCGGGATCGAGCTTCACGCTCGGTGATGCATATTGTAGGACGCTTCAGCGATCCGAAGAATTCCGGTCGCCGCGACGCCGGCGCGATGCACGCCGACCGGGACGTCCGCCCGAGGCTCCGGCCTGCCCGACGGAACGGGGATCGGCCCACTCACCTTCGGCCGAACTCCGTCCGCCGAGCGTGCTCGCCAGCAGGAGCACCGCTCCCACGACGCACACCGCGATACAACCCCATGCCCAGAGCACCGAACCGGTCATCAACGCGATCACGAGAAGACCGAATCCGACAGCTGCGAGTACCAGCGTGACGACGAGCACGACGCTCCTCCTCTACCGAGGTACAGCACCAGGCCGTACAGCACCAGCCGGAGAGACCGTCGGTCAGCTGTTGCCCTTCGCGAAGGACGACGATCCGAACGACGACGACGAGTTGGACTGGTTGAACACTTCCTGTCCACCGTCCACCGGAACGGCGGAACCGCGCTGCTCGAGCTCTTCGAGCTGCGACTCCAGATAGGACTTCAGGCGCACCCGGTATTCACGCTCGAACGTCTTGAGCCGCTCGATGCGCTCCTCCAGCACCGAACGCTGCTGGTTGATCGTGGCCATGATCTCGGTGTGCTTCTTCTCCGCGTCCGCCTGCAGCGCGTCGGCCTTCTCCTTGGCCTGACGCAGCTGGGTCTCCGAACGGGTGCGGGCATCGGCGAGCATCGCGTCGGACTTCTGCCGCGCGTCGGCGATCATCGCCTCGCTGCGGGTGCGGGCGTCGGAGACGAGCTGCTCGGAGTTGGTCCGAGCGTTGCGCACGAGCTCCTCGGCCTCGGCCTTGGCGTCGCCTGTGAGGCGGTCGGCCATCTCCTGCGCGAGCCCGAGGACCTTGGCGGCCTGCATGCTCGCGTCGCCGCTCGACGGCGCAGCGGCGACCGGGACGGGTGCCGGAGCCGGCGCCGGGGCGGGTTCCGGCTTGGGTGTCTCGACGACACGCGCGGGTTCGGGTTTGGACGGGGCCGCCGGCGCGGACGACGACGCGCTGCGCGGCGCCTTCTTGGCTTCGGCAAGCTCCTGGTCGAGTTCGGCGACCCGCTGACGCAGGTCGGCGTTCTCCTCGATGAGGTTCGTCAACTCCTGCTCGACGAGATCGAGGAAGGCGTCGACCTCGTCCTCGTTGTAACCACGCTTCCCGATCGGAGGCTTGCTGAACGCGACATTGTGCACATCAGCTGGTGTCAGCGGCATGGAAGGATCCCTTCACGCGTCGAGTAAGCGGTCAAGCAGGCGTTCTGAGTAATCGACAGTGCGTTACGCGTATCAAAACCCACTGTATATGGCACTCCATTGTGGCACACGGCAGCTCCGGGACGGCTCGACCCGACGTCCGACGCAGGCATCATGCTGCGCCGCCCCTGGGCAGGAATGCCATGAGGAAATACACGATGAACAGCAAGACCATGATGGACAGATCGAGCCGTACACCACCGAGATTGAGCGGCGGAATCAGTCTCCGCAGCAGCTTCACCGGCGGATCCGTGACCGTGAAGATCGCCTCGAGAACGACGACCACGAAGCCGGACGGCTTCCACTCCCGCGCGAAGGTTCTGATGAACTCGACGATGATCCGTCCGATCAGCAGAAGCCAGAAGATGAACAGCAGGAACCACAGCACCTCGAAAACGGCCACCTGCCCACAATGCCCGACGATGACGGGTCGATCAAAACCGAAACGCCCGGCCTGCAGTGATCTGCATCATGGCCGGGCGTGTCGGAACGCTCGAGGGACGGCGACGGGCATGCCGCGACGGACGTGCCGGGTGCACGCCCGCGCAGCGCGCGTCGACTACTGCTGGTTGTAGAAGCCGGTCTCGGCGATACGCCGCCGTTCCTCGGCGGAGACGTCGATGTCGGCGGGCGAGAGCAGGAAGACCTTCGTGGCCACCTTGTCGAACGAACCGCGCAGCGCGAAGGCGAGCCCGGCCGCGAAGTCGACGAGTCGCTTGGCGTCGGCGTTGCTCATCTCGACGAGGTCCATGATGACCGGCGTTCCGTCGCGGAAACGCTCACCGATCGTGCGCGCCTCGCTGTAGTCGCGGGGGCGCAACGTGGTGATCTTGGACAACGGACCTCCCTCGTCGAAGAGCGCACCACGCCGGGGCTCGGCGCGCTCGAGCCGGCTCTCCGCCGTCAGTGGTGCACGGCTGGGAACCGCGCGGGCCGGGGTGGGCGCCGGACGGGGACTGCGAGCGGTGATGGGTTCGACCCGCGGACGCGGTGCCGGCTCGTACCGGTCGAACTCGTCGTGCTCGAACTCGCGAACCGGTTCCTCGCGGTGCGACGGGGCGTACTCGTCGCGATGCGACGGCGCGTAGCCGCCATAAGTGGCCTCGCCGTAGTCGCGATCACGGTCGCGGCGGCCACTCGCCGGATCGTCGAGGTACTCGTCCTCGTAATCCTCGAGCGGCACCATCCCGAAGTACGCCTTGAACTTGTGGAGTGTGCTCATCGATCGCCTTTCCCTCGCGCGGCGGATGTCATTCAGGCTAACGGTCGATACCCCAAGACCGCCGTTCCGACACGCACGCACGTCGAACCCCATCGAACCGCGTGCTCGAGGTCACCCGACATGCCCGCGGACAGCTCCACCGCCGCCGGGTGGTCCTGCAGCAACCGTGCATGCATGGCGTGAAGCTGCTCGAATGCCCGCTCGGGCTCCCACCCGAGCGGCGGCACTCCCATCAAGCCTCCGAGTTCGAGGACCTCGGACGCGGCGACCGCCTCGGCGAGGGCGGGAAGATCCTCGGCGACCACGCCGCCGCGCTCCCGGTCGCCGTCGAGGCTGACCTGCAGCAGTGCCCGCAGCGGTACGGTGCGTTCGCCGGTGTCGAGGGCGGCCCGCGCCCCCTTCTCGAAGGCCTGCACGAGACGGAGACTGTCGACCGAGTGCACCGTGTGCGCCCAACGGGCGACGGCACGGGCCTTGTTGCGCTGCACCCGACCGATCATGTGCCACTCGACCGGCGCGTCGACGCTCTCCCGGAACACGGCGATCTTCGCGCTCGCCTCCTGCTCGCGGGACTCGCCGAAGCGTTCGCATCCCAGCTCGTGGAGGAGCACGGCGTCGGAGGCGGGAAAGAACTTGGTGACAGTCAGCAACGCGACGTCCGACGGATCGCGTCCGGCGGCGCGCGCCGCGGCGTCGAGCCGCTCGCGTACGGCGGCGAGACGTCCGGCGAGTTCGTCGCGCCGCTCCTCGGAGGTGGGGCTCACGCCGTTCCCTCCTCGCCGGCCTCCTCGAGCCAGACGACCGAGGCGAACCGCCCCGTGGGTGCCGAACGCCGGTGGCTGAACAGCGAGGTGTCCTCGATCGTGCAGCGCGGATCCTCCACCACGGCGGTCACGCCGTGATCGGCGAGCTGGCGGCGCAGTCCGGCACGCAGGTCGAGTCCGGGAGTACCGCGGTTCGTGCGGGTCGCGCTGCCGGGCAGGTGTGCCTCGACATCGGCTCTCATCGCCGCGGGCACCTCGTACTGCCGGCCACTCGCGGCCGGTCCGAGCAGCGCACCGATGCGATCGGGGCGGGCGCCGAGATCGACCATGACGTCGAGCACGCGCGGGAGGATCCCGATGCGCGCCCCCACCCGGCCGGCGTGCACCGCGGCGATCACCCCGGCCACCTCGTCGGACAGCAGGATCGACACGCAGTCGGCGCTGAGGGTCACGAGCGCGAGCCCGGTCTCGCGGGTGACGAGCGCATCGGTGGCGGGAACGGGTTCGGACACCGGCCCGTCGACCACGGTGACGTTGCGGCTGTGGATCTGTTCCATCCAGACGAACCGCTCGGGCGGCAACCCGATGACGGACGCGAGCCGCCGCCGGTTGGCAGCGACTGCGGCCGGGTCGTCACCGACGTGATCGGCGAGGTTGAAACTGTCGTACGGAGCTGCGGACACCCCGCCGGCTCGTGTGGTCACGACCCGGCGGGCGCGCAGCAGGCGGTGCGGAGCCGTCAACGGCGCATGAAGATCGGCACGTCGACGTCGTCGTCACCGTCGTCGTCGATGTCCACGCTGCGGGGTGCGTTGCCGCCTCCGGCCGGCGGCTGGCTGCCGACGGGGGGCTGCTCGCGCACGGGGGTGGTTTCGACGGTCTCGCGCTCGGGACGGCCGAGTTCGCCGGCGCGCGCGACGCCGATCGCACCGGGCCGACCGGCCGGCTGCTGCTGCTGCTGCTGAGGCTGAGGCTGCTGTTGCGCCTGCCCCTGCTGCTGCTGGCCGACCTCGACGGGACGGCGGGCAGGCGTTCCGCCCTCGAAGCCCGCGGCGATGACGGTCACGCGGACCTCGTCGCCGAGCGAGTCGTCGATGACCGTGCCGAAGATGATGTTGGCGTCGATGTGCGCGGCCTCCTGCACGAGCGAGGCAGCCTCGTTGATCTCGAACAGGCCGAGATCGGATCCGCCGGCGATCGACAGCAGCACGCCGCGCGCGCCTTCCATCGACGCCTCGAGCAGCGGCGAGTTGATCGCGGCCTCCGCGGCCTTGATCGCACGCCCCTCGCCGCGCGACGAGCCGATGCCCATCAACGCGGAGCCGGCACCCGACATGACGCCCTTCACGTCGGCGAAGTCGACGTTGATCAGACCCGGTGTGGTGATGAGGTCGGTGATGCCCTGGACACCGTTGAGGAGCACCTCGTCGGCGGAGCGGAAGGCGTCCATGAGACTGACGGCGGCGTCGCCGAGCTGGAGGAGCCGGTCGTTGGGGATGACGATGAGCGTGTCGCAGGACTCGCGCAGCGTCTGGATGCCGGTGTCGGCCTGACTGCCGCGGCGCTTGCCCTCGAACGAGAACGGACGCGTGACGACACCGACGGTGAGCGCGCCGAGCTTGCGGGCGATGCTCGCGACGACGGGAGCGCCGCCGGTACCGGTTCCACCACCCTCGCCTGCGGTCACGAAGACCATGTCGGCGCCCTTGAGTACTTCTTCGATCTCGTCCTTGTGATCCTCGGCGGCCTTGCGGCCGACCTCCGGGTCTGCGCCGGCGCCGAGTCCGCGGGTCAGTTCGCGGCCGACGTCGAGCTTGACGTCGGCATCCGACATGAGCAGGGCTTGCGCGTCGGTGTTGACGGCAATGAACTCGACTCCCTTGAGTCCCTGCTCGATCATGCGGTTGACCGCGTTCACGCCGCCACCGCCGATACCGACGACCTTGATTACGGCGAGGTAGTTGTGCGGGGGCGTCATGTGCTCTCGCCTTCCTGAAGTTCCGGGTGGTGCATGGTGTCCGGGTTGGTGCTGGGTCTGGGTCCGACTCGATGTCGGTCACGTCCGCCGGTCGGGCGGACGGCTCCGCAGCGCGCTGCCCCGACAAACCCTCAACCACAGCTTGAAGGTTATGTCAAGTAACGCGACTGTCCGAAACGCTATGGCACGGGTACCGAGATTAGCCAGTAGACGCGCCGGACACGCCGGACGAATTTCGTCGATCCCTCACCTCACCGTCGGCAGGTCGGGACTCGCCACGTCGAATCGCTCCCCCGGCTGTGTCAGCAGCGGGCCGACGACCGCCGCCTTCCGCTCGGAACGATCGGTTCCACCCCACACCACGACACGCCCGTCGGTGAGGACGATCGAGATGTCGGACGGGGAGGGCGCTTCGACCGTCTCCACCTGCACGCGCAGGTCGGGCGGTAACTTGTCGAGCACCTCCACGGCGGCGCGGGTCGCGGGATCGCCGGTGCCCGGCGTCGGAGTGACGAGACGGGGAGTGAACATCGGAGGCGGCTCGACCGCGAAGTCCACTCCCTCGATGTCGACAGAGTGGGTGCCGTCGGGGGCGTCGAAGAAGACCATCGCCTCGCGCTCGGTCACTGTCACCCGGACGGTGGAGGGATAGACCCGCTGGACCCGGGCCGACGCCGCACGCGGAATCGTCGCGACCCGCTGGGCCGCCGCGGCCGTGTCGACCCGGAGCAGCGGCGTGCCCTCGGCGACCGCGAGCGCGTCGACCACCTCGTCGTAGGTGACGACCTCGATCCCGTCCACCTCGATCACCCGCACGGACAGCAACGGCGACAGCCACGCCACCGCGATGGCGCCGAGGAACACCGCGACGACAGCCGCCCCTAGCAGTACCGTCCGCAGGCGCACCGACCGCCCGGACGGGCGACGGGCAGTGCTGCGTTCGCGGGCTTCATCGGGCTCACGCGGTTCGCGTGACGGTCGTCCGCGACGGCGGCGCGACGAGACGGCGGCGGGCGTCACGAGCTGATCGGTCCCGGTCCGGAACCGCCGGGTGCGCGGAATCCGCCGGGCTCGGGAGCCGCCCCGGCCGGACGGAAGCGACCCGGTTTGCTGTGGAGCGCGTCGAGGATCTGGCGGCCCAGCATCGTGACGTCACCGGCACCCATCGTGATCACAACATCACCCGGCCGGGTCAGACGCGCGACCTGCCGCGGCACCGCGGACAGATTCGGCTGGTAGTGCACAGGCTTGCTCACCGCCCGCGCGACCAGCGCACCGCTCACACCCGGGATCGGTTCCTCCCGGGCGCCGTAGACGTCGAGCACCACAACCTCGTCGGCGAGGTCGAGAGCCTGCCCGAACTCGGTGGCGAACGCCTCGGTGCGCGAGTAGAGATGCGGCTGGAAGACGACGATCACGCGGGGCCGTTCGGTGCCGGTCTCGGTGTAGCGCAGCGGCTCTCCCGCCACGAGTTCGGCCGCGGCCGCAAGGACCGCGCGGACCTCGGTGGGATGGTGGGCGTAGTCGTCGAACACCCGCACACCGTGTTCGCGGCCGGTGTACTGGAACCGCCGGTGCACACCACCGAAACCGGCGAGGCCTTCCAGCGCCTCGTCGACCTGCGCTCCGGCTTCGAGCGCGGCGAGCAGCGCGGCGAGAGCATTGAGCGCCATGTGCCGGCCGGGGACGGACAGTCGCACGGTGCGCGGCGAATCCTCACCCGCGAGGTGGAACTCGGCGACGCCGCCGACATCCTTGGCCTCCCAGCCGAGCAGCCGCACCCCGACGGGAACGCCGCGGTGGTCGCCCACGGTGCCGATGACGTCGGCGGTGCCGTAACCCTGCACCCGCAGGTCGTCGCGGCCGAGGGCGACGACGCGCTCGGCGAGGGCCGCCGAGCCGGGGTCGTCGAGGCAGACGACGAGCAGGCCGCCGGGGGCGATGCGGGCGACGAACTCGTCGAAGACCGCCGTGTACGCCTCCGGCGTGCCGAAGTAGTCGAGGTGATCGGCCTCGATGTTCGTGACGATCACGGTGTTCGGGTCGTACTGCAGCAGCGAGCCGTCGCTCTCGTCGGCTTCGGCGACGAAGACGTCCCCGCTGCCGTGGTGGGCGTTGGTCCCGGATTCGTTGAGTTCACCGCCCACCGCGAAGGACGGATCGAGGCCGCAGTGCTGCAGCGCGACGACGAGCATCGACGTCGTGGAGGTCTTGCCGTGGGTGCCGGAGACCAGGAAGGTGCGGTTCCCTCGCATCAGCGAGGCGAGGACCGCGGGTCGCAACAGGATCGGGATGCCCCGCTCGCGGGCGGCGACCAGTTCGGGATTGTCCTTCGGGATAGCCGCGAACGTTGTGACCAGGGCGGTAGGACCACCCTCCAGCAGGTCGAGAGCCTCGGCGGCGTGGCCGATGCGGACCTGCGCGCCGCGGGCCCGCAGCGCGAGCACACCGCGGCTCTCCTTCGCGTCGGAACCCGATACCTGTCCCCCACGGGCGAGCAGGATCCGGGCGATGCCCGACATCCCGGCACCGCCGATACCGACCATGTGCACCCGCTCGAGTTCGGCGGGTAACTGCGCACTCATCGTTCACTCCTGTTCGGTTCCACTCCGGCAACCTCGAGCACTATGCGCGCCATCTCGTCTGCGGCGCTGCGGTGACCAGCGGCCGCGGCGCTGCGCCCCATCTCCACGAGTCTCCGCTCGTCGCCGAGCAGCGACACCACTTCCGTGGCGACATAGTCCGAAGTCAGGTCGCCGTCGGCGACGATCCTGCCACCGCCGGCCTCGACGACGGGGCGGGCGTTGAGTTCCTGTTCACCATTCCCGTGCGGGAGCGGCACGTACACGGCGGGCAGACCCACCGCCGAGACCTCCGCGACCGTCATGGCCCCGGACCGGCAGACCACCGCATCGGCGGCGGAGTACGCGAGGTCCATCCGTTCGAGATAGGGCACGGTGACGTACGGGGCGCGGGCGTGACCGACATGGGCGGGGATGTCCACGGTGTTCTTCGGTCCGTGCGCGTGCAGCACCGCGATGCCGGCCTCCGCGAGTGCCGAGGACGCGCCGGACACGGCCTCGTTCAGCGAGCGTGCACCCTGCGACCCACCGAAGACGAGCAGCACGGGTACGTCGTCGGGCAGACCGAAGTGCCGGCGTGCCTCCGCGCGCAGCCCGGCGCGGTCGAGACCCGTGATCGACGAGCGGACCGGGATCCCCACGATCTGCGCGTCACCGCGCCGGACGATTCCCGAGCGCGGGACGGCGGCGAGCACGCGCTCGGCCCGCAGGGCACCGATGCGATTGGCGATGCCCGCACTGGCATTGGCCTCGTGGACGACGACCGGGATGCGCCGGCGTCGACGCAGCGGACCGGCTCCGGCCGCGAGATAGGCGGGCAACGCCACGTACCCGCCGAAACCGACGACGACGTCGGCGCCGACCTCGTCGAGGATCTGCCTGGTACGGCGCACCGACGAGACGACCCGGCCGGGAAGTCTCAGCAGGTCCACCGTCGGCTTGCGGGGCAGCGGCACCGGTGGGATGAGTTCGAGGGGATATCCGCGGCGCGGCACCAGCGTCGTCTCGAGTCCCCGTTCGGTGCCGATAGCGGTGATCCGCGCGTCAGGCACGAGTGCGCGAACGGCGTCGGCCACCGCGAGTGCCGGTTCGATATGACCGGCCGTGCCGCCTCCGGCCACCACCACCGACAGTGCCGGCCTCTCCCCACTCACCTACGGTTCCCTCTCTCTCCGCTTCGTCCGTTCGATCCGCGTGTCGTGCGGTTCGTCTGCTGCCGGCCGCGAGCCGGTTCGCGTGCAGGTTGTGCACGCCGGGCCCGGCCGGTCCCCTCCCGGGGTTCCGTCCGGCCTGCCGATGTCCGGCGGTCCGTCGCGGCTCCCCGTTGCCGCTCGTTCGGTGCGGGGGACTGCCGCTTGCGCGATCCCCCACCTTTCGACGCGGGGCGGGCACTGCGCTCGGGCGCCGCGGCCCGCGCTCGCGGCTGTCGTGCTGCGACCGTACGCGCCGCCGAGGAGCGACCGGCCCGGTAGGCCTCCGGCTTGCGCAGGCGCAGCAGCCGCGCGAACCGGCCGTCCTGACCCGCGTGCAGCGCGGCGATGGCCTCGGGTTCGTGTCTGGCTGCGTTGGCGATCAGGCCGAACATCAGCAGGGTGGTGGCCGTCGAGGTACCACCGGCCGACACGAGCGGCAACTGCAGGCCGGTCACGGGCAGCAGTCCCACGACGTAGCCGATGTTGATGAAGGCCTGGCCGATGATCCACGTCGTCGCCGTCGCAGTGAACAGGCGCAGGAAGGGGTCGGCCGAGCGCATCGCGATCCGCAGTCCGACATAGGCGAACAGACCGAACAGGCCGATGACGGCCACTCCACCGAGGAAGCCCAGTTCCTCACCGATGATCGCGAAGATGAAGTCGTTGTGGGCGTTGGGCAGATAACTCCACTTCGCGCGGCTCTGACCGAGCCCGCGACCCCACAGGCCGCCGTCCGCGAGGGAGAACTTCGCCTGTCGCGCCTGGTAACCGGCACCCTGCGGGTCGTCGCCGGGGTTGAAGAAGGCCCGCACACGCTGCGAGCGATAGCCGGCCGTCAAGGCCAGGATCACCGCGAGTGTGGCGGCCGTGCCGACGATCCCGAGGAACACCTTGAGCGGCAGTCCCGCGAACCACAACAGGGCGATCACGATGATCACGATCGAGACGGTGGTGCCGAGGTCGGGCTGGAGCACGATCAGGCCGGTCACGAGCAGGGCGGCCGGGACGAGCGGGACGAGCATCTCGCGCAGCGTCGAGTTCTCCCCACGCCGGGAGGCGAGCAGGTGCGCACCCCACACGGCAAGGGTGATCTTGGCGATCTCCGCCGGCTGCAACGAGATACCGGCGATGACGAACCACCCCCGGGTGCCCTGCGAGACCGTACCGATGCCCGGTATGAGCACGAGCACGAGCAGCACGACCGAGAACGCGAACGCCGGGAAGGCGAAGCGTCGCATCACCCGGACCGGGATCTGCAGCGCGATGTAGAAGATCACCATGCCCAGGACGGCGAAGATCGCCTGGGAGGTGAACAATCCGTAGGCCGATCCCGCCGCGGCCACCGCGCCGACGCTCGACGACGACAGCACCATGACGAGGCCGAGCACGGTGAGCAGGACGGCGATCGTCACCACGAGATGGAAGGACGCGAGCGGTCGCGCCATCCAGGCCCCGAACCGGCCGCGTACTCCGACCACCGGCTCGTCGGTGTTCGCCCCTGCTCGGGTCGCTCCTGCCCGAGGGGTCACGGTTGCGTCCCGCCCCCGCGGAGTTCCTCGACCGCGGACGCGAAACTCCGGCCGCGCTCCGCGTAATCGGCGAACATGTCGAGCGATGCCGCGGCCGGGGCGAGCAGCACCGTCTCCCCCGGCGAGGCGAGTGCGGCCGCTTCCCGGACCACCACGCGCATCGCGGCAGGACCGTCGGCGCCCGGTGCCACGGCCCTCCTCACCGAAGACGTGTCGGTCTCGCTCGTCGCATCGGTCATCGCTTCATCGTCGCCCGTGTCCACGACGACGACCGGGACCTGCGGGGCGTGTCGCGCCAGCGCGTCGGCGATGTCGCCGGCGTCGCGGCCGAGCAGCACGGCTCCGGACAGTCGCGGCGCAACCTCGGCGACCAGGTCGTCCACGCGGGCGCCCTTGAGCAGACCACCGGCGATCCACACCACGCGGTCGCGGGCGAGCAGCGAACTACGGGCCGCGTGCGGATTGGTCGCCTTCGAATCGTCGATGTACTCGACGCCGTCGACCTGCCCGACCGGCGCGGCGCGGTGCGGACCGACGCGGTGCCGTCGCAGGCCGTCGTGCACCGCCGAGGCGGGCACGTCGATGGCCCGGGCGAGGGCTGCGGCCGCGAGTGCGTCGGACAGTCCGGCGGGGCCGGGCGGCGTCACGTCGTCCACCCGGGCGAGCACGGCGGAATCGGCGAACGCCCGGTCGACGAGCAGTTCGCCGCTGATCCCGAGTTCGCCTTCCTGGGGATAGCCCAGGGTGAAGCCCACGGTGACCACGGCACGGGACCGGTCGCCGAGACCACCGGCGATCGGGTCGTCGAGACCGATGACCCCGACGGCGCCGGTGAGCGCACCGAGTTTGGCCTCGATGTAGTTCTCGATGCCGCCGTGCCAGTCGAGATGGTCCTCGGCGATGTTGAGCACGACGCCGGCCTCGGGCCGAACCGAGGGCGCCCAGTGCAGCTGGAAGGACGACAACTCGACGGCGAGTACGTCGG
Source organism: Rhodococcus sp. DMU2021 (assembly GCF_019641445.1). Taxonomy (NCBI): domain Bacteria; kingdom Bacillati; phylum Actinomycetota; class Actinomycetes; order Mycobacteriales; family Nocardiaceae; genus Rhodococcus; species Rhodococcus sp. DMU2021. The sequence continues at coordinate 203,532 of NZ_JAIFKB010000003.1, forward strand.
CCCGCGGTTCGTCGCGGCGCAGGGCGTCGAGCACGGGAAGACCGATGTTGCCGCACGCGACGCTGCCGAGGCCGGAGGCCTCGAGGATCGCGTGCAGCATCATGGTCGTAGTGGTCTTGCCGTTCGTCCCGGTGACGGCCAGCCACCGACGGGCCGGTCCGTAGACCTCGGCGCGGTCGATGCGCCAGGACAGTTCGATGTCGCCCCAGATGGGGATCGCCGCGCCGGCCGCGCGCGAGAGCAGCGGGGCGTCGGGCGGGAATCCGGGACTCGTGACCACCAGGGCGAACTCGCGCAGCGCAGCGGGGTCGTCGACGAGACTGTCGAGGTCGACCGTCCGGGCGCCGAGCGCCGCGCACTCGGCCAGTGCCCGCTCGTTGCGGTCGGTGACGGTGACGTGGGCGCCGAGATCGGTAAGGGGTTCGATCGTCGCGCGGCCGGACACCCCTGCCCCGGCGACGAGCACCGCCCGTCCTCTGAGCCGTTCGAGTTCGTCGTTCACGGTCAGTCCCCGATCGCCGCGAGGTATTCGCTGTAGAAGAGGGCCAGACCGATCGCCGAGGCGATGGCGGCGAGCAACCAGAACCGGATGATCACCGTGGTCTCGGCCCATCCGCCGAGTTCGAAGTGATGGTGGAAGGGTGCCATCCGGAACACCCGCCTGCGGCTGGACCGGAAGACCGCGACCTGGATGACCACCGAGGCGGCCTCCGCGACGAACAGCGCGCCGATGACCACCATGAGCAGCTCGGTGCGGGTCGTGATGGACAGACCGGCCAGCATGCCGCCGAGGGCGAGCGAGCCCGTGTCGCCCATGAAGATCTTGGCCGGTGCGGCGTTCCACCACAGGAAGCCGATGCAGGCGGCGGCGCCGGCGGCGCACAGCAACGCGAGATCGAGCGGATCACGGACGTCGTAGCACCCGGCGGTCGGCTCCACGGCGCACGCGTTGCGGTACTGCCAGAAGGTGATGATGACGTAGGCGCCGAGCACCAGCGCCATCGAACCCGCAGCGAGACCGTCGAGGCCGTCGGTGAGGTTCACCGCGTTCGACCACGCGCTGACCAGCAGATAGACGAACAGGATGAACACGATCGAGCCCATCGAGACCGTGGCGATGTCGCGCACGTAGGACAGATCGGTGCTCGCCGGGGTGAGACCGTCCGCATTGCGGAACTGCAGCGCGAGGATGCCGAAGCCCACCGCGACGACCAGCTGGCCGACCAGCTTGGCCGTCTTGTTCAGACCGAGATTGCGCTGCTTGCGAATCTTGATGAAGTCGTCGAGGAAGCCGACGCCGCCGAGCGCCGTCGTCAGGCCGAGCACGAGCAGACCCGAGGCCGTGGGACCTTCCGCGTCGTATCCCGTACCGATGAGATGCGACCCCCAGTAACCGGCCCACAGACCGGCGAGGATCGCGACGCCGCCCATGGTGGGGGTGCCGCGCTTGGACTGGTGGCTCTGCGGGCCCTCGACCCGGATCTCCTGCCCGAAGCCCTGCCGGGAGAACATCTTGATCAGGAGGGGGGTGAGCAGGATCGAGACTGCGAGCGCGATGCCCGCCGCGAACAGGATCTGTCTCACCGGGCGTCCTCCGTCCCCACAGCAGCGTCGTTGTCTCCGGCACCGGGGTCGTCCGCGAGGACGGCCTCGGCGACGGTCCACAGTCCCACGGACTGCGATGCCTTCACGAGCACGATGTCGCCCGGTTGCAGTTCGTCGCGCAACAACGCGATCGCGGCGTCGGCATCGGGTACGTGGCTCGCTTCCTCACCCCACGATCCTTCCATCACGGCGCCCTGGAACAGACCCCGGACCGGCCGCGTGGCACCGACGGCGATGATGCGGGTGACGTCGAGGCGCACGGCGAGGCGTCCGATGGCGTCGTGGGCGACGACGGCGTCGTCCCCGAGCTCGGCCATCTCCCCCAGCACCGCGAAGGTGCGCCGGCGATCCGGACCGGACCGCGCCATGGTGACCAGGGCCTTCACGGCTGCGCGCATGGAATCGGGATTGGCGTTGTAGGCGTCGTCGATGACGGTCACCCCGTCGGATCGGGTGTGCACCGCCATGCGGTGCGCCGAGACGGGACCCGCCGTCGCGAGCGCCTCGGCGGCCTGCTCGACCGTCGCACCGCACTCCACGGCGACGGCGATCGCCGACAGGGCGTTGCCGATCTGGTGTTCGCCGTGCACGGCGAGCCGCACGGGCACGCGCCGCTCCTGTCCGTCGGCGCCGGGGACGACGGCGGTGAAGGAGGCACGCGCCTGGTCGTCGAGGTGGATGTCCTCGGCGCGATAGGCGGCACCGGACCCGGTCCCGACGGTCACCACACGACCGGTGGTGCGGGTCGCCATCTTCGACACGAGGGTGTCGTCGGCGTTGAGGATCGCCACTCCCCCCTCGGCGGCGCTGGGCAGCGCCTCGACGAGTTCGCCCTTCGTCTCGGCGATGACCTCCTGCGAGCCGAACTCGCCGAGGTGTGCGGTACCGACGTTGAGCACGACACCGATCCGCGGCGGGGCGATGCGGCTCAGGGTCGCGATGTGCCCGGGGCCCCGCGCCGACTTCTCGAGGACGAGGAACCGGGTGGATTCGGTGGCGCGCAGCGCGGTCCAGGGGTGGCCGAGTTCGTTGTTGAACGAGCCGGGCGGGGCGACGACCTCACCGAGCGGTGCGAGCACGGCGGCGATCATGTCCTTCGTGGACGTCTTGCCCGCCGAACCGGTGACACCGACAACGGTGAGGCCGGCGCCGGTGAGCGTGTCCACCACGGTGCGGGCGAGCTTCGCGAGGCCGGCGAGCACGGCCGCGCCGGATCCGTCGCTGTCGTGTTCGAGCGCGAGGGTGTTGGTCTCGGTCGGCGGGATGGGCGGCACGACGATGGCGGGCACACCCACCGGCCGTGCGGCCAGGACCGCGACCGCACCGGCGGCGACGGCGGCCGCGGCGTGATCGTGCCCGTCCGAGCGCGCACCGGGCAGCGCCAGGAACAGGCCGCCGGGACCGATCCGTCGCGAGTCGAACTCGACGGAACCGGTCACCTCGGCGGACGGATCGTCGACGTCGTGCAGGGTGCCCCCGACGACCTCCGCGATCCGAGCCAGTGTCATCGGGATCATGCCTTGCCTCCGTGATGCGAACCGCCCGCAGCAGGCGGATGGTCACCGTCGGGTCCTGCGGTCCGGTACTTGTCGAGAGCTGCGCCGAGGACCTCGCGGTCGTCGAAGGGGTGCTTCACTCCGTCGATCTCCTGCCCCGTCTCGTGGCCCTTGCCGGCGACGAGGACGACGTCGCCCGGGCGGGCCCACGCGACCGCGGCGTCGATCGCCGCGGCGCGATCGCCGATCTCGAGGATCTCGCCGCGTTCGGCCGCCGGGACGGAGTGTGCACCGTCGAGGACGGCCGCGCGGATGGCGGCGGGGCTCTCGGTTCGTGGGTTGTCGTCGGTCACGACCACCAGATCGGCGGCCCGCGCCGCGACCTCGCCCATGATCGGCCGCTTCGTCCGGTCGCGGTCGCCGCCCGCACCGACGACGACGGCGATGCGTCCCTCGGTCGCGGCGCGCAGGGTTCCGATGACCGCTTCGAGCGCCGCGGGCTTGTGGGCGTAGTCGACGACGGCGAGGAAGTCCTGACCGCGCTCGACCCGTTCGACCCGGCCGGGCACCGCGACATCGGCGATACCGCGGATCGCGGCGTCGATGTCGGCGCCCACCTCGGCGCAAAGCGCTACGGCGAGAGCGGCGTTGGTGACGTTGTAGCGGCCCGGCAGGCCGACGGTGGCGCGGCGGGCGATCCCGTCCGGACCGGTCAGGGTGAACTGCTGCACTCCCGTCTCTTCGGGGACCTCGTCGGTGACCGTCCAATCGGCCGCGGCGCCGGCAGCGTCACCGTCGCCACCTGCGGTGACCGTGCGGACTGCGGTCGCGTCGTCGCGGCCCGCGCGCGCGACCTCGGCCATGCGACGTCCCCACACGTCGTCGGTGCACACCACCGCGCGGCGGGCCCGGACCGGCGAGTCCTCGGCGAACAGCCGGGCCTTCGCGCCGAAGTAGTCGTCGAGGTCCTTGTGGAAGTCGAGATGGTCCTGGGACAGGTTGGTGAACCCGCCGACGGCGAACTCGGTGGCGTCCACGCGACCGAGTGCGAGGGCATGGCTGGAAACCTCCATCACGACCGTGTCGACACCGCGTTCGCGCATGACGGCGAACAGGGCGTGCAGCTGCGGCGCCTCGGGTGTCGTGAGGGTGCTCGGCACGCGAATGCCTTCGATCCGGGTCTCCACGGTCCCGACGAGACCGACGACGCGTCCGGCCGCGACGAGGCCTGCCTCGACGAGATAGGACGTCGTGGTCTTACCGGACGTGCCCGTGATGCCGATGACCTGCATGCTCCGGGAGGGGTGTCCGTAGACGGTGGCCGACGCCGCCCCCAGCGCGACACGCGGTTCGGGATGGACGAGGACCGCGACCGAATCGGAGGTGGCCTCGGCGACGAGGTCGCGACCGGCCTCGTCGGTCAGCACGGCGACCGCTCCGCGTTCGAGCGCGGTGCCCGCGTAGGAGGCGCCGTGGGCGCGCGCGCCGGGCAGCGCGGCGAAGACGTCGCCGGGGCGGATGCCCTGGGCGCGCAGGTCGATGCCGGTGATCGCGGCCGCGCGGGCCGCATCCTCTCCGGCGGCTGCATTGACGATCTCGACGCGCGCCCCGATGGCGTCGGCGAGAACCGAGATCTGCGTCATCGGTGGGTGCTCGGGTCTCCGCCCCTCCTCCGGAGGAGCCGGATCCGGACTCGATGGCACAGGCACCAGTTTCCTCTCGCTTCGCTGCAGCTCGTCTGCAGGCACTCCGACGGATGTTTCCGGGTTCGTTCCCGATCCGCTCTCGGCGACGACCGTCGTGTCACGTTACCGACCTGTCAGCCTACCGAGGCGCCACGGTCACCTCGTCAGTCGACCTGGAGGATCAACTTGCTCTCCGGTTCGGCCGACAGCGGCACGCCGTCGCGCTGCAGCAACCACGACGCGATGTTGCGGAACAGCGGCGCGGCCGATTGGCCCCCGCTGCCGTCGGAGCTGCGGGTCGGGGCGTCGAGCATGATGCCCACGACATAGCGCGGATCGTCGGACGGAGCGATGCCGGCGAAGGTGATCCAGTAGTCGGAGTTCGAGTAACACTTGCAGTTCTGGTCGATCTGCTGGGCGGTACCCGTCTTGCCCGAGATCTGATAGCCCTCGATGGCGGCGCCCGCACCGGTGCCCTGCTGGTTGCCGGTATCGGACTGGACGACGGAACGGAACATGTCGCGCACCGTCGCGGCGGTCTGCGGGCTCACCACCCGCACCGGATCGGGACGGGGCGTCTCGGTGCGCGTGCCGTCCGGCGCGATGGTCGCGCGCACGACCCGCGGCGGGACACGTTCCCCGTCGTTCGCGATGGTCTGGTAGATCGCGGTCATCTGCAGCAGGGTCATCGACAGACCCTGGCCGATGGGCAGGTTCGCGAAGGTGCCACCCGACCACTGCTCACGGCTGGGCAGCAGACCCGCGGATTCGCCGGGCAGGCCGACATCGGTGCGCTGGCCGAGACCGAACAGTCGCAGCATCTCGGCGAAGCGGTCCTCACCGATCCGCTCGGCGAGCATGAGCGTGCCGACGTTCGACGACTTCCCGAACACACCCGTCGTGGTATACGGCACGACCCCGTGATCCCAGGCGTCCTTGACGGTCGCGCCGGCCATGGTGATCGTGCCGGGGACCTGCAGGACCTCGTCGGGGCGGGTCAGACCGTCCTCGATCGCCGCGGCCGCGGTGATGATCTTGTTCACGGACCCGGGTTCGAACGGCGAACTGACCGCGAGGTTGCCCTGTTCGGCGTCGGGCGGGTTGTTCGCGACACCGATCGACGGGTCGAAGGTGCTGTCGTTCGACATGGCGAGCACTTCGCCGGTGTGCGCGTCGAGCACCACAGCGGAGGCGTTCTTCGCCCCGGACAGGTCCTTCGCGCGCTGGACCTCCTGCTGCACGTGGTACTGCAGGTCGTTGTCGATCGTGAGCTCGACGGAGGAACCGTCGACGGCGGGCTGACGGTCGCGCCAGCTGCCCGGGATGACGGCGCCGTCGGATCCACGGTCGTAGGTGGACGAACCGTCGGTACCCGCCAGCACGGCGTCCATCGACGCTTCGAGCCCGATCAGGCCGTGTCCGTCCCAGCCGGTCGCGCCGACGAGATTGGCGGCGAGCGATCCGCCCGGATACAGACGGATGTCCTGACGCTCGGTGCCGACCTTGTCGTACTCGTCGACGATCTCCGCCGCGACCCCCGGATCGACGCCGCGGGCGAGGTAGACGAAGGTCTCGTCGCTCTCGAGCATCTCGAGCACGTCCTTCTCCGGCGCCGCAGCGCCGAGCGCCTCGTGGACCGCCGACGCGACGCCCTCGAGATATTCGGAGACCTCGGGCCGGGACGGGTCCTTCGCACGTTCCTCCTCGAGTTCCTTGCGCACCCGCACGGGTTGGAAGGTCAGCGCCTTCGCTTCCATGGTGTACGCGAGCGGTTCCCCGTTGCGATCGGCGATGGTGCCGCGGGTCGCGGGTTCGACGAGTCGGGTGGTGCGCTGGCTGGCGGCTTCGGCGGACAGTGTGGGGGCCTGGACGAGCTGCACGGACAACAACTGGGCGACGGCTACGCCCAGAATGCCGAACATGCCGATCCGGCCCCACTTGTTGCGGAACGCGAAACTCGTCCGGTCGCGCTGCTTGCGATCGCGCGGCGCGGGCATTCGAGCGCGGCCGCCGCGCGTCGCCGGGGTGGAACGTCGCTGCGGTGCACGCCGAGGGGTGGAGCGGTTGTTCACCGAGGCCCGCCCTCGGGTTCCGTCGGCACGGCCTGGACTGGTGCTTCGGGCGCCGCCTCACGGGGCGCTTCGGATTGCGGCAGTTCGCTCACGGGTACCGATTGTCCTGCCGCGGGCGGTACAGGTGCGGCACCCTCGACATCCGGCGTGGCGGCCGCGGGAGCTTCCGCCGCGGGTACCGGCACGGGAGCCGGTGCCGGTTCCTCGCCCACCGGGCGGCCGTCGGCCGATGGCGCGGCCCGACGCGTGCCCTCGGTGTCGGTGCGCGGCCGGGGTTCCTCGCTCACGTCACCGAGCGGCCGCGGGGTCTCCGCCCCGGCGCTGCCGGCCAGCGGGGTCTGGACGCGGGCGTCCTCTCGGGCGGGCGGATCCAGCGGGACCGGCGGGGCACCCTGGGCCGGAACCGGATCGCCCACCACCTGCACCGAACCGTCCGGAGCGACGACGATCCGCGCGACCTGCCCGGTGGGGATCATCCCCAGTTCCGCCGCGGCGACCGCGAGCGCGGGAGCCGACTCGGCCGTGGCGACGTCGCGCTGGAGCACCGCCCGCTTCTGGGCGAGCTCCTCGTTGAGGGACCGCGCCGCGCTGAGCTCGTAGGAGTCTTCGGTCGCCCGGGTGGTCAGCAACAGCGTCACGGCCATGCCCACGCCCAGGAGCCCGATGATGGTGGCGACGAACGGGATCCGGGTGCGGACACGTCCGGCACCCGTCGTGCGCCCGCGGGTCTGCACCTGTTCGACCCCGAGCTGCGCTGCGCGCTGCGACCGTCGCTGATAGGCACGCTGCGCTGCGGTCGATCGCCCCGGGTTCCGGCGCTGCGGGGGTGCCACCTGTACGGTCATCGGTTACCTCCTGGCGATTCGTTCTGCAGCACGCAGGCGGACGGGCGCCGAACGTGGGTTGGCCTCGATCTCGTCGTCCGTTGCCCGCTCCGCACCGCGGGTGAGGATGCGCAGTTCCGGTCCCATCCCGGGCAGTTCGACCGGAAGCCCTTCGGGACTGCGGGACTTCGCACGCGGTGTCAGTTCCTGCTTGACGACCTTGTCCTCGAGCGACTGGTAGGACATGAAGACGATCCGGCCGCCCACCGCGAGAGCGTCGAGAGCGTCGGGGATCGCGGTGCGCAACGAGTCGAGCTCCGCGTTGACCTCGACCCGCAACGCCTGGAAGGTGCGCTTGGCCGGGTGACCACCGGTACGGCGGGTCGCCGCCGGGATCGTGCGGTACAGCAGTTCGACGAGTTCGCCGCTCGTCCGGAAGGGAGTCTTGGCCCGGGTCCGCACGATCTCGGAGGCGATCCTGCCGGCGAAGCGCTCCTCGCCGTAGGTGCTCAGGATGCGAGCGAGGTCGCCGTGACTGTAGGTGTTGAGGACATCGGCCGCGGTGATGCCGGTGGTGGCATCCATCCGCATGTCGAGCGGGGCGTCCTTGGAATAGGCGAAACCGCGCTCCGCCTCGTCGAGCTGCATCGAGGACACGCCGAGATCGAACAGGGCGGCGTGGACCGAGCCGTACCGGTCGAGGCCGACGCTCTCGAGCGCGTCGGCGATCCCGTCGTAGCGGGTGTGGACGAAGTCTGTGCGGTCGGAGAACCGTGCGAGTCGCTCGCGGGCGATCGCCAGTGCGTCGGTATCACGGTCGAGGCCGACGAGCCGCAGCCTCGGGTAGATCGTCAGGAAGTGTTCGGAGTGCCCCCCGAGACCGAGTGTCGCGTCGACGTAGACCGCGCCCTCGCCGTCGGGACCGACGCTCTCGATGGCCGGACCGAGAAGGTCGACGGCGCGCTGGAGCATGACGGGCACGTGGCCGAATTCCGCCGCAGATGTCACATCGGCACCGGTGGCCTCATCCGTACCATCGACGGATTCGTGCTCGCCGTCCACCATGTGTCCTCCGGAATCCTGCTCGGGCCGCTTACGGTCTGTCGGGTACTCGTCGGGTGGACGGTGGTATGCCTCGTGCCTGCCTGTCGCTCGTCTCGATACCGTGCTCGCCGCCACGGGGGTGGATACGGAAGACGGCGAATGCCTCGAGGTCTCTGTCCGAGTCCGAAGAGACCTGACGCCGGGGAAGTGCGTCAGGGCCCTCCGGTCCGTACCTGGCGCTGGGGAAGTGCGTCAGGGCCGGCACATCGGGCAGAGGCCTCGCGGCACTCGCCGCGCAGCCCGAGCCGTGGTTACAAGATGTCGCGTAGTGCTTCGTCTCTCGCTTCCGAGAAGTCTTCTTCGTGCTCGGCGAGGTAGGTCTCCCATGCCGTCGCGTCCCAAATCTCGAGGTACCTGACCGAACCGATCACCACGCAGTCCTTGGTGAGACCGGCGTACTTGCGGTGAGCTGACGACAGCGTGATCCGGCCTTGTGAGTCGGGTCGCTGCTCCTCCGTTCCCGACGCGAGACTCCGCAGGAACGCACGTGCCTGAGGGTTGCTCCGTGAGGCACTCGCAGCGCGTTCGGCCAGAGCGGCGAACTCGTCGCGAGGGAACACGGTGAGGCTGTGATCCTGCCCCTTCGTGATCATCAACCCTCCCGCCAGCTCGTCTCGGTACTTCGCCGGCAATGTCAGCCGGCCCTTGTCGTCCAACTTCGGGGTGTAGGTACCGAGGAACACTCGGCGCCTCCCCGCTGCCGGACGGATGCTTCGCGCGACAGGACACCTTGTCCCGCCGCGCCCCACATTACCCCACTTTGCCCCACCGGAAACGGATTACTGCCGCCCGGCCGCGCGTGTTGTCGTCACATTCCCAGCTCAGAGCAGGTGGCGGAAAATGGGGACACGCGCTCGCGTGACGACGACGGATCCACCGCTGTCGGCGCCCCGACGATCCGCCCCACCGGCGGAGCGAGGGCCGAGCAATCGGCGACCAGGGAAAACACTGCGGCCGGAGCCGAGGTGGGAGGCGGTGGGGAGACGGAGATTGCGCGAGTGGGGCGCGGTGGTGGAGGGGCGGAGAGGCGGACGACGCCGGGTCGGTGAAAGGTCTGCAGACGAACGACGACGGCACGACCCGTGGGTCGCGCCGTCGTCGGTACACCTGATGGTCGAGGAGGTCAGTCCTGCTCGAAACGCCTCCGGAACCGCTCTTCCATGCGGTTGGTGAAGCCACCACCCGAGGACTTCTTGCCGCCGCGGGAACTTCGACCGGACTTTCCGGAACCGGAACTACCGCCCGTCGCCCCGGGAGTCGACGGCCGACGACCGCCGAGGAGCAACAAGACTCCGGCGGCGAACATCACGAGGAACCCGAGCAGACTGATGATCGGGAAGCCGCCCGGCTTGAGCGGCAGGGCAACGCCGGCGATCAGCAGCGTCAGGCCCAACACGAACAATGCGCCGGCCTGTAGCCGCCGCCGGTTCGACGCCATCCCCAACCGGCTGCCACGCACGGTCGAGGCGAACTTGGGATCCTCAGCATAGAGCGCGCTCTCGATCTGATCGAGCATGCGCTGCTCGTGCTCGGAGAGTGGCACGGTACCTCCCCCGGCACTAAACGGTGGCCACCGGATCCGTGGGGCGAATCCGGTGGGGGGCCGTCCGTACGGCCGCCTGAGTCAATAATACGAGCAGATGTCGCTGTGGACCACAAACTCCACACGTGAGTTCGATCCCGTCGTCGGCGAAGGCCCTCGTGAAGGGGCGAAAGTCACCCACCGACACCGACCTCCGGCTCTGCTTCGGCGTCGAGATAGCCCTCCACATCGTGCAGGAAGTGGCCCACCTCGTCGTAGAAGGCACCGGATTCGTCGGCTCCCACCGCCTGCGCGACCCCCGCCTCGACCGCGGTGCGGGTGGCGGAGCGATCGGCGAAGTAGTCGGCCCAGACGGCGAAGGACTCGTCGGCGCGCGCCATGAGTGCCCATGCGTTGCGCGTCGCGGGTCGGCGGGGCCGGATCCCGGAGCGCAGCTCCGCGGCCGCGACCACCGCACCGGCACCGCGCAGCGCCGCCAGGTAGGCGAGGCGGAACCGCTCGCCCGGATCGCCGGCACCGGCGGCACCGGAAAGCAGATCGTCGGCCTTGCGCAGCAGCGTCGCCGCGCGCGCCGAGGTGGCATGGTCGATGCATGCGGACGGCCCGAGTGTGGGAGACGTTCGGCGCGGGCCTCGACTCGCGACCTGACCGTTGGCCATGTTCACGCACCTCCTCGGCGTGGTCTCACCACTCGTTACAACGAGCGGTATCCGGTGGCATTCCCGCCGAAACGCCGAGGAACGGAGATCACTGTCCTCGAGTGAGGCCCGACACGGACGCCGAGCGGGAGACCCCAGGGTGATCCGGGGATGTTCGCTTCCCTCGAACATCCCCGGATCACCGATGTCGAACATGCGTTCGACGTATTCAATATAGCTGGACCCACCGACAACCCGTCAAGAGAAAGCGGCCACGTCATCCCGAACGATCAGCGAGACCCGAGCACCTCCGACGCACCGCGAGCCACCCGAACGAGTCACGCATGAACACCGATCCCTGCCAGGACGCCCCGATCCTCACCGAGCTCTCCCCCGCGGACTTCCGTGCGCACCTGCCCTCGCTGCTGACCGTCTACGTCGCGGCGATGCGATATCCCCGAGGCACGGAGTACCACCGCGCGCCGATGTGGTCCGAGCATTCGGCCCGCGCGGGTTGGCAGGCGTTCGCCGCGAGCCTCCCCGAGGATCCGGACACCGTCGTCGGGATCGCGTACGGCTACCGGGGCGACACCCGCCAGTGGTGGCACCAGCAGGTGCGCGCCGGCATGCGCCATTCCGGACGGTCCCCCGAGGAGATCGATCGCGTTCTCTCCGACTACTTCGAGCTCACCGAACTGCACGTCCGACCCGACATGCAGGGACGCCGCATCGGTGAACTGCTCCTGTCGGCGCTGCTGCGGGAACGCACGGAAGCGGCCGTACTGCTGTCGACACCCGAGGTGCCGGGCGAGGACAACCGGGCGTGGCGGCTGTACCGTCGGTTCGGATTCCAGGACGTCGTCCGCCGGTTCGTCTTCACCGGCGACGCCCGCCCGTTCGCGGTCCTCGGCAGGAGCCTGCCCCTCGAGCCGGACCTCGTTCCGCACCACCATCACACGATCGGCGATCCGGACGGAAGCGGTACCCCATGAACGCCACACTCGACGTCGTCGTCGTCGGCTCGGGCCACAACGCCCTGGTCTCCGCGTGTTATCTCGCCCGCGACGGATGGTCGGTGGAGGTTCTCGAACGCGACACCGTGCCGGGCGGCGCCGTCTCCACCGTCGAACGTTTCCCCGGATATGCCGTCGACCGCGGCTCCTCGGCGCACATCATGGTGCGCCATTCCGGGATCGTCGAGGAACTCGATCTCGCCGCCCACGGCCTGCGCTACATCGACTGCGACCCGTGGGCGTACGCGCCGCCCCCGGCGGACTCCGACCGTCCCGGCATCGTCTTCCACCGCGATCTCGACCGGACCTGCGCCTCCGTCGAGGCCGCCTGCGGACGCCGCGAGGCCGACGCGTACCGCCGCTTCGTGCAGGACTGGGGCCCGCGCAGCGCGGCGGTGATGACGTCGTTCACCCGTCCCCCGACCGGCCGGCACCTGCTGTCCTCGTTCTGGGGACTCGACGCGGGTGAGGGTGGCAGCGCCCTGTCCCGCCGGTTCCTCACCACCGGCGACAGCCTGCTCGACGAGTACTTCGACGACGAACCCCTCAAGGCGGCCCTCGCCTGGTTCGGCGCGCAGTCCGGCCCGCCCATGTCCGAACCCGGCACCGCGGCGATGGTGGGCTTCGCCGCCCTCATGCACACCCTTCCCCCGGGTCGCGCGATCGGCGGAAGCGGTGCGCTCACCCAGGCCCTGCTGTCGCGGCTGCGGTCCGATGGCGGCACGGTGACCTGCGGCGACGCCGCCACCGAGATCCGCCGGACCGGCGATCTGTGGACCGTGCGCACCGAATCGGGACGCTCGGTGCAAGCCCGCAGGGTCGTCGCCGGATGCCACGTGCTGACCACGCTGGATCTGCTCGACCGCGGCGGATACGACCGCGACCGGCTCGAGGGCTGGCGTCGCAGCATGCGGGTCGGTCCGGGCATCGGCATGGTCCTGCGCCTCGGCACCGACTCGCTGCCCCGCTACCGCGGCTGCGACGAGCCCGAATCGACGACCTCCGGTCTGCAACTGCTCGTCGACGACCGCGCCCACCTGCGCGCCGCGCACGGTGCCGCGATGGCGGGAGACCTGCCCCCGCGACCCACCGTCCTCGCGATGAGCTTCTCCGCCCTCGACCCGACGATCGCACCCGACGGCAAGCACCAGATCACGCTGTGGTCCCAGTGGCATCCGTACGCGCTGCGCGGCGGACGTCGCTGGGCGGACATCGCCGGCGCCGAGACCGACCGCATTCTCGCCGAGATGGAGACGCGCTCTCCCGGCTTCACCGCGAGCGTGGAGCACTGCCACGTGCAGACCCCGGCGGACATCGAGAGCGAACTCGGCCTGCTCGGCGGGAACGTCATGCACGTGGAGATGTCGCTGGACCAGATGTTCCTGTGGCGTCCGCTGCCGGAGCTGTCCGGCTACCGGGTGCCCGACGCGCCCGGCCTCTATCTCACCGGCGCCTCGACCCATCCCGGTGGTGGAGTCTCCGGTGCGAGCGGCCGCAACGCCGCCCGGGTCGCCCTCGCCGACGCCAAGGGCAGTCTCGTGGACCGCGTGAAGGGCTGGGTGTCGCGGTGACCGACACCCGCGTCCCCGCACCGCCCCGACCGGCCCGGTGGCGGACGGTCCTTCCGATCGTCCCGGCCGTCGCCGCGGTCCTCGCCCAGATCGCCTATCCCCTCACCGAGGGCGGCGCCCGGGACGCCGCGACCGTCGCGGTCGTCACGCTGCTCACCGCCGCCTGCCTCGTCCACGCCGCGTTGAACCGCGGCATCACCTTCGCCGTCGTTCTGTTCGTCAGCTCGGCGGGCATCGGGTATCTGTCCGAGGTGGTCGGCACAATGACCGGCTATCCCTACGGCTGCTACAGCTACGTCACCGACAGGCTCGGGCCGGCCGCACTCGACGTCCCGCTGGTGGTGCCGCTGGCGTGGTCGGCGGGCCTGTACCCCGTCTGGTGCGTGGCCTCCCGCCTCGTCCGCAACGGTCCCGGCAGGGTCGCGGCGGTCACCGTCGGCATGCTGGGCTGGGATCTCTATCTCGACCCCCAGATGGTGGCGGACGGGCACTGGTCGTGGTGCAACGCCGGCGGCCTGCCCGGGATCGAGCACATCCCGCTCACCAACTACGCGGGCTGGCTCCTCGTCGCCGCGATCATGGCGACCGTACTCGTGCTCGTCGACTCCCGCTCGGACCGTGCCGACGCGCCCCGGCACGACGCCGTGCCGATTGCGCTGTTCCTGTGGACGTGGCTCGGTTCGGCCCTCGCCCACAGCGTATTCCTCGACGCTCCCCAACTCGGCTACTCCGCGGTTTACGGGCTGGTCGTCATGGGGGTACTGGGTCTTCCCCTGCTGGTCTCACTCGTCCGGTCGTGGCGCGCAAGCGTGTCCGGTCCCGGGCGGGACGAGGCACGACTCGCCGCGAGCGACCCGAAGAACCGACGAGGATGACCGTGCCTGGCACCATGTTCTCCGTGCAGTCGTCCATCCTGTCCGTCCGCCGTCGTGTCGTCGCGGTCGTGGGGCTCGTGCTCCTCGGCCTACCGCTCCTCACCGGCTGCCTGCGCGTGCAGGCGACGATGGGGATCTCCTCCGACGACCGTGTGTCGGGGCAGATCGTCGCCGCGACCATCCCCGCCGACGAGAACGATCCCGGCCCCGAACTCACCGCTCCCTCGGCCCTGGCCGGGAAGGTGCGGGTGCAGGAGTACTCGCAGGACGGCTACGTCGGGAGCCAGGTCTTCTTCAACGACCTCACCTTCGGCGACGTCCAGCAGCTCGCCACGATGTCCGATCAGAGCGCCGGCATGTTCCAGCTCAACCTGCAGCGCTCGGGCGATCTGGTGGCACTGAACGGACGTGTGGATCTCGAGTCCGCTCCCACCCAGGGCACCGACGTGCAGTTCACCATCGCGTTCCCCGCCCGGGTGGCGACCACCAACGGCACCCGCGAGTCGGATTCGGTCGTGACCTGGAAGATTCCGGCCGGCGAGGTGAGCACCCTCCGCGCGGAGGTGCGCTACGCCGATCCCAACACGCGCGGTTTCGCGGGCTGGGCCGGAATCATGGCCGGCGGCGCCTTCGGTGTCACGCTGATCATCGCCGGCGCGGCCTGGTTCACCCGCAATCCCGCGCCGCAGTGGTCGTCGGCGAACGGGACGCGGTCCTGACCCGCCTTCCGCGCGACCCGTCCCCCGGTCTCACGCGACTCGTCGCCGGTGGCGCTCTCGTCGCCTCCTACGGCGCGGCCGTTGCCGTCGCGAACCGGGTCTCGCTCCCTCGTCTCGTGCCGGGACCGGTGGTCGACGAGCAGGTCACCGTCGTCGTCCCGGCCCGCGACGAGGCGCCCCGCATCGCCGCGATCGTCTCCGACCTGCGGGCACAGACAGGACTGCACGCCCTGCGCGTGGTGATCCTCGACGACGACTCGTCCGACGGCACCGCCGACCTGGCCACGGCCGCGGCCGAGGGCGACGAGCGCATCACCGTCGTCCGATCGACACAGCCACCGCCCGAAGGATGGACCGGGAAGGCGGCCGCGTGCGCCGCAGCCGTCGCCCACGCCGGATCGACTACCGACAGCGGCATCGTCGTGTTCGTCGACGCGGACGTCCGGCTCGCACCCGACGCGCTCGCCGCCGCCGTCGCTCTGCTGCGCCACCAGGACGCCGCGCTCGTCTCACCGTTCCCGTACCAGCTCACCGGATCGGCGCTCGAACGGCTCGTGCAGCCCCTGCTGTTCTGGTCGTGGTTCTCGTTGCTGCCCGTCGCGGTCTCGCACCGCACCCACCGGCCGTCGATGGCGGTCGCGTGCGGACAGTTCCTCGTCTTCGACGCGCGCGCCTACGCGGCGATCGGCGGGCACGCCGCGGTCGCGGCGAGTCCCACGGAGGATCTGGATCTGGCCCGGACACTGCGTCGCGCCGGACTGCCTACGACGGTCGCGACCGCGGGCGGACTGGCGTCGTGCCGGATGTACGACGGAGCCCGCCCGCTGATCGGCGGTTACACCCGCTGGCTGTGGTCGGCGTTCGGATCCCCGGTCGGGGCGGCCGCGGTGGTCGCGCTGTATCTCCTCGCCTACTTCGTGCCCCCGGCCGCGGCGCTTCTCGGCGGGGGACGGACGCGACGCTGGGGCGTGGCCGGTGCCACCGCGGGCGTGACGTCACGCCTTCTCGCGCGCGTCACCGAGCGGGGAGGACGCCGACACCCGGACGCTCCGGACCGTCCCGTCGACGATCTGCTGGACGCCGCGGCGCACCCGGCATCGGTCCTGGCGGTCGGTGCGCTCACGGCGTCGTCGATCCGGGCACGGCGCAGCGGACGCGCGGCGTGGAAGGCCCGCGTCCTGCCCTGACCCCGAACCGGCGCGGGCCGGATGTCAGGCCGGCTGCACCGCGGCGGGAGCTTCGAGTTCGTAGCCGAGGCGGTCGAGCACCTCGCCGGTCGCGCGGGCGAAGTTGAGCGTGATGAAGTGCAGGCACGGCGCACCCTCGGAGATCAGCCGCTCGCACATCTCCGTCGCCACCTCGATACCCACCTCGCGCACCGCGGCGCGGTTCTCCTCCGGACCGTCGCCTGCCGCGCGCCGCAGCCGCTCCTCGAGAACGGGCGGCAGGTGCGAACCCGACAGTTCGAGGCTGCGCCGCGCCGAGCGCAGCGACGTGATGGGCATGATCTCGGGGATGATCGGCTTGAGCCCCTGCTCGGCGTCGCAGGCCACGACCCGGTCGCGCAGCCTCAGGTAGTGCTCGACGTCGAAGAACATCTGGGTGATCGAGTACTCGGCACCCGCACGGAGCTTCTGCACGAGATAGCGGGTGTCGTGATCGAGGTCCGGGGACCGGTGGTGTCCTTCGGGGAACGACGCGACGCCCACGTGGAAGTCGCCGAGCTCGCGCACCAGACGCACGAGCTCGTCGGCGTATTCGAGACCTTCGGGGTGCTTTTCCCACTCGCCGAGCGGGTTGCCCGGCGGGTCACCGCGCAGCGCGAGGATGTTGGTGATGCCGCGGTCGGCGTAGGCGCCGACCATCGCGCGCAGTTCGTCGATGCTGTGCCCGACGGCCGTGAGGTGCGCGACCGGCAGGAGGGTGGTCTCCTCGGCGAGGCGTCCGGTGACCCGGACCGTACGGTCGCGGGTGGAGCCCCCGGCGCCGTAGGTCATCGATACGAAGGCCGGGCCGAGACGTTCGAACGTCCGCACGGCGCGCCACAGTCGTCCCTCGGCCTCGGCGTCGCGAGGCGGGGAGAACTCGACGGAGAACGGAATGCGGCCCGAACGCGCGGACCCGAGACGGTCCACGATCGACGGGGTCCGAGAAATCCCGCCGTCCTCGGTTGCCCTGACGAAGTCGCTTGTCACCGGTCCAGCATAGGTGGCGCCCCCGGCGCGGTCGCTACCGGCGACGACCCGACTGTGCGGATAGGCTGGTCGCGGCACCTCCGGCTCACCCGCCTCCGAGGTGCCGTCACCCATCGACCTGGAGGTTTCGTCCTGTCTACCGGCGCCGTTCACCTGTCTGCCGAGCAGCTCCCCCATCGGGTGGAGGACTCCCTCCGGCAGTTCTTCACCTCACGCTCCGACCTGGTCGACTCGGTGGGCAATGGATACCGGCAGGCCGTCGACACGCTCGAGGCATTCGTGCTGCGCGGCGGCAAGCGGGTGCGTCCGCGTTTCGCCTGGACGGGCTGGCTCGGCGCCGGTGGTGACCCGACCGGGCCGGACGCCGAGGCGGTCCTGCAGGTGTGCTCCGCGCTCGAGCTCGTGCAGGCCGCGGCGCTCGTCCACGACGACATCATCGATGCCTCCACCACGCGCCGCGGATTCCCCACCGTGCACGTCGAGTTCACCGAGCAGCACCGGAAGGCCGGCTGGCACGGCAGGCCGGAGCAGTTCGGCGAGTCGGTCGCGATCCTGCTCGGCGACCTCGCCCTGGTCTGGGCCGACGACATGCTGCACTCGGCGGGGCTCGACCCCGCGACCGTCGCGCGCGTGGTCCCGGCCTGGACCGCGATGCGCACCGAAGTGCTCGGCGGGCAGTACCTCGACATCGCCAACGAAGTGGCGGCGGACGAATCGGTGGAGGCCGCTACGCGGGTCAACCGGTTCAAGACCGCGGCGTACACGATCGAACGCCCCCTGCACATCGGCGCTGCCCTCGCCGGCGCCGACGACGACCTCATCGCCGCATACCGCCGCTTCGGCACCGACATCGGCCTGGCGTTCCAGCTGCGCGACGACCTGCTCGGTGTCTTCGGCGACCCCAAGGTCACCGGCAAGCCTTCGGGCGACGACCTGCGCTCGGGCAAGAGGACCGTCCTGTACGCGCTGGCACTGGAGACGGCCGATGCCTCCGATCCGGCCGCGGCCGAGCTGCTGCGCACCTCGATCGGGACCGATCTGTCCGACGCGCAGGTCGAGCACCTCCGCTCGCTGCTCGTCGATCTCGGCGCGGTCGCCCGAATCGAGGACCGCATCTCGGAACTGACCGACAGCGCGTTCGAGGCGCTCGAGGCGTCCGGCGCCACCGAGGAGGGCAAGGCCCTTCTGCGCGAGTCGGCGGTCGCGGCGACGCGACGGGTGGCGTGAGGGCGGTGCGGACCGTTCCCGGCGCCGACCGGGTCGTCGTGGTCGGTGCCGGTCTCGCCGGTCTGTCGGCGGCACTGTACCTGCGCGGCGCCGGTAAGGACGTCACGGTGCTCGAACGCGCCGACGACGTCGGCGGCCGGGTCGGCAGCTATCACGGCCCGGGCTACGAGATCGACAACGGCGCCACCGTGCTGACGATGCCCGAGTTGATCGACGACGCGCTCGCCGCGGTGGGCACCGACCGCAACTCCGTCCGGCCGGCCCTGCGCACCCGGCGACTGTCCCCCGCCTACCACGCGCGGTTCGCCGACGGCACCTCGATCGACGTGCACTCCGACCCCGACGCCATGGTCGCGGAGATCTCACGGGTGTGCGGTCCCGACGAGGCACGCCGCTATCTGGGGTTGCGCGCGTGGCTCGCCGACATCTTCGACGCCGAGTTCGACCGCTTCATGGACGCGAGTTTCGACTCGCCGCTCGACCTGGTCTCGTCCCCGGCGGCGCTGCGCGATCTGGCGCGTCTGCTCCGACTGGGCGGGTTCGGCAGGCTCGGCGCGCAGGTGAACCGCAGGGTCACCGACCCGCGCCTGCGCCGCGTCTTCACCTTCCAGGCGCTGTACGCGGGGGTCGCTCCGGCACGGGCCCTCGCCGTCTACGGGGCCATCGCCCACATGGACACGTCGCTGGGCGTGTACGCGGTGGACGGCGGCATGCGGTCGGTCGCCCGCGCGATGGCCGCGGCGTTCGTCGAGGCCGGCGGACGGCTCGAACTCGGCCGAGAGGTGACCTCCCTCGACCTCTCCGCCGGTCGGGTCGACGGTGTCCGCACCCGCGACGGACAGCGCTTCCCGTGCGACGCGGCCGTCCTGACCCCCGACACCCCGGTGGTCGACGGATTGCTGCCGCGCCGACGGTGCCGCCGCACGCTGGCCGCGCCGTCGGCCGTCGTGCTGCACGGGTCGATCCCCACCGGGGTGACCCGTGGCTGGGCGGCGCAACACCACCACGTGATCGATTTCGGCGGGGAGTGGGACCGCACCTTCGCGGAGATCACCCGCAGCCGCGGACGCGGCCGGCCGATGTCGGATCCCTCGCTGCTCATCACGCGACCGGCACTGTCCGATCCCGGCCTGCGATTCACCCGTGAGGGCGTCGAGCACGAACCGTTGTCGGTGCTGGCGCCATGCCCGAACCTCGACAGCGCTCCGCTCGCCTGGGCCGAGCTCGCGGTGCCCTATCGCAACGAACTGCTCGACGTCCTCGACCGCCGCGGATACGGCGGCATCACGGACGGTTTCCGCGTCGACCACATCGACACGCCGGCCACCTGGCACGCTCGTGGCATGCAGGCGGGCAGCCCGTTCTCGAGCGCTCACGTCTTCCGGCAGACGGGACCGTTCCGGCGCCGCAACCTCGATCCGGCCGTTCCCGGCGTGGTGCTCGCGGGGTCGGCGACGGTGCCGGGCGTCGGTGTCCCCACCGTGCTGTTGTCCGGAAGGCTCGCCGCCGAACGGCTCGGTGTTCCGCGAAGGCGGTGACACCGGGCGCACCACGCTCCGCGTCTCCACTAAACTGTCCTCGTTCGCCAGCTATCTGCGCGCCGCGCATCCACACGTCCACGGGGGAGGAACCGTACCGATGTCGTCCCCTGCCTCGCCCGACGCCGAGCCGCAGACCTCGCCCGCGCCGGAGGGGACGGCCGCACCGGCGGGTGAGCGTCCGAAGCACGCATTCCTGAGGAGTCCCGCCGGCCATGCCGCGCTGCTCGGCGCGTGGGGCGCGGTACTCATGACCTTCGGCAGTTTCGGATCGGGCAGTGTCCGGCGGATCGACCCGCTGCTCGAGGACATCTATCTGTCGTGGCTGCGGTTCGGCCACGGCCAGTTGCTCTCGCGGATCATCCTGTGGGTCGGTGTGCTCCTCATGATCGCAGCGTGGGTGCGCGTCGGCCGGGCGACCCTCGCCGGCCACGTCACGGTGCGCGATCTGTGGACGGTGCTGCCCGCGTGGACCGCTCCCCTGCTGGTCGCGACACCGATGTTCAGCCGCGACGCCTACTCCTACCTCGCGCAGGGCGCACTGCTGCGCGACGGTTTCGACCCGTACGAGGTGGGCCCGGTCGTCAATCCGGGCGTCCTGCTCGACAACGTCAGCAATGTGTGGACAACGACGACCACGCCCTACGGGCCTGTCCACCTGCTGCTCGGTGCGGGCATCACGTCCATCACCGACGACAACGTGGTGACGGGCACCTGGCTGTGGCGCCTGACCATGCTTCCCGGCCTGGCACTCATGGCGTGGGCCGTGCCGAAACTCGCCCGTCGCATGGGCGGAAATCCCGCGATTGCCCTGTGGCTCGCAGTGCTGAACCCGCTCGTACTGATCCACCTCGTCGGCGGTGTGCACAACGAGCTGCTGATGGTCGGTCTCATGATCGCCGGCATCGTGTTCGTGCTCGAGGGCCGGCACCTCGGCGGCATCGCCCTGGTCTCCCTCGGCGCCGCGATCAAGGCCACCGCAGGATTGGCACTGCCCTTCCTGGTGTGGGTGTGGATGATCCACGAACGCGATCGTGCGCTTGCCGAGGGACGCGAACCGGCAGCGCCCGTGCGCCTGTTCGCCAAGGCCGTCGGCCTGGGACTGGGGGTCTTCGCCGCGGTCTTCGGTGGCACCTCGCTGCTCGCCGGTGTCGGCATCGGCTGGCTCACCGCCCTGTCCGGCTCGTCGAAGATCATCAACTGGCTGTCTCTGCCGACGATGATGGCGCACGCCGTCACCTGGGTCACTCCGTGGCGGCTCGGATCGGTCCTCGACATCACACGCATGCTCTGCGCGATCGCGCTGGTGGTTATCCTCGTGTGGGCGTGGTGGCGCTTCCGCCGCACCGAGCGCGACGCGATCTTCGGGATCGTCGTGGCGCTGACTGCGGTGACCCTGCTGTCGCCCGCCGCGCTGCCCTGGTACTACTCCTGGCCGCTCGCCGTCGCCGCCGCCTTCGCGATGTCGCCCCGGGTGCTCATGGTGCTCGTCGCACTGTCGACATGGCTGATGTTGATCTTCAACCCCGACGGGTCGATCGGGATGTACAACATCGCGCACGTCGCGCTCGCGGTGTTCGCCTCGATCGTCGCGGCCCTTTCGCTGGTCACCTACGACCCGCTGCGCCTGCGGTTACGACCTCGACCGGCATCACCCGCCGGCGCTGCCCTGGACGACCGTGCCTGAGCGCCCCACGGGGATCGCGGCCGACGATCTCACCCGGGCCTACGCCTACTGCGCCGAGCTCACCGCCGAACACGGACGCACCTACAACCTCGCGACCCGGCTGCTGCCCGCCTCGCGACGACACGCCGTGCACGCGCTCTACGGCTTCGCCCGACACGTCGACGACATCGTCGACGTCACCGCCGTGGACGACCCGGAGGCCGCGATCCGTGGTGTCGAC
This sequence comes from Rhodococcus sp. DMU2021, assembly GCF_019641445.1. Classification (NCBI taxonomy): domain Bacteria; kingdom Bacillati; phylum Actinomycetota; class Actinomycetes; order Mycobacteriales; family Nocardiaceae; genus Rhodococcus; species Rhodococcus sp. DMU2021. Next base: position 225,544 of record NZ_JAIFKB010000003.1, read on the forward strand.
GACGCGCACAGCCGTCTGCACGCCGCACTCGCGGGCGCTCCCGGCCCGCTCGACCACACCGGTCTCGTGGTCCGCGCGCTTGCCGACACGATCGGGCAGTACCGCATCCCGATCGACTATTTCGAGGCGTTCATCCGATCCATGCGCATGGACGTGCCCGGCACGCCCGAGTTCCGGCCCCGCTACGGGACCATGGAGGAACTGCGCGAGTACATGTACGGCTCGGCGGCGGTGATCGGTCTCGAACTGCTGCCGATCCTCGACGTCGACGATCCGGCCGCCCCGCCCGCCGCAGCCGCGCTCGGGGCGGCGTTCCAGCTCACCAACTTCATCCGCGACGTGGGCGAGGACCTCGAACGCGGACGTCTCTACATCCCGCTCGAACTGTGGTCGGCCTTCGGGGTCGACATCGACCTGCTGCAGGAATGCCGGCGCACCGGCGCGATGGACCCGAGGGTCCGGCGGGCACTCGCCCACGCGGTCGCGCTGACCCGCGCCGAATATCGCAAAGCCGAACCCGGGCTGGAGGTACTCCCCGACCGGATCCGGCCGGGTATCCGCGCAGCCTTCACGCTCTACGGGCGGATTCTCGACGAGGTCGAACGCAGCGGGTTCCGGGTGCTCGACCGGCGCGCGACGGTTCCGCGCCGCACGCGCGCCGCGGTCATGATCACCGAGTACGTCGCCGGCTCACTGCTCCGGAAGCGGTAACGACGCCCCGGAGACTCAGAAGGCGAGCGCCTGCGCCCGCCGCACGACCTCGCGCGCGGACTGCGTGTGCATCGCGGCCACAGGGCATCCACCGGGAAGAGAATCGTCCTCGGCGAAGAGCCACCGCAGGATCTCGTCGTCCTCGTAACCGCCGTCGTGCAGCACCGCGATCAGGCCCGGAAGACCCTTGAGAACGTTTCCTTCCTCGTCGAGAAAGGCCTCGGGCAGGACCGGCACGCGGTCGCGCTTGAACGCCAGCAGCTGCCGGTCGCGCACCATCTGGTGTACGCGGGAGGTGGCGACGCCGAGGCTCTTGGCTACGTCGACGAGCTGCACCACGGGCACGGAGCGGTCGAGAACGTCGTCGCAGTAAGGGATTGCACTCACCCCACCACGTTATCGCTGCGGCCGCGCAGGCAGCTACGCGGCTACCGTCCACGGGAGCTGGCTACGATCGACGGGGACGAAATCGCTCCGCACACGCGGAGCCGGAGCTTCGTCACGTCGATACCTCGAAGGCCCGGGTACCGGCGTCCCACCATCACGCACGAGACACGGGGGTACACCGGGTGACCGCTGGAGGCGACCGACTGGTCGGCGTCGTGCTCGACCGGCGTTATCGCATCGAATCGCAGATCGCGCGGGGCGGCATGTCGACCGTCTACCGCGGCACCGACATGCGTCTCGACCGTCCCGTCGCCGTGAAGATCATGGATCCGCAGTTCGCGGCCGATCCCCAATTCCTGGCACGGTTCGAGTTCGAGGCCAGATCCGTCGCGCGATTGACGCATCCCGGGCTCGTCGCGGTCTACGACCAGGGCCAGGACGGCGATCACGTCTTCCTCGTGATGGAGCTCGTCGAGGGCGGCACCCTGCGCGAGCTGCTGCGCGAACGCGGGCCGATGCCGCCGCACGCCGCGGCCGCCGTGGCCGCACCGGTCCTCGGAGCCCTGGCCGTCGCCCACCGGGCGGGTCTCGTGCACCGCGACATCAAGCCCGAGAACATCCTCATCTCCGGCAACGGTGAGGTGAAGATCGCCGACTTCGGGCTCGTCCGGGCGGTCGCCGCCGCGACCACCACCTCGCGCAGCGTGATCCTCGGCACCGCGGCGTACCTGTCTCCGGAGCAGGTGACCATCGGCAGCGCCGACGCGCGTAGCGACGTCTACTCCGCCGGTGTGCTCGTGTACGAGATGCTCACCGGCCGCACTCCCTTCACCGGCGACACGTCCCTGTCGGTGGCGTACCAGCGCGTGGAGAAGGACGTGCCGGATCCGAGTTCGGCCATCGACGGGGTTCCTCCCGAACTGGACGCCTTCGTCCGCCGGGCCACCGAACGCGAACCGACGGAACGCTACGCCGACGCGCAGGTGATGGCCGTCGCGCTCGGCGAGATATGCGACACGCTCGATCTCCCCCGCTACCGGGTTCCGGCTCCGAGACGATCCGCGGTGCGGACGCCACCCGTGGTGGATCCCGATGCCGCGGCACCGACCCGCACCATCGACGGCGCCGCTTCCGGGCCTGCCGATCCTGCTCCGGCGACGACGGTGCTTACCGGCTCGGCCGCGAACTCGCATGCTCCGACGACCGTGCAGACCGCCGTGCCGGCCACGCCCGGCCCGAATGCACCGGCCACGCGCCCGCACCCGACCCGGGTCGCGACCCGCACCCATCCGCGTCCCGACACCGAACCGGTGGCGCCCCCGCCCGACTACGCCGTCGACCGCCGCCGTCAGCGCCGGTCCGCCGCCGGTTGGATCGCCGCGATCATCGTGCTCGCGTTGTTCATGGGGATCGCCGGGTGGTGGCTCGGCGCCGGCCGGCTCAGCGACGTCCCGACCGTGCTGGGACTCGACAAGGCGGCGGCCGTGTCCGCGATCGAGACGGCCGGATTGTCCAGCGAGATCCGGGGCGAGTACTCCGACGACGTTCCCGTCGACACCGTCCTCGGCACCGACCCCACCGCGGGCTCACGCGTGCCCGACGGCGACACGATCGCGTTGCTCGTGTCGCTCGGCAGACCCACCGTCCCGTCCATTCCCGGCGCCGGTGAGAGATCCATCGTCGAGGACGAACTGCGGAGCCGCACCTTCGAACCGGTCGAGGGCGGTACCGCGTTCAGCACCACGGTGCCCGAGGGCGGAGTGGCCGCGCTCGACCCCGCGCCCGGCACCGTCCTGCCCGTGGGGTCCGAGGTCGCGCTTGTGATCAGCAAGGGATCGCCGCCCGTGACCCTGCCCGATCTGACCGGGCGCCCGGTCGACGAGGCGCGTCGCATCCTCGACGAGGCAGGCCTGACCGTCGGGGACATCCGTGAGGTCTTCGACGCCGATGTCGACGAGGGGCGGGTCATCGGCACCGACCCGGAGGAGGGCGAAGACGTCAGCGCCGGCGGAACCGTCACCCTCCTTGTATCCAATGCAGTGAAGGTGCCGTCGATGTTGGGACGCTCGGTGGGCTCGGCCCGCGACGAGCTCACCCGCCTCGGATTCGAGGTCGAGGTGCGGCAACTCGGCGACTCCGACCGCTCGGTCGTGATCGGCCAGAATCCCGGGGCGGGGCGGAGAGCAGAACAGGGCAGCACGGTCACGCTGACCGCACTGCCCTGATCCGACCGCCTGTCCCCTACCCGCGGAGCATCTCCACTGCGATCAACCGCGGAGCATCTCCACTGCGATCAACCGCGGAGCATCTCCGCGACCAGGAACGCGAGTTCGATCGACTGCTGCGTGTTCAGCCGCGGATCGCACGCCGTCTCGTAGCGACCGTGCAGGTCGAGATCGGAGATGTCCTGGGCACCGCCGAGGCACTCGGTGACGTCCTCACCGGTGAGCTCGACGTGGATGCCACCCGGATGCGTGCCCAGCGCGCGATGCACCTCGAAGAAGCCCTGCACCTCGTCGACGATGCGGTCGAAGTGACGGGTCTTGTAGCCGGTGGACGCCTCGTGTGTGTTGCCGTGCATCGGGTCGCACTGCCAGATCACCTTGTGACCGGAGGCCTCGACGCGCTCGATGATGCCGGGCAGCAGATCGCGGACCTTCGAGTGACCCATCCGGGAGATCAGGGTCAGTCGGCCCGGCGTGTTGTGCGGATCCAGGCGCTCGACGTACTCGACGGCCATCTCCGGGGTGGTCGACGGACCGATCTTCAGACCGATCGGGTTCGACAGCAGTTCCGCGAACGCGATGTGCGCGCCGTCGAGCTGGCGGGTGCGATCACCGATCCACAGGAAGTGGGCCGACAGGTCGTACAGGCGCGGCTTGTCGCCCGAGTTGTCGAGGCGCAGCATCGCGCGCTCGTAGTCGAGGACGAGAGCCTCGTGGCTGGCATAGATCGTCGCCGCGCGCAGATTCGGGTCGATGACACCGCAAGCGTCCATGAATCGCAGACCACGATCGATCTCGGAGGCGAGCGCCTCGTAGCGGGCACCGGCGGGCGAGGCCGAGACGAAGGCCCGGTTCCAGTCGTGCACGCGGTGCAGGTCGGCCTCACCGGCGGCGGTGACGGCACGCACGAGGTTCATCGCGGCGCTCGCGTTCGCGTAGGCGCGCACGAGGCGCGACGGATCGTGCCTGCGCACCTCGGCATCGGCGACCAGCGAGTTGACCATGTCGCCGCGGTAGGACGGCAGACCGAGCGCGTCGGTGTCGGACGAACGCGGCTTGGCGTACTGGCCGGCGATCCGCGCGACCTTCACGACCGGCGTCGACGCACCGTAGGTCAGCACCACCGCCATCTGCAGCAGCGTGCGGATGTTGCCCTTGATGTGCGGCTCGGTGTTGTCCGCGAACGTCTCGGCGCAGTCGCCACCCTGGAGGAGGAAGGCCTCACCCCGAGCGACGGCGGCGAGCTGGTTCTGCAGCTCCTCGACCTCGCGGGGCACGGTGATGGGAGGCACGCTCTCGAGCACGGTGCGCATCGCCGCGGCCTGTTCCTCGGGCCAGCTGGGCTGCTGCAGCGCCGGCTTTGCAAGCGCCGCGTCGAGGTTGGCACGCAGCTCCTCGGGCAACGGGGGAAGTTCGGGCAAGCGGTCGATCGGCACGTCGACAGTCCAGTTCACCCGTCCAGGATATGGCGTGACGGCCGGAAGCGGCGCAGCACCCCGTTACCCGCGTCACCGCGACCGGCGAGCAACCTCGATCGCTTCGAACTTTGCGAGGTTGTGGCGGGCGTCGGCGAGGGCGTCGTGGTTGTCGTCCGGCGCCGGGGGCAGGGGCGGTGAGCCCGAGTCCTCCCAATACTGCCGGAGCTCGCGGGTGAAGCGGGGCAGGACGTCCGGGAGTTCGGGCATGGTGCCCCACAGCTGGACGAGCACGACGTGGTCGTAGGCTCCGATCCACGCCCACAGTTCGGGCCGGATGCCCGGTCGTGGCACGAGGAACTTCAGCAAGTCGTCGCGGATCCTCGATCGCGACTTCCAGGCGGGGTGCGCCGGGGGCGGGAGCTTCGGGAGGACGTTGCGGCGCACCCAGGCTCCGGCCCGGGTCGGGTCGAACTCGGTCGACACCGCGTAGAACTCGCGGCCGTCCTCGCAGGCGACACCGATCGAGACGAGTTCGATCGTGCGTCCGTCCTCGATGAACTCGCAGTCGTAGAAGTAGCGCACCTGCTCACCCGGCACGCGTGTCGGGAACGCGGTCCGCGACGGGACCGTCCTGCGGCGGGGTCGCGGCACTGCCGTTCGTCGACGCGCCCGTATCCCCGACCCCCGACTCGTCCGCCGAGCCCTTGTTCTTGAGGGAGGCGGCGTAGATGTCGACGTACTCCTGGCCCGACAGCTGCATGAGCGAGTACATGACCTCGTCGGTGACGGTGCGCTCCACGAACCTGTTTCCGCCCATGCCCTCGAACCGGGAGAAGTCGATGGGCTCACCGATCCGGACGGTGATCTTCGCCGGTCGCCACATCTTCGACCCGATGGGGTTCATCCGGTCGGTGCCGATCATGGCGACGGGGATCACGGGGACGCCGGTCTCCAGCGCCAGTCGCGCGAGGCCGGTCTTGCCCTTGTAGAGGCGTCCGTCGGGTGAGCGGGTGCCCTCGGGATAGATGCCGAGCAGCTTGCCCTGGCCGAGCACCCGGACCCCGGCGTTGAGCGCATCCTGCGCGGCGTCGGCGCCGGTGCGGTCGATGGGGACCTGCCCGACGGACGAGAAGAACCAGCGCTGGAAGGCGCCCTTGAGTCCGGTGCCGGTGAAGTACTCACTCTTCGCGAGGAAGGTGATGCGCCGACGTACGAGGAGAGGAAGGTAGAACGAGTCGAGGACGGCCCGGTGGTTACTGGCCAGGATCGCCGGTCCGTGCGCCGGAATGTTCTCGCCGCCTTCGAACTTCGGACGTCCTATGAGCCACAGCAGCGGCCCCAGGAGGGCGTACTTGAACAGCCAGTACCACATGGCATCCTTCCCGAATCCGATCATCCCCCACACGGATCGGTGCAGCACCGCCCGCCGGTCGACTCTACGACGACGCGACTGCCCCTCGCACATCGCCCCAGTGCTCGACCCCACCCTTTCAACGTCGACGTGACGATAATCTCACCTCCGGCGAATCTCACCTCCAGTGGAATTCGACTACAGCGGCGGTCGTGAGGTTTCGATCGCGGATCGGGCGAGATCGGCGGCACCGATGAGCCCGGCGGCGTCGCCGAGCTGCGCGACCCGGACGCGCGCGAGAGGACGATGGCCGGCGCCGGTGGTCACGGCCGCGTAGTGCTCGCGCGCGGCGTCGAGGAACAACGGCGCGGAACCGGAGACCCCTCCCCCGATGACGACGAGCTCGGGGTCGTAGACGTCGGCGACGAGCGCCAGTCCGAGCGCGAGCCTGCGGGCGAAATCGTCGAAGGCCGCGAGAGCGACGGGGTCGCCGTCGTGGGCCGCACCGGCGACCCGCCGGCCGGTGAGCGATCCGGGATCCGAGGCGATCTCGCCCGCGAGAACGGACCGCCCGGGTTCGGCCGCGAGCATCTCGACGGTCGTGTCCACGAGACCCGTTCCGCTGCAATACCTCTCCCAACATCCCTGCTTGCCGCACGGGCAGGGCCGCCCGTCGGGCACGACCTGCAGGTGACCGAGTTCGGGCGCCACACCGTAGGCACCGCGATAGATCCTGCCGTCGAGCAGCAGGGCCGCGCCGATGCCCGTTCCGAGCGCGACCATCACCGCGATCGTGCTGCCCGCGGCGGCGCCGAAGCGGTACTCGGCCCAGGCCGCGGCATTGGCGTCGTGTTCGAGAACGACCGGCAACCCGAAGCGTTCGGTGAGCGTCTCGGCGAGCGGCGTATCGCGCCAGGGCAGATGCGGTGCGAACCGCACGGTGGTGCGGTCCTCGGTGAGGAAACCCGCGACCCCCAGCCCGACCGCGCCGATGTCGTTGCGCTCACGCAGATGCTCGACGAGCCGGTGCAGCGCGTTCTCGAGGGCGACCGCGGAGGACGGCGTCTGCGTGCGCACACTGTCGACGACGTCGCCGTTACGGTCGACGGCTGCCGCGCGGATGCTCGTGCCCCCGATGTCGATCCCGACCGTGAGCCCGGGGTCGTGCGTGTTCACGTGCGGAGGTTGACGGAGATCGGCTCGAAGGCCGGACGATCCCGTGTCGGCGGATCGGGGGTCGGCTCGGGCGGGACGCCACCGGTCGAGGGCAGGAACTGCGCGAGGAACTTCCGCAGCAACGCGATCAACGCCGCCAGTTTCGACGCCAGCCTGCTGACCAGTTCGTGGTTCTCGCCGCGAACCAGGGCTGCGGCGGCACAGAGCGGGCACCACGCGCACCCGTTCGGGGTGGTCGCGGCCTCGGCGTCACCCGGCGCCGTCGAACCGGTCGCGGTATCGGGGGATGTATGGGCCGACGCGTCGCCGGTCGCGGCGACGAACTGCTGCACCGTGCCCTCGACGCGGTCGAGCACGGCGTCGGCGAGCAACAACAATTCGGAGATCAGGGCTTCGTGGTCGTCCCTCACAGCGGCCACACCGCCGGATCCGGTACGAATCGCACCACCAGATCGGTTCCGTCGAACTCGGCGTCGGAGACGGTGCACCGCCGCAGCCCCGAGGCGAGTCGCACCCGGCGTCGCATGCCGTCGGCGCCGACGACGAGGTCGTCGCCGATCCGTCCGAGTGTCAGGGACGCGGGATCGGCGAGCGGCAGGTACATGCGCATCGCGTACACCGACTCCACCCCCGTTCCCGATTCGTGCTGCACCCGGACCGGCTCGTCGGTCTCCGACGAGGGAACGAGTGCATCGCGGCGGAGCGCCGTGGCGAGCTCCTCCAGAGCTGCCAACCCTACCGGCTCCGCGGCACGGCGCTCGCACACGATCACGGGAACGTCGGTGACGGCCGCCCCGATCTCGGCGACGATCGCCTCGTGCGCGGCCCGTTGATCGGCCAGCAGCCGTGCAGCCGCACCCGAACCGCCCACCGCGGGGACGACGCCGTTGACGACGACCGCGTCGACGCGAATGCCGGACAGGGCGAGCCACGATCGCACCCGTGCGAGCTCGGCACGACCGGCGCGGTCGGGCGTCGCCACGATCACCGCGGCGCTGCGTCCACGATCGTCGAGCAGGTCGCGTACCGCGGTGATCCCCGACAGCAACCGATCGAACAGCGCGACGAAGACACCCGTGCGGGGGTCCGGACCGGTGGCCGCCGCGACCCGGCTGTGCTGAGGCCAGATCCGTTCCAGCGAATCGGAGACCGTGCGCGGCGCGGTGAGGGTGCGCAGGGCGTCGGCGGAGGCCGGGGCGTCGACGACGACGAGAGCCCACCGTCCGCTGTCCGCGAGTCGCGCGACCTCGGCGAGCACGAGCAGTTCCTCGACGCCGGGAAGCCCGGTCAGTTCGTCGGGCTCGGGCAGGTCGAACTGGTCTGCGCGCTCGTGCGTCCCGGCGAGCGCCGCCATCGAGGCGAGGACCGCGTAGCGCGTGCGGAGCAGCTGCAGCGAGTCGATCTCGACCATGCCGAGGTTGTCCTCGACGGTGCGGATGTCCGTCGCGCCGGCGTCCCGGTTCGTGGCCGGAGGCAGGTCGAGCACGTCGCCGAGGGAGTGCGCCCGGTCGATGGACACGACGAGCACAGGTTCTCCCGCACGGGCGGTCGCGAGCGCCTCGGCCGCGGCAAGGGTCGTCTTCCCGGCACCGCCCTTTCCGAGGAACCATCGCACGCGGGCCGGGGCGTGCCGGACGTTCAGCCCTCCACCTGCTTCTTGAGTTCCTTCAGCGCGGTGTCGGTGATGACCTTCTCCGCCTTGCGCTTGAACAGACCGATCATCGGGATCGTGAGATCCACGGTGAGCTGGTAGTCGACGACCGTGGTGCCGCCGGGGGCCTCGGTCAGCACGTACGAGCCGGACTGGGCCTTCTGGATCTCACCGCTCTCGAGCTCCCAGCTCACGGCACGGTTGTCGGACGCCCACTTGTACCGCAGGACGTAGGTGTCCTTGACGATGCCGGCGTCGAGGACGAAGCGCACGCGTTCGGCGCGGCCGTCGGGACGATGTTCCACGACCTCCACGGTCTTCGCCGCCGACACCCACGTCGGATAGGCATCGAAATCTGCGATGACCTCCATGACACGCTCGGCCGGCGCGTCGATGGTGATCGACCTCTTCGTCTTCTCGGCCATGTGGTGACGGCTCCCTTTCTCGGTCCCTCGGGTGTGCACCGATCAGTCCCGCCCCGAGGGTCTATCACACACCGTGGGAACAACGGTATCGGGACGACGCTCCTTCGGTGGCTTCAGTGTCGCGGCGGTTCACCTGCCGGACGACCGGCCTCGAGACGCTGCTTGACCTCGAAGGTCATCACCTTCCCTTGGACCCGGCGCGTACGGTTCATTCCCGCGAGGTCGAGACCCGCCACCCGCTCGGGCGCGACACCGGCCGGCTCGCAGTGCAGGAAGTAGTGGATCACCGCGCCGTCGAGAACCGGCTCGATCCACACCTCCATCGTTCCGTCGAGCGGACCCGACACCGTCCACCGGATGCCCTTCTCGGCTCGGTCCTCCCGCACGGTCAGTACGAGATCGGGCCACCATGCACGCCACCGATCGAGGGCCGCGACCTCCTCGGCGATGCGCTCCGGAGGCGCCGCTACGAAGGTCTGGTCCGCCACCTGAATGCTGCTCACGCAGAACAGCTTCACATATCGCGTCGGCGGCCCGTCCGGTCACCCCGCCGACGGCGTCACCGTCTCGTTCGGGGGCGCCGAGGCGTCGAGATAACCGCGCAATCTTGCGCCCAGGACGTCCCATCTCCAATCGCTGGAGACCCACTCTCGACCGGCCGCGCCCATCGCGGCGGCACGATGGGGATCGGCGAGGACACCGGACACCGCGGTCGCGACGGCTGTGACGGAGGTGCCGTCGACGACGTAGCCGGTGCGACCGTCGCGCACCGTTTCCGGGGCACCACCCGACCGGCCTGCCACGACGGGCACCCCGGTCGCGGACGCCTCGAGGTACACGATGCCCAGGCCCTCGACGTCGAGACCGCCGCCGCGGGTCCGGCACGGCATCGCGAACACGTCAGCGATGGTGTGGTGCGCGGCGAGCTCGGCCGACGGCACGGTGCCGGTGAATACGACGTGCTCCTCGACATCCGTGCGGCGCGCGAGCTCCCGCAGGCGCGACTCGTACGGTCCACCGCCGACGATGACGAGGACGGCACCGTCGATCCGCTTCCGGATCGCGGGCAGCGCGCGGATGAGCACGTCCTGTCCCTTGCGCGGCACCAGGCGCGACAGACACAGCACGGTGGGCCGGTCGCCGAGACCGTAACGTGCCCGCAGTTCGGCGCGGGCCGCCGGATCCGGCCGGAATACGTCGGTGTCCACCCCGGACGGCAGGTGTTCGAGACCCGCTTCGGGGCCGAATGCCGAGGCGAACCGCCCCCTCGTGTAACGACTGACGTAGGTGACGGTGTCGGTGTGCTCGCCGATCTGCCGCAGCGCCTGCCGGGCGGCGGGAAGCATCGACCATCCCACCTCGTGGCCGTGGGTGCTGGCGACGATGCGATGAGCGCCGGCGCGGCGCAGCACGGGCGCCAGCAGCGCCAACGGTGCAGCCGCTCCGAACCAGACGGTGTCGCAGTCGTGTTCGGTGAGCAGCCGCGTGGCCCGTCGCGCGACGTCGGGTGTCGGCAGCATCAGTGTCGTGGGATGACGGACGACCTCGAAGGGGACTCGTGCGTCGAACTTCACATGGCTGTCGCCGCGCCACCGCGGCGCGTAGACGACCAGGTCGTCGGACGGCAGCTGGTTCGCGAAGGCGTGCAGATAGGACTGGATGCCCCCCGGTCGGGGCGGGAAATCGTTCGTCACCAGCAGGGTCCGCGACATGAGACCACCGTAGAAGCAGCGCGACGGGAAGGCGCCGACGGGTCCCGAGCTCCGGACGGTGCCGATGGGCCCGGCCCGGACCGTCCCGGTCAGCGGATGTCGCGGATGCGCTCTCCGAGCCAGCGACCCCAACCGCCCACGAAGCCGGCGGTGTCGACGCCGAGCAGGTCTGTGAGCACGTCGTCGAGGTGTTCGTCGGTGACGGGACCCGCGGCGAGGGCGCGGTAGAGGGAGACGAGCGTGTCGTGTCCGAACTGGTCCGCGGTGTACGCGGCGATCGACCAGGAGCTCTCGTAGGCGAGCGTCGACCGGTCGCCGATGAAGTCGCCGTCGGCGGGCAGCGACGTCGGTGCACCCGACGCCCGTACCTGCCGGGTCAGCGTCGGCGCGATCCGCTGCACGTCGACCGGCCCGGTGGCGAGGCCCTCCGCGGCCGTGCGGTGGCCGACGTAGTCGGCGAAGCCCTCGAGGACCCAAATCGGGGAGCCGTCCACGGTGCCGGCGCGTGCGGCGACGTGCACCGTCTCGTGCGCGAGCACGATCCGGCGGGAGGTGTCGTCCAGCCGGTCGCTCGCGGCCGGGTTGAAGACGATGCGCTGCCCGGTGGCGATCCCGCGCTCGTGGTCGACATCGTCGGAGACCGCGACGGCCGCGATGTCGTCGCCGTCGTGTCGTGGCCCGACGAGGTGCGAGAACTCCTCGTGTGAGGACGTCACGACCACCAGTGCGCGTCGCGGCCAGGAATCGCCCCAAAGGTCGTCGACAGCCTCGACCACCGACGGCAGGTCGCCTGCTAGGTCGTCGACGAAGGCGGCGTTGTCCGGGTGTCCGATCACGAGCGAGCGACCACCCTCGGTCTGCGCGGTCGCGAGGTGGAGGCTGCCGTGGTCCCAGGGCCCTCGCCAGGTGACGGTCTGCGCCCCGGCGAGATCGGGTGCGTCGTCGGCGATCCGCCAGCCCTGCGGCCGGTGGACGAACAGCACGGTCACCGGTCGCCGGGTGGGTATGTCGTCGATTCCGTCCACGGCGTACCGCAGGTGGACGCGGTGCGCCCGTACCTCGTCGGCCGCGAACCGGGCGATCGTCTCGGGCGGCAGGGGCAGCGCGGGTTCGGAGGCGAGTTCGTAGCCGAGATCGGCGAGGGGAACGGCGGAGATCGCCGCGATCCGCTCCCGTTCGGCGTCGAGGAGTTCCGGAGACGCGTCGTCGATCAACTCCGCGAGGGACCCGTCGTCGCCGGTCCGGACGGCGTGCGCCCAGTCGTCGAGCACGACCTGCAGTTCGGCCCGTACCCGGCTGTCGGCGTCGTCGGTGTCCACCGGGTCGACGGCCAGCAGCAGTCCTGCCGTGACCAGCGCGACCACGAGTCCGGCCAGGCCGAGACGTTCCCACTTGCGGGTACCGGCGGTGAAGGGCGATCGCGCGGGCACCGCGTCAGTCTAGGTCGGTGTCCGAGGGTGGTCCCGTACGCCCTCGCCCACCGGCTGCGATCCCGCCTCTACCCGGTCAGTACCGCCGGGCGCTGTGGAACGGGAAGCGATCGATCGACTGCACCTTCACCGGCACACCGAAGGTCGACGCGTGCACCATGTTGCCATCGCCGACGTACATGCCGACGTGGGAGGCGTCGTCGTAGAAGATCACGAGGTCGCCGGGCTGCAGATTGTCGCGGGAGACGGGGATGCCGCCCTGCGCCTGGGCCTGACTCGACCGGGGCAGTGATTTGCCGACCTGGTTGTACGCCCACACCATGAGTCCCGAGCAGTCGAACTGGTCGGGGCCGGTCGCGCCCCACACGTACGGCGAGCCGATCCGCGACAGGGCGGCGCGGAGCGCGGCGCCGTTGCTGCCGGGGACGAGGTGCTGCAGGATCTTCTCGGCGTCGAGGCCCGGAGGGAAGGGAGTGCCGGCGAGTTCGGCCTTCTCCGCGTCGCTCAGCGCCTCGAAGGCGTTCAGGACCCCTTCGATCTGCTCCTCGAGTTCGGCCTGTCGCCGCTGGAGTTCGTCGCGGAGGGTCTGGGCCTGCTCGGCGGCGGCACGCGCCTCGTCGGCGGCATGCTGCGCGGCGACGGCCGCCTCGGCCGCAGCGGCGGTGGCCGCCCGGAAGCCCTCGACCTCACGCGAGGTCTGCTCGCCCAGGACGTCGAGCAGGACCATCTGGTCGAGCATCTGCTGGGGCGAGTCGCTCACCATGACGGCGAACAGCCGGTTGGTGCGCGCACCGCGGTAGTTGGCCCGCGCGAGCTTGTCGACGGTGGGCTTGAAGCGGGCGATCTCGGCGCGAGCGGCGCCGAGCGCGTCGTCGGCCTGGCCGGCACGCACCTCTGCCTCGTGCTGCGCAGCGACCTTCGCTTCGAGATCCGCCCCGGCGGCGTGCAACGCCTCGGTGGCCTGTTCGCTGCGACGCGACAGATCCGCGAGGTGCTCGAGGCGTGCTGCCGGGCTCTCCCCTGCGGGTTGCGCCGTCGCCGGCGCCAGGGTGAAACCGAGGACCATCATCACGAGGGCTACGACGAGCGCCGGACGGCCGGTCCGTCGCCTGTCCTGCACTCGTACGAGGTGCTTCGTCCTGTCGGAAACCACGTGGGCTCGCATCCTTTCCCAAAGGTCTCGATCAGGTTACGGAATTGCATAGGTTTGTGTCTACCTGCGAGTAGCCCTCCCACGCAGCGGCCGTTTGTGCAAGCAGTTCCTGCATCGGAAAGGACGTGCAGACACACGAGGAGGGTGGGTCCGGTACGTACCGGACCCACCCTCCTCGGGCAGTGCGTCGGCGCTGGAGCGGGGTGCTCAGCCCGATCGGAAGCGACGGGCGCCGACCGATCAGAAGCGACGGGCGCCGTCGACGGGCATCGAGTTCAGCGGTGCGATCTTGACCGGCTGGCTCGAGGTGGAGGCGTGCACGATGTTGCCGCCGCCGATGTAGATGCCGGTGTGGCTGCCGCCGTAGAACGACACGACGTCCCCGGGCTGCAGAGCCGCGACGTCCACCGGGGCACCGGCGGAGGCCTGCTCGTAGCTGGTGCGCGGGACGCTCAGACCGGCCTGCTTGTAGGCCCACTGCACGAGACCCGAGCAGTCGAAGGAGCTCGGGCCGGCAGCGCCGTAGACGTAGGGGGCACCGATCTTCGACTGCGCGGCGTCGGCAGCGCGCTGGCCGACAGAGCTGAAGGGGGCGGTGAAGGAACCGGACTGAGGCGCGGGGGCGGCCTCGGGGGCCGGCGGAACGATGTTGGCGATCTCCGGCGGCACGGTCACACCGGCCGGGAGGTCGAACGTTCCGACACCGGGAATGTTGATCGGCTCGGCCATCGCCGGGCCGGCCGAGACGGTGACTGCTCCGAGAGCAATGGCACCGGCGACGAGTGCGCGCCGGACGGTGCGCGTGCTGTTGTTCGAAACCACGAGGGGACGTTCTCCGTTTCTTCCGTTCACCCGCCGACCGAGTTAGCTGACGGGTTCGGGCCGGAAGATCAGCCCTACCCCTCCCCGCGAGCAGCGGAGGGGATTCACCCCGAGTACTACGTGTGGGTCCCCGGCTCACCGCTCCCGCAGACGGGAGAAGCGATTAGGCGGTAACCGTGCGGCTCCGACCCGGGGGTGGGCCGGAAACTCTCCGCTCGGTCTCGAAAAGATTACGAAACGGCATCGGTGAAGTCGACCGCCTTGCCGTGCGACCCGACCTTCTCGGCCCACCCCTGGAGGAATGCCGTCGCGGGGCAACGGTCCGATAACGGCGCGGTAACGGCCACTGTCCGGCGCACCTCCGCTCGGGAGAGGCCCGGCGCCCGTTTCACCCGAGTTCCTTCCGGAAGAACCAGGTCAGGGCACGCTGACTCATCGACCGTCGACGAGGCGATGCGCCCGATTCGCCGGATTGTCGTTCCCGGAGGCCGATCGGTCTGTTCTCCGGCCTCCGTTTACCCTTCATCGAGCCGAAAAGAACGCAGTGTGATCCTCGTCTCCCCGTGCTCCGAACCCCGCTCCGAAGCCCGCTCGACGGCGTGTCGGTGACGCTTCCTAGGCTCTGCCGCATGACCTCGCCGCAACCATCCGCCCTCGGCGTGCAACTCGGTTTCGACGAGCTCGACACTCCGCTGCGCGAGACCACCTTCGTCGTCGTCGACCTCGAGACGACCGGCGGGAAGGCAGCCGAGGACGCCATCACAGAGATCGGCGCGGTGAAGATCCGCGGGGGCGAGGTGCTCGGCGAGTTCGCGACCCTCGTCGATCCGGGGCGACCCATCCCCCCGTACATCGTGCAGCTCACCGGCATCACCACCGCGATGGTCTATGCGGCGCCCAAGGTCGAGGAGGTGCTGCCCGCCTTCCTGGAATTCGCGTCCGGAGCGGTGCTCGTCGCACACAACGCCGGATTCGACGTCGGCTTCCTCGAGGCGGCCACGGCGCAGTGCGAACTCGCGTGGCCCCGCTTCCAGGTGCTGTGCACCGTCAAGCTGGCCCGCCGCGTCCTCGGACGCGACGAAGCGCCGTCGGTGAAGCTGTCCGCGCTGGCCGAACTGTTCCGGGTCTCCACCGTGCCCACCCACCGCGCCCTGGACGACGCACGCGCCACCGTGGACGTCCTGCACGCCCTCATCGAACGGGTCGGCAACCAGGGCGTCCACAGCCTCACCGAACTGCGCGACTATATGCCGGTGGTCACCGCCGAGCAGAGGGCCAAACGCGCACTCGCCGCGCATCTGCCGCGCAAACCGGGTGTCTATATGTTCCGCGGCCCGTCGGACGAGGTGCTGTACGTCGGCACGGCGGTCGACCTGCACCGCCGTGTCCGTACCTATTTCACGGGCTCCGAGACGCGACCGCGGTTGCGCGAGATGGTCGCGCTCACCACACGCATCGATCACGTCGAATGCGCCCACGGGCTCGAGGCCGGCGTCCGCGAACTCCGGTTGATCGCGGCCCACACCCCTCCCTACAACCGCCGGTCGAAATATCCGATGCGCGGTTGGTGGATCATCCTCACCGACGAGGCGTTCCCGCGCCTCGCCGTGAGCCGCACCCCCGGACCCGACTCGGTCGGCCCGTTCTCGGTGCGCGCCGACGCCGCGGATGTCGCGGCACTGCTCGCGGAGATGTGCGGTCTGCGCACGTGCACGCGCAGGATCGGCCGTACGGCCCGCCACGGCGACCGCTGCCCGCCCGTCGCGGTCGGGGGCTGCGCCGCAGCCGCCTTCGGGGTCCAGGACGCCTCCGCCTACGCAGCCCAGGTCGAGCGTGCGCGCGCGGTCGTCCGCGGAACCGCCGACGACGCCGTCGAATCGGCGCAGCAGCGACTCGACGCCCTCGTGCGCGACCAGCTGTTCGAGAACGCCGCCCGCCTGCGCGACCGCCTCGCCGCCGCCCTCGTCGCGCTGCGGCGCACGCAACGCCTCGCGGCACTGGCGGCCGTCGACGAACTCGTCGCCGCGCGACCGCGGGCCGAGGGCGGGTGGGAGTTCGCCGTCGTGCGCGCCGGTCGTCTCGCGTCCGCCGGAGTGGCACCGCGCGGTGTGCGCCCGATGCCCGTCGTCGAGGCGATCGTCGCCGCGGCCGAGACGGTGCGGCCGTCACCCGGCCCGCTCCGGGGCGCGTCCCCGGAGGAGATCGGTCTGGTCGCACGATGGCTCGACGGCGAGGGCATCCGCATCGTCCGGGCGAGCGAGGGCTGGTGCGAACCGACACGGGGTGCGGGCCGGTGGAGCACGTGGGCCGAGCTCGCCCGCGACGCCCGCGCGGTCCGCAGGCTCCTCTCCGCCGACGACCCGCACCGCTTAGGCTGATGCAATCCCCGAGGAAGGTTGAAGGAGACCACATGATCAACGCGATCGTCCTGATCGATGCCGAGGCGAACCGTATCCCCGAGACCGCGCAAGCGGTGGCCGACCTCGACGGTGTCGACACGGTGTACTCCTGCGCGGGCGACGTCGACCTCGTGGCCGTGGTCCGGGTCCGCGACCACGAGAAGATCGCGGAGGTCGTCACCCGGGGCATCAACAAGATCGACGGCGTGACGAAGACCGTCACCCACATCGCGTTCCAGTCGTACTCGAGCGCCGACGTCGAGGCCGGTTTCTCGATCGGGAACTGACACCCCGCAGCACCACCGACGACCGCCGGGCCCGCACCGATGCAGTGCGGGCCCGTCGTTCGTGTGTCCTTACTCTTCTCCGGTCATTTCTGTCCGGAACCGGCACCCAGCCGCGTGGTGACCTCGGCCCACTGCTCCAGGACGGCCGTGGCCCGGCCGCTGTCGATCGCTTCTGCCGCCGTCTCGAGCCCGGCCGTGAGGGCATCCTCGAGAACGCCGTCGACGCCCCGGAAAGCCGCGATTGCCCCGGCGGCGTTGAGGAGCACGGCATCGCGCACCGGCCCTGTCTCCCCCGCCAGCATCGCCCGCGCGATCGCCGCGTTCTCCGTGGCGTCGCCTCCGCGGAGTGCCTCGAGCGGAACCCGTTCGATACCGAGATCGCGCGGATCGAGCGTCACGACCCGGACCTCGCCGCCGTGGACGACGTGCACGCGCGAGGTCGTGGAGGTGGTCAGTTCGTCGAGACCGTCGTCGCCTCGGACGACGAGCGCCGAATTGCCGCGCTGCGCGAGCACACCGGCGACGGTCGGGACGAGCGGTTCGAAGGCGCACCCGATCAGGCCGGCGCTCGGGCGGGCCGGATTGGTGAGCGGGCCGAGGACGTTGAAGACCGTCGGGATGCCGATCTGCTTGCGCGGTGCGGCCGCGAAACGCAGCGCCGGGTGGTAGACCGGCGCGAAGCAGAATCCGATCCCGGCCTCGGCGACCGAGCGGGCCACCTCGTCGGGTCCGAGATCGATGTGCACTCCGAGCGCTTCGAGCACGTCGGCGCCGCCGCTCTTGGACGAGGCGGCGCGGTTGCCGTGTTTGACCACGCGAATACCCGCTGCGGCGACGACCAGCGAGGCCATCGTGGAGATGTTGACGGTGTTCGCCCGGTCGCCACCGGTGCCCACGACGTCGACCACGTCACCGTCGACCGGGACCAACCGGGCGTAGTCGAGCATCGTGTCGGCGAGTGCCCGCACCTCCTCGGGTGTCTCGCCCTTCATCTTCAGAGCGACACCGAAGGCCGCGATCTGAGCGGGAGTGGCGTTGTCGGAGAAGATCTCGCTCATCGCCCATCGCGCCTCCGCTGCGGACAGGTTCTGCCCGGCCGTGAGCACTCCCAGGACGGAGGGCCAGTTCTGCGTCACCTCGTCCGCGTCTCGCGTCGCGTTCATCGCACCTGCCCTCGCCGCATCTCGCTCCTCACCGGGCACCGGCGTGCCCTCCGACCGGTCAGCTTAGCCAGCGGAATCCTGCGGTTGCAGAGCGTCCCATCCCAGGCCCGTTCCACCGAGCCGCTGGGCGAGCGAGGCCATGCGCGACTTCTCCTGCGCACAGTGCAGTGCATCGAGGACCTGCACGCGCTGCAGGATCACCGAGGCGCCCGCGACGGCCGCGGCTGGGACGTTCCCGCCGCCGGTCCCGGCCACGACGTAGCCGTCCTGCCCGGCCAGTTCCGCCGCCCGGTCCACCCTGTCGGCGGGCAGGGCGAGGTGGTGCCGCAGAACCGCCTCGTCCTCGGCCTGCCACACAGGTGTCGCCTCGGCGGCACGCTCGAGCGCCGTCGAACACGCCTCCGCGTCGTCGAAGGACGAGACGACCACGACCAGATCGGGCCGGTTCGCGTCGAGCGGTTCGCTGCGCCGACCGATCAGGGACCGCAGCCACCCCCGAACACCCTTTCCGGTACTCATGTCACCACGATCGCACGTGACCTCCGCGACCCTCCGAAATGTCCCGTGTGGCACCCCTCCGAGCACCCGCCACCGAGTGCCCACCTGGAGAAATACAGGTCCGGGACCTGCACGGACGCGCCGATTTCGGCCCCGATTGCCCAAGACGTACTACGACGGGTCATACTAGCCAGCGTGACGAGCGCAGTAGGGACTTCAGGATCTGCAATCACACAGCGCGTGCACTCGTTGAACCGGCCCAACCTGGTCAGCGTCGGCACCATCGTGTGGTTGTCCAGTGAGCTCATGTTTTTCGCAGGGCTCTTCGCCATGTACTTCGTGGCACGGGCACAGGCCCCGGAGGGCATGTGGCCGCCCCCGCCCACCCACTTGAACCTGTGGTTGGCGGTACCGATCACCATGGTGCTGATCGCTTCTTCCTTCACCTGCCAGCTGGGCGTCTTCGCCGCCGAGCGCGGCGACGTCTTCGGCCTGCGACGGTGGTACATCATCACCCTCGGCATGGGCACCTTCTTCGTGCTCGGTCAGGGCTACGAGTACATCACCCTGGTGAAGGACGGCACGACCATCCCCGGCAGCGTGTACGGCTCGGTGTTCTACATGACCACCGGTTTCCACGGCCTGCACGTCATCGGCGGCCTCATCGCATTCGTGTTCCTGCTGTTCCGCACGAAGGTCAGCAAGTTCACGCCTGCACAGGCCACTGCGGCCATCGTCGTTTCGTATTACTGGCACTTCGTCGACATCGTTTGGATCGCGCTGTTTGCCACGATTTATTTCATCCGTTAGCCAGCTGAACGCCCAGGCAGCCCCCTGACGTCCAGTCCGTCCCGACATAAAAAAAGGGATACAGATGAGTTCATCCCCACCTCTCGCCTCCGAGGGTGACATGCCCGGTCGATCCTCTGCAGCCGATGCTGCGAAGTCCCGCCGCCAGCGCAAGATGCGCCGGCGCGTCACCGGAGCGTTGGTCCTTGCGCTCGGTCTCCTCAGCGCAGGCTTCATCGCCTCCGCGCTGACACCTGCCCCGCAGGTGGCTACAGCGCAGGACGACCAGAGCGCTCTGATCCGCGAGGGTCAGCAGCTCTACGAGACCTCCTGCGTGACCTGCCACGGTGTCAATCTTCAGGGCGTCCAGGACCGCGGTCCCAGCCTCATCGGTGTCGGCGAGGCCGCCGTCTACTTCCAGGTCTCCTCGGGCCGCATGCCGATGATGCGCAACGAGGCCCAGGCCCTCCGCAAGGACCCGAAGTTCGACGCTGCGCAGACCGACGCGCTCGGCGCGTACATCCAGGCCAACGGTGGAGGCCCGACGGTCATCCGCGACGAGAACGGCGAGATCGCCCAGTCGTCACTGCGCGGCAACGACATCGGACGCGGTTCGGAGCTCTTCCGCCAGAACTGCGCGTCCTGCCACAACTTCACCGGACGCGGCGGCGCGCTCTCGTCCGGCAAGTTCGCACCGAACCTGGATCCGGCCAACGAGCAGCAGATCTACACCGCGATGCTCACCGGCCCCCAGAACATGCCGAAGTTCTCCGATCGTCAGCTGACGGTCGAGGAGAAGAAGGACATCATCGCGTACATCAAGTCCGCCAGTGAGACGAGAGACCCGGGTGGCTACGGGCTCGGCGGCTTCGGCCCCGGTGCCGAAGGGCCGACCATGTGGGTCGTCGGCATGGTCGCCGTCGTCGGCGCTGCACTGTGGATCGGAGCAAGGTCATGAGTGGCGGCGAAACGCCGAACAAGCACACGGTCGAAGATCTCGACCGGATGAGCCGGGACGATCTCGTCACGCTCGGCACGAACCTCGACGGCGTCGACGTCGCGTTCCGCAAGGATCGCTGGCCCGTCGAAGGCACGCGTGCCGAGAAGCGGGCCGAGCGCAACGTCGCATTCTGGTTCGCCCTCGCGGGCATCGCGGGTGTCGCGTTCATCGCGATCTACCTGTTCTGGCCGTGGGAGTACCAGGGCATCGGCGACGAGAACTACGGCTGGTACAGCCTCTATACCCCGATGCTCGGACTGACCCTGGGTCTGTCCATCCTCGGCATCGGCGTGGGCGCGGTGCAGTTCACCAAGAAGTTCATCCCCGAGGAGGTGTCGATCCAGGATCGGCACGACGGCGGCTCGCCCGAGGTCGATCGCAAGACGATCGTCGCCGAGCTCTCCGACTCGCTCGAGACGTCCACCCTGCCGCGCCGTAAGCTGATCAAGCGCACCGCGATCTTCGGTGGTGGCGCGCTCGGCCTCGGTCTGATCATGCCGCTCGGCGGCCTGATCAAGAATCCGTGGGCCGAGGGTGACCAGTCGTCGCTGTGGGTGTCGGGCTGGACTCCGCGCTACCCCGGCGAGACCATCTACCTGCGTCGCGACACCGGTCGCCCCCAGGACATCGTCCTGGTGCGCCCGGAGGACCTCGACGCCGGCGGTATGGAGACGGTGTTCCCGTTCCGCGAGTCCGATCGCGGTGACGACCACGCTCTGCTGCAGAGCCTGCGCGGCATCCGCAACGCCGTCATGCTCATCCGCCTGCGCACCGAGGACACCGAGCGTGTCGTCAAGCGCAAGGGCCAGGAGAGCTTCAACTACGGCGACTACTTCGCGTACTCGAAGATCTGCACGCACCTCGGCTGCCCGACCTCGCTCTACGAGCAGCAGACGCACCGCATCCTGTGCCCGTGCCACCAGTCGCAGTTCGATGCGCTGGAGTACGGCAAGCCGATTTTCGGTCCCGCTGCTCGCGCACTGCCGCAGCTTCCGATTACAGTGAACGAAGAGGGCTTCCTGGTCGCCAACGGTGACTTCATCGAGGCACTCGGCCCGGCATTCTGGGAGCGTCGCCCGTGAGTACTGCAACCCCGTCCCGCGCCGCACAGATCGGCGAGAATCTCGATTCTCGCTACCACCTGTCCGCGGGCATCCGCCGCCAGATCAACAAGGTGTTCCCCACCCACTGGTCCTTCCTCCTGGGTGAGATCGCGCTCTACAGCTTCGTCATCCTGTTGATCTCGGGTATCTTCCTCACCCTGTTCTTCGACCCCTCGATGGCGCACGTCATCTACGAGGGCGTCTACACGCCGCTGCGCGGTGTGGGTATGTCCCGCGCCTACGAGACGACCCTGAACCTCTCCTTCGAGGTCCGCGGTGGTCTGTTCGTGCGACAGATCCACCACTGGGCAGCACTGATGTTCGCAGCGTCGATCGTCGTCCACCTGCTGCGCGTGTTCTTCACCGGTGCGTTCCGGCGTCCGCGTGAGGCCAACTGGGTGATCGGCTCGCTGCTGCTCATCCTGGCGATGTTCGAAGGCTTCTTCGGTTACTCCCTCCCCGACGACCTGCTCTCGGGCACCGGCCTCCGCGCCGCGTTCTCGGGCATCACGCTCTCGATCCCGATCATCGGTTCGTGGATGCACTGGGCGATCTTCGGTGGCGACTTCCCGGGTGAGCTGATCATCCCGCGCTTCTACGTCCTGCACGTGCTGCTCGTCCCGGGCATCATCCTGGCCCTGATCGCCGCGCACCTCGCGCTGGTCTGGTACCAGAAGCACACGCAGTTCCCCGGCCCCGGCCGCACGGAGCAGAACGTCGTCGGCGTTCGTATCCTCCCGGTCTTCGCCGTCAAGTCGGGTGCTTTCTTCGCGATGACCTTCGCGGTGCTCGCCCTGATGTCCGGCCTGCTGCAGATCAACCCGGTCTGGAACATCGGCCCGTACAACCCGTCGCAGGTATCCGCCGGCTCGCAGCCCGACATCTACATGATGTGGACGGACGGCATGGCCCGTATCTGGCCCGCCTGGGAGCTGTACCTGTTCGGCCGGTACACGATCCCGCAGCCGTTCTGGATCGCGCTGATCATGGGCCTGGTGTTCGTTGTGCTCACGGTCTACCCGTGGATCGAGAAGAAGTTCACGAAGGACGACGCACACCACAACCTGCTGCAGCGTCCGCGCGACGTGCCGGTCCGCACCGGCATCGGGTTCATGGCCCTGGCGTTCTACGCCGTCGCCACGATCATGTGTATCAACGACATCATCGCGTACAAGTTCGACATCTCGATCAACGCGACGACCTGGATGGGCCGCATCGGTCTCGTCCTGCTCCCGCCGCTCGCCTACTACATCGCGTACCGGTTCTGCCTGGGTCTGCAGCGCAGCGACCGTCAGGTGCTCGAGCACGGCATCGAGACGGGCATCGTCCGTCGCCTGCCGACCGGCGAGTACATCGAGATCCACCAGCCGCTCGGCCCGGTGGACGAGCACGGCCACCCGATCCCGCTGGAGTACCAGGCCGCCCCGGTTCCGAAGCGGATGAACAAGCTCGGCACCGCCGGCAAGCCCGGCTCCGGCAGCTGGTGGAGCGCGGACCCGGCCGACGAGGCCGCCGCTCTCGAGGCCGCCCACCACGAGGCCGAGCTCGAGCTGCGGAACACGCTCCGCGAGTACCAGGAGCGCGTCCACGGCAACGGAGACGGCGCAGCCCAGCTGCCCGACAAGTCGCAGCACTGATCCGCATCAGCGGCTCGTAACGGGGCCCCGGACCATCACGGTCCGGGGCCCCGTTCGTCGTTCGGGGGTTCTCCCATCCCCCACCGGATATCGTCCGGAGCGTACGTCTTGACCTTGACACTGTGACAAGCGCTCGAATGGGTCGTGAAGGAGGTGCCTCCCATGCGCACACATCAGGACCCGTCCACCCGCCTCGTCGAGGCCCTGTCCACCCGCCTCGTCGAGGCCCTGTCCACCCGCCTCGTCGAGGCCCTGTCCGCCGACGACGCCTCCGTGCGTCTGCGCGCCGCACTCGAGTCGGGTACCGCACCCGATCCCGAAACGGTGACCGCTCTCGTCGACCGGTGCGCGGTGGAGCCGGACTTCTTCGTCCGCGACATGCTGACCTGGGCGCTGTGCCGTCTGCCGGCCGGGGTGACCGTGCCGCGTCTGCTCGCCGAGCTCGGTTCGGATGTCTCGCAGGCACGCAGTCAGGCCCTGCACACGTTGTCGAAGATCGGCGATCCCGTCGCATGGCCGAAGGTTTCGGGGATGCTCCACGACGAGCACGACGAGGTGGCACGCAGCGCGTGGCGCGCGGCGGTCGCTCTCGTGCCACCGGGCTCGGAAAGCGGCCTCGCTGCGGCTCTCGGCGCCGAACTGGGCCGCGGCGACCGCGACCTACAACTGAGCCTCGGTCGCGCTCTCGCGGCACTCGACGAGGCCGCGGCGCCGGTCCTGGACACGGCGATGAACAGCCCCGACCCGCGCGTCCGCGCTCACGCGGAGGCCACCGAACGGATCCGCGTCGACCCCGACAGCGCGTTCGTCCTCTCTGTGGAGTCGGCGAAACGCGTCGCCGCACTCGGCGCGGACGGTATCCGGGAGTGAGCCGGTGCTGATCGGTGAGGTCTCGCGGCGCTCCGGTGTCAGCAGCCGCATGCTGCGGCACTACGACCGCCTGGGGCTGGTGACGCCGACTGGCCGTACCTCGGGCGGCTACCGCGAGTACACCGAGGACGACCTCAGGAGGCTCTTCCACGTGGAGAGTCTCCGGAGTCTCGGCCTGTCGCTGAACGAGGTCGGACGTGCGCTGGGGGAACCGGATTTCGCTCCGGCGGATCTGGTGCAGGAGCTGATTCGGCACACGCGCGGACGGATCGCCGCCGAGACCGAACTCCTCGCTCGTCTCGAAGGCGTCGACTCGGCCTCCCCCAGCGGTTGGGACGACGTCCTGCGCCTCGTCGCGCTGTTGCGCGCGTTCGAATCCGATTCCGGCTCCCGCCGCCAGCAGGCGATCCTGTCCCAGGACGAGGACACGACGCTGCCGGTCGCAGCGCTGGTCCGGGCGGCGCTGTCGGAGGAGGATCCGTTCGTCGCCGGCGCGCTGCGCTGGTCGCTCGCCCGAGCAGCGGAGGCATTCGACGCTGCGCTGCCGGCACTCGCGGAGGGCCTTCACTCCGACGAGGTGCCGGTGCGGCGACGGGCGATCGCGACACTCGCGGAACTCCGTGTGCCCGAATCGACGAGGCTCCTGGAGGGGACCCTCGACGACACCGATCCCAAAGCACGTTCCACGGCGGCTCTGACGCTCGGGGCGCGAGGGGTGGACGTGGCCGTCCCCGTGCTCGTAGAGATGATCGTGGAGGGCCGGTCGGACGTCGAGGCCGCCGAGGTACTCGGCCTGCTCGCAGATCGGCCGCTGTCGTCCGCCGAGATCGTGCGGTTGCTGCAGCACGCGCTCGGCGGCTCGGACGATGCCGGTGTCCGGCTACGTCTCACGCAGGCACTCGCGGAGATCCCCGGGTCGGCCGCCGACGACGCGCTCGAGGCTCTGACCGACGATCCGAATCGTACGGTCGCAGCGACCGCGAGGGTCGTCCTCACCACGCGTCGGGCTCCCTGAAGAACTGAACCTCGAGAACGACGACGGAAACGACGCAGGCGCCGCACCCGAAGGTGCGGCGCCCGTGTGGTCGAGGGTACCGGCTCAGTGCTTCTCGGGTCCGATGTGGTACTCGAACACCAGGCCGGCTGCTGCCGCGATGATGAGCGCGACCGCGAGGACGATCATCCACGGCTGGTAGAAGGCCAGTGCGACGGCGGCGAACGCTGCTGCGCCGGCGAGCAGGATCGGCCAATAGCTACCCGCACTGAAGAAACCGAGGTCGCCCGCACCGTCGCTGATCTCGGCGTCCTCGTAGTCCTCGGGACGGGTGTCGAGACGACGAGCAACGAAGCGGAAGTACGTTCCGACGATCAGGGTCAGACCGGCGGAGAGGACGATGGCCGTGAGGCCGGCCCATTCGATGCCCTTGTCCGAGAGCCCGGTGAACACGCCGTACACGATGGCGACGAGCACGAAGAACACCGTCACGACCTCGAAGAGCTTGGCTTCGATCTTCATATCAGCACTTGTCCTTGTCGGAGGGGGTGGCCGTCACTCGCCTGCGGCGACGGTCGCCGACCGATCCGTGCGGTCGGTCTTGAACGGAGTCGTCGAGGTCGCGATCGGGCTCTGGCCGATGGCTTCGAGCGCACGAGCGTTCGACAGGCCTTCGCCGCCGTCCTCGACCGGCTTGCGGAGCTCGATGTACCGGGCGAAGTCCTCCGGGCTGACCGCGCGGACCTCGAAGTTCATCATCGCGTGGTAGGTGCCGCACATCTCGGCGCAGCGGCCGACGAACGCGCCCTCACGCTCGATCTCGGAGATCTGGAAGACCGGATCGGAGTTGTTCTCACGCGGGTTCGGGTTCACGTCGCGCTTGAACAGGAACTCCGGCACCCAGAAGGCGTGGATGACGTCGGAGGACGCCAGCTGGAACTCGATGCGCTTCCCGGTGGGAAGAACGAGCACCGGAATCTCTTCGCTGGTGCCGATCGTCTCGATCTTGTCGTAGTGCAGGTAGGACAGGTCCTCGGCGGGCTTGCCGTGGATCGCTCCCGGAGCCTCGTGCTCCTCACCCGATTCACCGTGCGCGGTGGACGGGTCGAACGGCTCCTGTGCGACTGCCGCCTCGGCGACCTCGTCGATACCGTTGTAAGGGGCCGTGCCGTCCTGCAGATCGATCGTCCGGTAGCCGAACTTCCAGTTCCACTGGAACGCCGTCACGTCGACCACGACGTTCGGGTTGTCTTCCTTCTCCAGGACGTAGTTCTGCACCACGACCGTGAAGTAGAAGAGGACACACACGGCGACGAACGGCGCCGCGGTGTAGGCCAGCTCGAGCGGCACGTTGTATGCCGTCTGACGCGGGAACTCCGGATCGTCCTTCCGACGCCGGTAGGCAATGATCACCCAGAAGGTGAGTGCCCACACGAGAATTCCCATGACGAGGGCGGCGACAACCGACCACGTCCACAGTTCACGCATACGCTCGGCCTGAGGAGTGATGCCCTCCGGCCAGCCGAAACGAAGGATTTCTTCGCTCGAGCACCCGGTCAGCACCAAGGCTGCAATGCCGAGTGATGCTGCGAGCCCGAACCGCCGAAGGATCCGACCTTGCGCCACGTTCACGCCTTCCTGATCGCCGCAATTCCACTAGGGCACACCCGGAGGGCCGGCCCAATTACTACGCAGCGTAGACCAAACCCGGGCGCTATCCATCGCCGGGGCACGAAGAAAGTGTCGGACTGGGCGTTTCGACCGGAAGACCCGGCTCGTGACGTCGGTTTTCTCCTGTCGGGCGAGTGATCGTCGGTGGCGTCCGGGCGCGGCTGCCCGATGTCGACCGTCTGCGGCATACTTCGGTAGAACCAACGCCGGACCCCGAGTGGTAGTTCCCGGTGTCATGCGCGGTGCGGTGTCCCGCGCTGGGCACCCACCGGGGTTCTTCGCGACACCCCCGACCGGAATGAGGTAACCCACGCGTGTGCGGATTGCTCGGGTTTCTGACCACTGACGGCACCAGCGACGACGCCGTCGCGAAGGTGGACTCCGCGATGCACTGCCTGCGCCATCGCGGCCCCGACGAGCACGGCACCTGGCACGACGCCGACCTCGTCTTCGGATTCAACCGGTTGTCGATCATCGACATCGCGCACTCGCACCAGCCGCTGCGCTGGGGCCCGCCGGAGCAGCCCGACCGCTACGCGCTGACCTTCAACGGTGAGATCTACAACTATCTCGAACTGCGCAAGGAGCTCACCGAGACGTTCGGTACCTCCTTCGCGACCGAGGGCGACAGCGAGGCGATCGTCGCGGCCTACCACCACTGGGGAGTGCGCGCGGTCCAGCGCCTGCGGGGTATGTTCGCCTTCGCGATCTGGGACACGCACACCCGCGAGCTGTTCGTCGCCCGCGACCCGTTCGGCATCAAGCCGCTGTTCCTCGCGACCGGCACCGGCGGTACCGCCTTCGGCAGCGAGAAGAAGAGTCTGCTGGAGCTCGCCGACGTGATCGGCATCGACACCGAGCTCGATCCTCGTGCGATCGAGCACTACACGGTGCTGCAGTACGTTCCCGAGCCCGAGACGCTGCACCGGCGGATCCGCCGCCTCGAGTCGGGCTGCTACGCGCGTATCACGCCCGGCGCCGAGCCGGAGATCACGCGATACTTCCATCCCACCTTCCCGGTCCGGCCGTTCGCGGCGGGCCGCGAACAGGATCGTTACCGCGAGATCGCCGAGGCCCTCGAGGACTCGGTGGCCAAGCACATGCGCGCCGACGTGACCGTCGGGTCGTTCCTCTCGGGTGGCATCGATTCGACGGCCATCGCCGCGCTGGCGATGCGCCACAACCCGAAGCTCATCACCTTCACCGCGGGTTTCGAGCGGGAGGGTTACTCCGAGGTCGACGTCGCCGCAGAGTCGGCGGCCGCGATCGGTGCCCGGCACGTGGTGCGGGTGGTCTCCCCCAGCGAGTTCGCCGCGGCTATCCCCGAGATCATCTGGTACCTCGACGACCCTGTGGCCGACCCGGCGCTCGTGCCGCTGTGGTTCATCGCCCGGGAGGCCCGCAAGCACGTCAAGGTCGTGCTGTCGGGTGAGGGCGCCGACGAGCTGTTCGGCGGTTACACGATCTACCGCGAGCCGCTGTCGCTGCGTCCGTTCGAGTTCCTGCCGCCGGCGCTGCGCCGGGCTGCCGGGAAGCTTTCGGAGCACATCCCCGAGGGCACCCGAGGCAAGAGCCTGCTGCACCGTGGCTCGATGACGCTCGAGGAGCGCTACTACGGCAACGCCCGCAGCTTCAACGACGCGCAGCTGCGCTCGGTGCTGCGCGACTTCCGTCCGGAATGGACGCACCAGGACGTCACCGCCCCGATCTACGCGCAGTCTGCCGGCTGGGATCCGGTGGCACGGATGCAGCATCTCGACCTGTTCACGTGGCTGCGCGGCGACATCCTCGTCAAGGCCGACAAGATGACGATGGCCAACTCGCTCGAGCTGCGCGTGCCGTTCCTGGACTCCGAGGTGTTCCGGGTGGCGTCGCAGGTTCCGCTGGACCAGAAGATCACGAAACAGACGACGAAGTATGCGCTGCGGCAGGCGCTGGAGGGCATCGTCCCGCCACACGTGCTGCACCGCGCGAAGCTGGGCTTCCCGGTGCCGCTGCGGCACTGGCTGGCCGGCACGGAGCTGTTCGACTGGGCGCACGAGGTGATCGCCGAGTCGCAGACCGATCACCTGCTCGACAAGGGCGCGGTGGCGAAGATGCTCGACGAGCACCGGACCGGCCCGATCGATCACAGCCGTCGTCTGTGGACGGTGCTGTGCTTCATGGTCTGGCACGGCATCTTCGTGGAGAAGCGCATCGTGCCGCAGATCCAGGAGCCGGCCTACCCGGTCGAGATCTGATCACCCGACCCGTACGCGACGGCCGCGAACATCCCCAGGGATGTTCGCGGCCGTCGCGTTTCCAGGATCGGGTGTTCCGCCGCTCAGGCGCCGAGAATCGCGCCGATCTCGTCGGCGGCGGCGGTGCCGTAGGCGTCGGCGAGACGCTTGAGGGCGTCGGTGCGGTCGAAGTTCCACTCCTGCGTGCCGGTGGTCTCGAGGACGTGCACCGCGACCAGCGAGCCCAGCTGCGCGGCCCGTTCGATGCTCAGACCGGAGCGGTGTCCGAGCAGGAAGCCGGCGCGGAAGGCGTCGCCCACACCGGTGGGGTCGACCTTTGCGCGCTCGGGCACCACACCGACCTGCACCTGGTTGCCGTCGCGGTCGACGATCGTCGCGCCGTCACCGCCGAGGGTGGTGATGCGCATGCCGACCTTCGCCTGCACCTCGTCCTCGGTGAGACCGGTCTTCTGCAGCAGCAGTCCCCACTCGTACTCGTTGGTGAACAGGTACTCGGCGCCGTCGATGAGCTGCTCGGCCTGCTGCCCGTCCAGGCGGGCGAGCTGCTGGGACGGGTCGGCGACGAACGGGACGCCGAGCCGGCGGCACTCCTCGGTGTGCCGGATCATCGCGTCGGGATCGTTGGCGCCGACGAGCACGAGGTCGACGCTGTGCTTGCTCACCACGTCGGCGATGGAGATCTCGCGGGCCTCGGACATCGCACCGGGGTAGAACGAGGCGATCTGCGCCATGTCCAGGTCGGTAGTGCACACGAAGCGGGCGGTGTGGGCGGTCTGCGAGATCCGCACCGACGAGCAGTCGACCCCGTGGTCCTCGAGCCAGGTGCGGTACTCGGTGAAGTCGGCGCCGACGGCGCCGACGAGCACCGGCGTTCCGCCCAGGACACCCATCGCGAAGGCGATGTTGCCGCCCACTCCGCCGCGCCGGACGACGAGGTCGTCGACGAGGAAGCTCAGGGAGATGTGCGCGAGCTGGTCGGCGAGCAGCTGCTCGGCGAACCGGCCGGGAAAGCGCATGAGGTGGTCGGTGGCGATGGAGCCGGTCACGGCGATGGTCACGTGGCTGAGCCTTTCCGCGGATGTCGATGGTGTGGCTGCTCACACGGAGAGCCGGAGCGGTCCCACGGTACTACCGCGGAAACGACGGAACCCCGGCGCCGTGAAGCGCCGGGGTTCCGAGGTGCGTTCTCGGTTCAGTTGAACGAGTCGCCGCAGGCGCACGACCCCGTGGCATTCGGGTTGTCGATGGTGAAGCCCTGCTTCTCGATGGTGTCGACGAAGTCGATCGACGCACCCTCGACGTACGGCGCGCTCATCCGGTCGACGGCGAGCGTCACACCGGCGAATTCTTTCGTGAGGTCGCCGTCCAGCGTGCGGTCGTCGAAGAACAGCTGGTACCGCAGACCGGCACAGCCTCCGGGCTGCACGGCGATACGCAGTGCGAGGTCGTCGCGGCCCTCCTGATCGAGCAGTGCCTTCGCCTTCGCAGCGGCGGCCTCGGTCAGGATGACGCCGTGAGTATCGGTCTCTTGCTGCACAGTCATGGGCGCTCCCTGTCGTTCGTGTCGAAACCCGATGGTTCAACGGTACCGCGCCGGAATCTATTCCTCGTGGACGAGTTGCGCCGAGCGTGGTATGGCGTGCGGAATTTCCCGCTTCTCTCCACTATCCCATAGCCTGGTGGTGTGAAGTTGCTACGCCGCGGTGGTTCCGACGACTCCGCCGATCACCAGGTTCCTGCGACCGAGGACTCCCCGGCCGCGACTCCCGACGATTCCGCGTCCGCGAAGACGACGACCGGTAAGGGGCGTCCGACGCCCAAACGGCGCGACGCCGAGAACCGTCGTCGCGGTCCCGTCGCCCCCGCTCCACTGACTGCGAAGGAAGCCCGCGAGCGCCGCAAGGCCGCGCGCAAGTCGCAGAGCAAGGAGGAGCGCAAGGCGGCCGCCGCGCAGCGTCGCGCCGACGCGTCCGAGCGTCGCAACCGGATGCTCGCGGGCGAGGAGAAGTACCTGCTCCCCCGCGACCGCGGCCCAGTGCGCGCCTACGTGCGCGACATCGTCGACAGCCGGCGCAATCTCGTCGGCCTGTTCATGCCGCTCGCGCTCGTGCTCATCATGTCGATGTTCCTCGGGCCGGTGGTGCAGCAGTACGTCACGCTCGCGATGTTCGTGATGATGTTCCTGATGATCATCGAGGGCATCTATCTCGGGCGAATGGTCAACAAGAAGGTGCGCGAGCGCTTCCCCGATTCGACCGACGGTGGCTTCGGCCTCGGCTGGTACGCCTTCGTGCGCGCCTCCCAGATCAAGAAGCTGCGTGCACCGCTCCCCCGGGTCGGCCCGGGGGACGCCGTCTGACCTCCCGGCGACCTCAGTTGTGAGGCGCCCCGCACACCACCGGCGGTAGCTCCGGATCTCGGCCGCGGCCTGCACGTCCTGCGACATGCGGTGCCGCGGCCGAGTCGTCCGTGCGGGGCGCTCCCAGTGGAGTCGCCAGGGCGCGCGCCGGACCCAGGCCGGCGCGGTAGCGGTCCGCCGGCGGAGCACCTCGAGACCGATGATCAGGGTGGACAGGACCAGGACGGTGACTGTGAGTTCGATCATGTCTCGATCCTCCGACCGAATCCGATCGCCGAGAAGTGGCAGTGATGACGCATAGCATCGGATTTCTGCCAGAGCGGGCGGTTGATAGCGTTCTCGCGTGAAGATCCGTCCGAGAGGTGACCTGTGACCAGCGGTTCCGATTCCCCCGCCGACGTCGAGTTCCCGCGCGTCGACCCACCCGATCTCGAAGCACGCGTCGCCGCCGAGGAACGCCAGCGGGATCTGACGAAACCCGCCCGCTCACTCGGACGGCTCGAGGAACTCGGGTGCTGGGTCGCCGCCTGTCAGGGCGAGGTCCCGCCCCATCCCTTCCGCCGACCGCGGGTCGTGGTCTTCGCAGGTGACCACGGCGTCGCGCGCAACGGGGTCTCGGCCTATCCGCCGGAGGTCACCGCGCAGATGGTGGCGAACCTGTCCGCGGGTGGCGCCGCCGTGAACGTGCTCGCCGCCGCCGCGGGCGCAGGAGTGCGGGTCGTCGACATGGCAGTCGAGAGCGACACCTCCCCCGAGGTGTCCGAGTTCAAGATCCGTCACTCGAGCGGCAGCATCGACCGCGAGGACGCGCTCACGCACGACGAGACGGTCCGCGCGATCGAGGCCGGCCGTGCGCTCGCCGACCGCGAGGTCGACGAAGGCGCCGATCTCCTCGTCGCGGGCGATATGGGGATCGGGAACACCACTCCTGCAACCGTTCTCATCGCCATCCTCACCTCCACCGAACCCGTGGCCGCGGTCGGCCGCGGCACCGGCGTCGACGACGCGGGGTGGATGCGCAAGGTCACCGCGATCCGCGACGCCATGTGGCGGGCGCGGCCCCACGTACGCAATCCCGTCGCCCTGCTGCGCACCGCCGGTGGCGCGGACTTCGCTGCGGTGGCGGGATTCCTCGCGCAGGCCGCGGTCCGCCGGACGCCGGTGATCCTCGACGGCGTCGTCGTCACCGCTGCTGCGATGGTCGCCGAGGAACTCGCACCCGGCGCGGCACGCTGGTGGGTGTCCGGTCACCGGTCGGCCGAACCCGCCCACACCATCGCGCTGCGTCATCTCCGGCTCGAACCGATCGTCGACCTCGGTATGCGCCTCGGCGAGGGATCGGGAGCCGTGACGGCGCTGCCGGTGCTGCAAGGTGCGGTCGCGATTCTCGCGCAGATGGCCACCTTCTCCGAAGCGGGCGTGAGCACCCGCGACGAGAGCGTCCCGGCAAACGCCGACTGATGATCCGCGCCTGGCTCGGCGGGGTCGCGCTGGCCCTGTCGTGGTTGACGGTCCTGCCCGCGCGAGGCCCGACGGAGATCGACCGGACGGTCGCCGGACGTGCGATCTCCGCGGCGCCGATCGCCGGTGCCGTACTCGCCGCCGCGGCCACAGCCCTCTGCCTGATCGGTTCCGCCGTCGGGACGCCACCACTGGTGACGGGCCTGGTGTGTGTCGGGGTGCTGGCGGTCGGCACCCGCGGAATGCACGTCGACGGCCTGAGTGACACCGCCGACGGTCTCGGCTGCTACGGCCCGCCCGAGCGGGCGCGCGAGGTGATGCACAGCGGCGGCGCGGGTCCCTTCGGTGTGGCGGCGCTCGTCGTCGTCCTCGGTCTGCAGGCCGCCTCGTTCGGTGCGCTCGTCGACACCGACGCGTGGGGGGCGGTCGGGTTCGCGGTCTTCTCCGGACGTGTGGCCGTGGTCGTCGCGTGCCGGCGCGGTGTCCCGGCAGCGCCCGGCAGCGGCTTCGGCTCGCTCGTGGCGGGGACGCAGGGTGTCGTGCCGATCACGGTGTGGACGGTGGCCGCGGTGGCACTGTCGCTCGTGTGCCTGCCCGGTCCGCTCTGGGTGGGACCGCTCGTCGTCACGGTGGTGCTGGTCGCCTCGGTGCTTTTCGCCCGTCACTGCGTCGCGCGCTTCGGCGGCATGAACGGCGACGTGCTCGGCGCGGTCACCGAGGGCACGGTCTCTGCCGTCGCGGTGGCTGCGGCGGCCTTGCTCTAGATCGCACTGCGTCCGGAAACGACGAAGGGGTGCTGCCGGAAATCCGGCAACACCCCTTCGCGTTCGTGGCTACGTCACTTGCGCAGCGTCGTCATCCATCCGTGGGTGTCGGCGAAGGTACCGCGCTGGATGCCGGTCAGGGTGTCGCGCAGGGCCATCGTGATGGGGCCGGGCTCGCCGTCGGCGATGGTGAACTCGCCGTCCTTGTCCTTGACGCTGCCGACCGGCGTGATGACCGCGGCGGTACCGCACGCGAATACCTCGGTGATCTCACCGCTGCCGGCCTTCTCGCGCCACTCGTCGGTGCTGATGCGTCGCTCCTCGACCGAGAGACCGGAGTCCTTGGCGAGGGTGAGCAGCGAGTCGCGGGTGATGCCGGGGAGCAGCGAGCCGGACAGCTCCGGGGTGACCAGACGCGCGTCGGCACCGGACCCGTACACGAAGTACAGGTTCATGCCGCCCATCTCCTCGACGTACTTGCGCTCGATCGCGTCGAGCCAGACCACCTGGTCGCAGCCCTGCTCGGCAGCGTGCGCCTGCGCGACGAGCGAAGCCGCGTAGTTGCCGGCGAACTTCGCGGCGCCCGTGCCGCCCGGGGAGGCGCGCACGTACTCGCGGGAGAGCCACACGTTGACCGGCTTCACGCCGCGCGGGAAGTAGGCACCCGCCGGGGACGCGATGACGAGGAACTTGTACTCCTTCGCGGGCCGCACGCCGAGAGCCGGCTCGGTCGCGAAGGCGAAGGGACGCAGGTAGAGCGAATCCTCGCCGCCGGCGGCGGGAACCCACTCGTTGTCGACCTCGACCAGCTCGGTGATCGCCTTCACGAACAGCTCCGGCGGCAGGTACGGCATCGCGAGCCGCTCCGCGGACCGGTTCATGCGCGCGGCATTGGCGGTCACGCGGAACGACGCGATGCTGCCGTCGGCCTGCCGGTAGGCCTTGAGACCCTCGAAGATCGCCTGCCCGTAGTGCAGGACCATCGCGGCCGGGTCCAGGGATATCGGGGCGTACGGCTCGACTTTCGCGTCGTGCCAACCGATCCCGCCGGTGTAGGTGATCGACACCATGTGATCGGTGAAGTACTGCCCGAAACCGGGATTCGACAGAACCTCCTGGCGCCGCTCCGCAGAGCTCGGTGAAGGATGCTGGACGCGGGCGAATTCGAGGACACCTGTCATGGAGGACAATGGTACAACCGCCTGCAGAAGCCCTATCTGGTGTGGTCCTCGACGAACGGCGGAGCCACCACTTCGGCGCGCAGCGACCGTCCGCGCACGTCCACGCTCACTTCGTCGCCGGGTTCGAGTCCGGCGGCGGTGTCGAGGAGTGCGAGGGCGATGCCGATCTTGAGGGTCGGCGAGAAGGTGCCCGAGGTGGTCCGCCCGACCTCGTCACCGTCGCGACGCACGGTCAGGTCCTGACGCAGGACGCCGCGGTCGAGCGCCCGCAGGCCCCACAGTTTCCGTGCCGGGCCCGCCTCCTTCTCGCGGACCAGCGCGTCGCGACCCCAGAACTGCGGCTTCTTCCAGCCCACGGCCCAGCCGACCCGCGCTTCGAGCGGCGAGATGTCGACGGACAGCTCGTGCCCGTGCAGCGCGTAGCCCATCTCGGTGCGCAAGGTGTCGCGGGCGCCGAGACCGGCGGCCTGACCGCCCTGTGCGCGGACGGCGTCGAGCAGCGCGCGGAAGACACCTTCGGCGTCGTCCCAGCGCGGCAGCACCTCGTAGCCCCGTTCACCGGTGTAGCCACTGCGGCACACGCGCACCGGAGCACCCTCGTACTCGGCGTCGGCGAAGCCCATGTAGGCGATGTCGGTGGGCAGGCCGAGCGCCTCGAGGACCTCGACGGCCTTCGGCCCCTGGACGGCGAACACCGCGTGGTCGCGATGCTGGTTCGTCACTGTGACGCCGGCCGGTGCCGCGGCGGTCAGCGCCTCGACGACCGCTGCGGTGTTGGCCGCGTTCGGAACGAGGAAGAGCTCGTCGTCGGAGACGTGGTAGACGATCAGGTCGTCGACGACACCGCCGTTCTCGGTGCAGCACAGGGTGTACTGCGCCTTGCCGGGACCGATGCGGGTGAGGTCGTTGCTGAGCGTGGTGTTCAGGAACTGGGCGGCATCCGGTCCGGCGACGAGTGCCTTGCCCAGGTGGCTGACGTCGAACAGTCCCACGTTCTCGCGCACGGCCGTGTGCTCGGCGACCGTCCCTGCGTAGGAGACCGGCATCTCCCAGCCGCCGAACGGAGCGAAGGTCGCACCGAGTTCGACGTGCACGGTGTGGATGGGGCCCTGCTTCAGTTCCTCGTCGCTCATGGCGTACGACGCTATCCCACCGCCACCGTGTCCGACAGCGACGCCGGGCGTCGTTGTCATTAGGGTCGATTACATCGAGGCGATTCCCCTCGCACCGAACGACGCCGCAAGAGAACGACTCGCTCGTTCCCGACCAAGCTCCAAGGAGATGCCCTGTGAGTGCACCCACTCCCGATCTTCCCGAACTCGTTCTCGCCGGTTCGGTTTCCAAACGAGCCGATGTCCTGGTGATCGGCGTGACCTCCGCCGACGGCACCCCCGAGATCCTCGCGGGCGATGCCCCGATCGACGAAGCGGTTCTCGGCGAACTGCTCGACTCCCTGGTCGCCGTGGGCGCGAAGGGCCGCGGCGAGGAGCTCACCCGCGTGCCGGCGCCTGCCTCCCTGCCCGTGGCGAGCGTGCTCGCCGTCGGTCTCGGCGACGCCGACAAGATCGACGCCGAGCAGGTCCGCCGCTCCGCCGGTACCGCGGCGCGCGCACTGACAGGTGTGGAGACGGTCGCGACCACGCTGTCCGCCGTCGACCTCGGTGCCGCGGCGGAAGGTTTCGCGCTCGGCGCCTACACCTACACCGAGTTCCGGTCGGAGAAGTCCGCACCCAAGAAGGACGCGCAGCCGGTCGCGCGGGTGGAACTGCTCGTGCCCTCGACCCGCGACCGCGCGGCGAAGGCGGCGCTCTCCCGCTCCGTCGCGATCGCCGAGGCCGTCGCGACGGCCCGGAACTTCGTGAACACCCCGCCGAGCCACCTGTTCCCGGCCGAGTTCGCCGAGCGCGCGAAGGCACTCGGCGAGGCCGCCGGTCTGAAGGTCGAGATCCTCGACGAGAAGGTGCTCGAGAAGAAGGGCTTCGGCGGCATCGTCGGCGTCGGCAAGGGCTCGTCGCGTCCCCCGCGTCTCGTGCGCCTGTCCTACTCGTCGAAGAAGCGCAAGGCCCCGAAGGTCGCGCTCGTGGGCAAGGGCATCACCTTCGACACCGGCGGCATCTCCATCAAGCCCGCCGCCGGCATGGAGGCGATGACCTCCGACATGGCCGGCGCCGCCGCGGTCGTCGCGACCGTCGTGCTCGCCGCGAAGCTCGGTGTCGCCGCCGACGTCACCGCGACCGTGCCGATGGCCGAGAACATGCCGTCGTCGACCGCGCAACGTCCGGGCGACGTGCTGACCCAGTACGGTGGAACCACCGTCGAGGTCATCAACACCGACGCCGAGGGTCGCCTGATCCTCGCCGACGCCATCGTGCGCGCATGCGAGGACGATCCCGACTACCTCATCGACACCGCGACCCTCACCGGCGCACAGATGGTCGCCCTCGGCACCCGGACGCCGGGCGTCATGGGTCACGACGAGTTCCGCGACCGCGTGGCCGCGCTGTCCCAGGAGGTCGGCGAGAACGGCTGGGCGATGCCCTTCCCGAAGGAACTGCGCGGTGATCTCGAGTCCCGCGTGGCCGACCTCGCGAACGTCTCCCCCCACCGGTGGGGCGGCATGCTCACGGCCGGCATCTTCCTGAAGGAGTTCGTCGCCGAGGGTGTGCAGTGGGCGCACATCGACGTCGCCGGCCCGGCCTTCAACACCGGCGGACCGTTCGGTTACGTCGGCAAGGGCGGCACCGGCGTGCCCGTGCGCACCATGCTCGCCGTGATCGAGGACATCGCCGCCAACGGATGATCTTCCGCACCGGTCCTCTCCCCGCCTGGCCCCGCCCCGGGGCGAGGGAGAGGACCGGTGTGATCGGTAACAGCGGAACCCCGGTGTGAGGTGATCCGCCCCTCCCCGAACATCACCGAAAGATAGGTGCAAGGATGGGAGGGGCCATGCCCCGCCGGTATCGGCCCGACCGAACACGTGAACCAGCAGGCACGGGGTTCCTGGCCCGCGCACAATGGTCAACGACCACACAATGGTCGGCGACCACGAGTCGGTACAACTCAACACACACGAACACAACCGTCGAGGAGTCAACAGACATGGCCTTCTCCGTCCAGATGCCAGCGCTTGGTGAGAGCGTCACCGAGGGAACTGTCACGCGATGGCTCAAGCAGGAAGGAGACACGGTCGAAGTCGACGAGCCCTTGCTCGAAGTCTCCACGGACAAGGTCGACACCGAGATCCCGTCGCCTGCAGCCGGCGTGCTGGTCAAGATCGTCGCCCAGGAGGATGACACGGTCGAGATCGGTGGCGAACTGGCGGTGATCGGTGACGCCGGTGAGGAAGCCGGCGAAGAGTCCGCACCCGCCGCCGAAAAGGCACCGGCCGAAGAGGCTCCCGCGGAGGAGCCCGCCGCGGAGTCCGCCCCCGCGCAGCCCGCATCCTCGGGTGGTAGCGGCGAGGGCACCCCGGTCACCATGCCGGCACTGGGCGAGTCGGTCACCGAAGGCACCGTCACCCGCTGGCTCAAGGCCGTCGGCGACGAGGTCGCCGTGGACGAACCGCTCCTCGAGGTCTCCACCGACAAGGTCGACACCGAGATCCCCTCCCCGGTCGCCGGCATCCTCACCGAGATCACCGCTCAGGAGGACGAGACCGTCGAGGTCGGTGGACAGCTCGCCGTCATCGGCAGCGAGGCCCCGGCCCAGCAGTCCGCTCCCGCCGAGCAGTCCGCCCCGGCCGAGGAGTCGGCGCCGGCCGCCGAGCCCACCACCGAGCCGTCCGAGGAGGCCGCTCCGGCTCCGTCCGCCCCCGCGCAGCCCGCATCCTCGGGTGGTAGCGGCGAGGGCACCCCGGTCACCATGCCGGCACTGGGCGAGTCGGTCACCGAAGGCACCGTCACCCGCTGGCTCAAGGCCGTCGGCGACGAGGTCGCCGTGGACGAACCGCTCCTCGAGGTCTCCACCGACAAGGTCGACACCGAGATCCCCTCCCCGGTCGCCGGCATCCTCACCGAGATCACCGCTCAGGAGGACGAGACCGTCGAGGTCGGTGGACAGCTCGCCGTCATCGGCAGCGAAGCCCCGGCCCAGCAGTCCGCTCCCGCCGAGGAGAAGCCCGCGCCGAAGCAGGAGGTTCCGAAGCAGGAGACTCCGAAGCCCGCCGAGCAGAAGCCCGCCGCACAGCAGCAGGCCCCGAAGGTCGAGCAGGCCACCCCGGCTCCCGCACCGAAGCCGGTCGGGACCGCGGCGACGACCCCGAAGCCCGCGCCTCAGGAGGAGTCCACCCCGAGCGGTGCGACCCCGTACGTCACCCCGCTCGTGCGCAAGCTCGCCTCGCAGCACGGCGTCGACCTGTCGACGGTGAAGGGCACCGGTGTCGGTGGCCGCATCCGCAAGCAGGACGTCCTCGCTGCCGCCGAGGGTGGCAAGGCCGCCGGTGGCGAGCAGCAGAAGTCTGCTGCTCCGGCGAGTCCGGCTCCGGGTGTGCGCCCCGAGCTCGCCAAGCTGCGCGGAACGACCCAGAAGATCAACCGCATCCGCCAGATCACGGCGAAGAAGACCCTCGAGTCGCTGCAGACCACCGCGCAGCTCACCCAGACCTTCGAGGTCGACGTCACCAAGATCGCCCAGCTGCGGGCCCAGGCGAAGAAGGCGTTCTCCGAGCGCGAGAGCGTCAACCTCACCTTCCTGCCGTTCTTCGCCAAAGCCGTCGTCGAGGCGCTGCGCGCGCACCCGAACGTCAACGCCTCCTTCGACGACAGCAAGAAGGAGATCACCTACCACGCGGCCGAGCACCTCGGCATCGCGGTGGACACCGAGCAGGGCCTGCTCTCCCCGGTGATCCACAACGCCGGAGACCTGTCGCTGGCCGAGCTCGCCCGCGCGATCGCCGACATCGCCGAGCGTGCCCGCAAGGGTGGTCTCAAGCCCGACGAGCTGGCCGGTGGCACCTTCACCATCACCAACATCGGTAGCCAGGGCGCGTTGTTCGACACCCCGATCCTCGTGCCGCCGCAGGCCGCGATGCTCGGAACCGGCGCGATCGTCAAGCGTCCGGTCGTGGTGATCGACGAGACCGGCAACGAGTCCATCGGCGTCCGCTCGATGTGCTACCTGCCGCTTACCTACGATCACCGCCTGATCGACGGTGCCGACGCGGGCCGCTTCCTCAAGACGATCAAGCATCGTCTCGAGGAGGGCGCGTTCGAGTCCGATCTGGGACTGTAGGTTTCCGGATCCGGACTATCCGTCCGACGACCTCCGACGGGGGCATCACCACTGCGGTGATGCCCCCGTCGGCGTCCGCGCCACAGCGGGTGCCCTCCCCCTGCGGTGCGGCGTAGAGTTCAGGAACATGAGTGATCCCTCGTCTTCCGCCCGTTCCGATTCGGCTCCCGTCGCCGTCGCATGTCTCGGAACCCTCGGTTATCTCGAGGCCTGGGAGAGGCAGCGCGAACTCGCGAACGAGCGCGCCGACGGCATCGGCGCCGACACCCTGCTCCTGCTCGAACACCCGCCCGTCTACACGGCCGGGCGCCGCACCGAGGACGGCGACCGCCCCACCGACGGCACGCCCGTCATCGACGTCGACCGCGGCGGCAAGATCACCTGGCACGGCCCCGGGCAGCTCGTGGGCTACCCCATCGTCAAGCTCGCCGAGCCGATCGACGTCGTCGGCTACGTGCGTCGCATCGAACAGGGCCTGATCCGCGTCTGTACCGACATGGGCCTGAACTGCGGCCGCGTGGAAGGACGCTCCGGTGTCTGGCTTCCCGCCGAGCTGCGCGACGGGCACTGGCTCCCCGAACGCAAGATCGCTGCGATCGGCATCCGGGTGCAACGTGGTGTCGCCATGCACGGCTTCGCACTCAACTGCAATTCGGCTCTCGACGCGTTCGACTCGATCGTCCCGTGCGGCATCCGCGACGCCGGAGTCGCGTCGCTCACCGGCGAACTCGGCCGGGAGGTCACCGTCGACGACGTGATCCCGGCCGTCACCGAGGCCGTCATCGCCGCTCTCGACGGCCGAATCCCCGTGACCGAGTGCGACATCGAGCGGGTCACCTTCGAGCACGCCGTCGGGGCGTCCGGAATTCCCACCACCACCCCGGAATTCACGACACACCGGTTCTGAGGGTCGGTCGCACCCGCCGGGTCCGGGCAGGACCGGCGGCGTACGATCGAGTGCGTGACTGTGGCCCCAGAAGGACGCAAGCTGCTGCGGATCGAGACCCGAAACGCGCAGACGCCGATCGAACGCAAACCCAACTGGATCAAGACCCGGGCGAAGATGGGCCCGGAGTACACCGACCTCAAGGGCCTGGTGCGACGCGAAGGTCTGCACACGGTCTGTGAGGAAGCCGGTTGTCCCAACATCTACGAGTGCTGGGAAGACCGCGAGGCGACATTCCTCATCGGTGGCGAGCAGTGCACCCGTCGCTGCGACTTCTGCCAGATCGACACCGGTAAGCCCGCCGCGCTCGACCGCGACGAGCCGCGTCGTGTCGCCGAGTCGGTCCGCTCGATGGGTCTGCGCTACTCCACGATCACCGGCGTCGCCCGCGACGATCTGCCCGACGGCGGCGCATGGCTGTATGCCGAGACGGTGAAGCAGATCCACGCGCTCAACCCGGGCACCGGCGTCGAGAACCTCATCCCCGACTTCAAC
This sequence comes from Rhodococcus sp. DMU2021, assembly GCF_019641445.1. NCBI lineage: Bacteria > Bacillati > Actinomycetota > Actinomycetes > Mycobacteriales > Nocardiaceae > Rhodococcus > Rhodococcus sp. DMU2021. Next base: position 267,091 of record NZ_JAIFKB010000003.1, read on the forward strand.
GGCAAGCCCGACCTGCTGCAGGAGGTCTTCGAGTCGCGTCCCGAGGTGCTCGCGCACAACGTCGAGACCGTGCCGCGGATCTTCAAGCGCATCCGTCCGGCCTTCCGCTACGAGCGGTCGCTCGACGTGATCCGGCAGGCCCGCGACTTCGGACTGGTCACCAAGTCCAACCTCATCCTCGGCATGGGCGAGACCCCCGAGGAGGTCACCGAAGCGCTGCACGACCTGCACGACGCCGGCTGCGACATCATCACGATCACCCAGTACCTGCGGCCCTCCCCGCTCCACCATCCGGTCGAGCGCTGGGTCAAGCCGCAGGAGTTCGTCGATCACTCCGAGACCGCCCGCGAGATCGGGTTCGCCGGTGTGATGGCCGGTCCGCTGGTGCGTTCGTCGTACCGCGCCGGTCGCCTGTACGCGCAGGCGATGGCCCACCACGGACGCGAACTTCCCGCCGACCAGGCGCATCTCGCCGAGGAGGGCACGGCGTCCCAGGAAGCCGGCGCCGTTCTCGCGCGCTTCGGCAACTGACCTCCCGCCGCTCGTCGCGGCAGGTCCTCAGGCGGCCCCGGTGGTGGTAAACGTGCCACCACCGGGGCCGTATCCTTGAGTACATGGCGAAGGGCAGCAAGACCGACAAGGAAGCGAAGGCCGCGGCGAAGGCCGCACGCAAGCAGGCGTCGAAGGAGCGTCGAACCCAGCTGTGGCAGGCGTTCCAGATCCAGCGCAAGGAGGACAAGGCACTCCTGCCGTGGATGATCGGTGCCCTCGTCGGTTCGATCGTGGTGTTCTTCCTCGTCGGCCTGATCTTCGACATCCAGTGGTTCCTGCTGCCGGTCGGCATCCTCGTCGGCGTCCTGTTGGCCTTCATCATCTTCGGGCGCCGCGTGCAGAAGAGCGTGTACGCGAAGGCCGACGGCCAGGCCGGTGCGGCCGCGTGGGCGCTCGACAACCTGCAGGGCGCGTGGCGCGTGAGCCAGGCGGTCGCGGGCACCACCCAGCTCGACGCCGTGCACCGCGTCATCGGACGTCCCGGCATCATCCTCGTCGGTGAGGGCAACCCCGGTCGCGTGAAGGGCCTGATGGCCCAGGAGAAGAAGCGGGTCGCGCGTCTCGTCGGCGACACCCCGATCTACGAGTTCGTCGTCGGCAACGAGGAGGGCCAGATCCAGCTCTCCCAGCTGCAGAAGCGTCTGAACAAGCTGCCCCGCAACATCGATACCAAGCGGATGGACACCATCGAAGGTCGCCTGTCGGCGCTGAGCACGAAGAAGTCCGGGCCGGCCATGCCCAAGGGCCCGCTTCCCGCCGGCGCGAAGATGCGCAGCGTGCAGCGCACCATGCGCCGCCGCTGATCTTCCGAACTACGCCGAAGGCCGCCTCTCGTCCCGGGGACGAAGGCGGCCTTCGGTGTATGCGGAGAAGTTTGCGTGTGGTCGCGGTCAGCGCGAACGGACGACCGCGCGTCAGCGCGAACGGACGACCGCGGTGCCCGTGGCGCGATCCTGCAGGCCGCGACCGTCGATGTCGGTGACGAGCGCCGGGGCGATGAACACCAGTAGCACCTGACGTGCGAGCGCGCGCACGATGCCGACCCTCGCGGGGGCGTCCACCCGCACGACCTGCAGCCCGGCGACGAACTGTCCGGGGGTGAACGAGAACAGGCTCACGCATCCCACGCCCACCACGAACCAGATGATGAGGGTGTACGACGACAGCAGCGGACTCTCGAGCGGGTTGCCCCCGACGAGGCCGGCCGCGATCGCCATGGACATGAACCAGTCGACCGCGAGGGCGAGTACCCGGCGGACGGTGGGCACCATGGAGCCGGGGCCGTGTTCGGGGAGGCCGAGCAGTTGCCCGGGATAGTCCTGCTCCTGCTGGAGACCTTTGGGAAGCGCCGCAGCAGGCCCGGAAAGCCAACTGCCCGTCATGCGTGCCATGGCACCAGGATAAGCTCTCATGGGCGGACCAGCGTCGACCCGTGTTGGCCGCGGTGACTTATACCACCTTTTCGACCTCACAGCAGGACGAAGGCATGTGTAACACCCGCGAAACATAGGCTTGATGGACGGGCAACACCAGATCCATAACGTCTGATCCGACGCAGGCGCCCAGCACCCATGGCGCGCACCGACTGAAGGAGCACAAGCGTGGCGTTCACCACGGCCGAAGAGGTCTTCAAGTTCATCGCGGAAGAGAACGTCGAATACGTCGACGTCCGCTTCAGCGACCTGCCCGGCATCGAGCAGCACTTCTCCATCCCGGCCAAGGCCTTCAACGAGGACGTGCTCGAGGACGGTCTGGCATTCGACGGTTCCTCGGTCCGTGGGTTCCAGTCGATCCACGAGTCCGACATGCTGCTGCTCCCCGACGTGACGACTGCGCGTCTGGATCCGTTCCGCGCCGCCAAGACGCTCAACATCAGCTTCTTCGTCCACGACCCCTTCACCCGCGAGTCCTACAGCCGCGACCCTCGCAACGTCGCGCGTAAGGCCGAGGAATATCTGATCAGCACCGGCATCGCCGACACCGCCTTCTTCGGCGCCGAGGCCGAGTTCTACATCTTCGACTCGATCGCCTACGACTCGAAGATGAACGGTGCCTTCTACGAGATCGACGCGATCTCCGGTTCCTGGAACACCGGCGCCGAGTACAACGCCGACGGCACCCCCAACCGCGGCTACAAGGTCCGGGCGAAGGGCGGCTACTTCCCCGTCGCGCCGTACGACCACTACGTCGACCTGCGCGATCAGATCGCCACCAACCTGTCCAACGCCGGCTTCGAACTCGAGCGCGGCCACCACGAGGTGGGCACCGGCGGTCAGGCCGAGATCAACTACAAGTTCAACACGCTGCTCGCCGCGGCCGACGACCTGCAGCTGTTCAAGTACATCGTCAAGAACACCGCGTGGCAGGCCGGCAAGACCGTCACCTTCATGCCGAAGCCGCTGTTCGGCGACAACGGGTCGGGCATGCACGTGCACCAGTCGCTGTGGAAGGACGGCAAGCCGCTGTTCCACGACGAGGCCGGCTACGCGGGCCTGTCGGATGTGGCCCGCTGGTACATCGGTGGCATCCTGCACCACGCGCCGTCGCTGCTCGCCTTCACCAACCCGACGATCAACTCGTACCACCGCCTGGTGCCGGGCTACGAGGCTCCGATCAACCTCGTGTACAGCCAGCGCAACCGTTCGGCCGCCGTGCGTATCCCGATCACGGGCAACAACCCGAAGGCCAAGCGCCTCGAGTTCCGCGCTCCCGACTCCTCGGGTAACCCTTACCTGAACTTCGCGGCGCAGATGATGGCCGGCCTCGACGGCATCAAGAACAAGATCGAGCCGCTCGCTCCGGTCGACAAGGACCTCTACGAGCTCCCGCCGGAGGAGGCCAAGAACATCCCGCAGGCCCCCACGAGCCTGTCGGCCGTGATCGACAACCTCGAGCGCGACCACGAGTACCTCACCGAGGGCGGTGTCTTCACCACCGACCTCATCGAGACCTGGATTTCGCTCAAGCGCGAGCAGGAGATCGCTCCGGTCAACCTGCGTCCGCACCCCTACGAGTTCCAGCTGTACTTCGACTGCTGAGTCGAGTCCGGTAAGAGAGGCCGTCCGTCCCTTCCGGGAGGGGCGGCCTCTCGCCTTGTCTGCGCCCTTCCGCTCCGGCATCCTCGCGCGCCGCACCGGGGTTCGCCCCTGCTGCAGCAGTAGCAAGCCCCGGTTCGGCGCGCGAGATGCGTTCGTTCGTCATCGAATCCGGCGAAATCGCGACCGGTTCCAGAAAAGTGGTCCATAGTGGGCACGTGCCCTCGACGCGGGATTTCTCCGAGCGGTTACGCGCGGCCGGTCTTCGCGTGACCCGACAGCGTCTGGCGGTGCTCGATGCGGCGCACGAGCACCCGCACGCCGATGCCGATCGCATCTTCGACGCGGTCGGCGCCGTCGTTCCCGGCATCGGTCGGCACACCGTGTACGACATCCTTCACGCACTCTCGGCACACGGCCTGCTCCGACGAATCCGGCCCGCAGGTTTCCACGCGCGGTACGAGGTGCGTGTCGGCGACAGTCATCACCACCTCGTCTGCCGGTCCTGCGCCGTGATCTCGGATGTCGACCACACCGTCGGTGACTCGCGTTGCCTGTCACCGGTGGACGACGCAGGTTTCGACGTCGACGAGGCCGACGTCGTCTTCTGGGGCCTGTGCCGCGACTGTTCGACAGACGATCCACGACAACAGCCCTGAATCGGTCCGATCGACCCTGATCCGGAAGGAAACCGCAGTGTCCGAAAGCGAAAACCCGGCAGTCCCCTCCCCCGAGCCGTCACCGCACCGGCCGAGGACCAATCAGGACTGGTGGCCGGACCAGCTGGATTTGACGGTCCTGCACCAGCATTCACCGCTGTCCAATCCGTTGGAACCCGACTTCGACTACTCGAAGGAAGTCGAATCCCTCGACGTCGAGGCGCTCCGTCAGGATCTGATCGACCTGATGACGGATTCCCAGGACTGGTGGCCGGCCGACTTCGGTCACTACGGGGGTCTGTTCATCCGTATGAGCTGGCACTCGGCCGGCACCTACCGCATCGCCGACGGTCGCGGTGGCGGCGGCAAGGGCGCGCAGCGGTTCGCTCCGCTCAACAGCTGGCCCGACAACGTCAGCCTCGACAAGGCCCGTCGTCTCCTGTGGCCGATCAAGCAGAAGTACGGCCGCAAGCTCTCCTGGGCCGACCTGCTGGTCTTCGCCGGCAACTGCGCCTACGAGTCGATGGGGTTCACGACGTTCGGCTTCGCGTTCGGCCGCGAGGACATCTGGGAGCCCGACGAGGTCTTCTGGGGCCCGGAGGACACCTGGCTCGGCGACGAACGCTACGCCGGTGAGCGCGAACTCCAGGGCCCACTGGGTGCCGTCCAGATGGGTCTGATCTACGTCAATCCCGAAGGCCCCAACGGCAACCCGGAGATCCTCGCGTCCGGACGCGACATCCGTGAGACGTTCGCCCGGATGGCGATGAACGACGTCGAGACGGCCGCGCTCATCGTCGGCGGTCACACCGTCGGCAAGACGCACGGTGCCGCTCCCGCCGACAATCTCGGTCCCGAACCCGAGGGTGCCCCGCTCGAACAGCAGGGTCTCGGCTGGAAGAACTCGTACGGCACCGGTGTCGGTGGCGACACGATCACCAGCGGTCTCGAGGTCACCTGGACGCCCACTCCGACCAAGTGGGACAACAGCTTCCTCGAGACGCTGTACGCCTACGAGTGGGAGAAGACCAAGAGCCCCGCCGGTGCGTGGCAGTGGACGCCGAAGGGCGGTGCCGGCGCGGACACCGTGCCCGACGCCCACGACCCGACGAAGAAGCACGCGCCGGGCATGCTCACCAGCGACCTCGCGTTGCGCTACGACCCCGTCTACGGCGAGATCACCCGGCGCTGGCTCGACCATCCCGAGGAACTCGAGCAGGAGTTCGCCAAGGCGTGGTTCAAGCTGCTGCACCGCGACATGGGTCCGATCTCGCGGTACCGGGGGCCGTGGATCCCGGAACCGCAGATCTGGCAGGACCCGGTGCCGGAGGTCGACCACGAGCTGATCGACGACAGCGACGCCGCCTCCCTCAAGGCGAAGATCCTCGACTCGGGAGCGACGATCCCGCAGCTCGTCGCCACCGCCTGGGCGTCGGCTGCGAGCTTCCGCGGCACCGACAAGCGCGGCGGCGCGAACGGCGCGCGCGTGCGGCTCGAGCCGCAGAAGAACTGGGAGGCCAACGAACCCGAACAGCTCGCACAGGTGCTGCAGATCCTCGAGGGCATCCAGCAGGACTTCAACGGCTCCGGCGGCAACAAGAAGGTCTCCCTGGCGGACCTGATCGTGCTCGCCGGTAACGCCGCGGTGGAGAAGGCCGCCAAGGATGCGGGACACGACATCACGGTTCCGTTCTCCCCCGGCCGCACCGATGCGACGCAGGAGTGGACCGACGTCGAGTCGTTCGAGGTGCTCGAGCCGAAGCACGACGGTTTCCGCAACTACCTGCGCGGCGGCGAGAAGCTCCCGCCCGAGAAGTTGTTCCTCGAGCGCGCCAACCTGCTGACGCTGACCGCTCCCGAGACGACGGTGCTCGTCGGCGGTCTGCGTGCGCTCGGCGCGAACCACGGCGGCAGCAAGCACGGGGTCTTCACCGACCGGCCGCAGACCCTGACGAACGACTTCTTCGTCAATCTGCTCGACATGGGGACCGAGTGGAAGGTCTCGCAGAACAGCGAGGGCGTCTACGAAGGACGCGCTCGGGGTTCGGACCAGGTCAAGTACACCGCGACCGCCGTCGACCTCGTCTTCGGGCACAACTCGCAGCTGCGGGCGCTCGCCGAGGTCTACGCGACCGACGATGCCGGCCCGAAGTTCGTCCACGATTTCGTCGCGGCCTGGACGAAGGTGATGAACCTGGATCGTTTCGATCCGAAGAAGTGACCGCGCCGGCGGTCCACGACCGCGCCTGACGCACCGTCCCGGAGCCACCCCTCGTATTCGGCGGGTGGCTCCGTCGTGTGCAGGGGGGTCGTGCGCAGGTCGGCCGAGCCGAAACCGACGGGACCGCCGTACTGCACACGGGTGTACCGTGAGGATACAGCTTTGGTGATGTTCGTCACGCCCGCTCGCGGGGGAGTGGATGCGACGTGGTCCGTATCCGAACGACAAGTCTCCTCGGGAGGCCACCATGCGTAGATCCCTCGTTTCAGCAGCATGCGCCGCCGTCATGCTGTCCTCCGTCCCTCTATCCGTCGCACTCGCGGGCACCGCAGCGGCGCAGACCGACATTTCTGTCGTCGGCATGTCGCAGGAGCAGGCACAGCACGTGCTCTCCGACGCGGGAGTCCCCTACATCATCCTCAACCGTTCCGGCAGCACCATGCAGAACTGCCGGGTGACCGAGCAACGCGACCGTGGCTACGACGTCGAGGTCGAGTACGACTGGGACCACGAGAACAAGGAGTGGGACAAGACCGAGGTCGAGGTCTGGCGAGGACTCGCACTCGTCGTCTTCTGCGACTGACGCTCGGCTAGTCCCAGAACACCCGCTCGACGACCGCCCGCGCACGACGCGTGACGCGCAGGTAGTGGTCGAGAAACTCCGACGCGTCCTCACCACGCCAACCCGTCACGCGGGCAACGGCTTCGAGCTGCCGTCCCGGCCCCGGGAGCTGGTCGGTCGGCTTGCCGCGGACGAGCACGAGACAGTTCCGCGCATCCGTCGCGGTGATCCATGCCGTGCGCAGGAGTTCGACGTCGGTCGCGCTGAGCAGCTCGGCGGCGCCGATGCCGCCGAGCGCCTCGAGCGTCGAGGTCGTGCGGAGCGCCGGGAGCCGGTAGGCGTGCTGGAGCTGCAGCAACTGCACGGTCCATTCGATGTCGGCGAGACCGCCCCGTCCGAGTTTGGTGTGGGTGGCCGGGTCGGCCCCGCGCGGCAGCCGCTCGGAATCCACGCGTGCCTTGATGCGCCGGATCTCGCGGACGGCCTCCTGCGAGACCCCACCCTCGGGATAGCGCACGTCGTCGATCATGTGCAGGAAGCGGGTGCCGAGCTCGCGGTCACCCGCGACGGCGTGTGCACGCAGCAGCGCCTGTACCTCCCACACCTCGGCCCACTGCGTGTAGTACGCCCGGTAGGAAGCGAACGTCCGGACGATGGGACCGCTGCGACCTTCCGGACGCAGATCCAGATCGACCTCGAGCGGTGGGTCGGTGCTCGGCGCGCCGAGCAGTCGCCGCACCTGCTCGGCGATGCTCGTGGCCCACTTGACCGCATCGGTCTCGTCGGCGTCCGGCAGCGGGTCGCACACGAACAGCACGTCCGCGTCGGATCCGTAGCCGAGTTCGCCACCTCCGAGCCGGCCCATCCCGATCACCGCGATACGCGCCGGCGCCGGTCCGCGGGACTGTTCCGAGCCCCGGATCACCGCGTCGAGCGCGGCTTCGAGGACACCCGCCCATACCGTGGACAACGCCCGGCACACCTGCGGCACGTCGAGCATGCCGAGGATGTCGGCGCTCGCGACGCGCGCGAGTTCGGCGCGGCGCAGCGAACGCGCGGCGGCGATGGCACGAGCGGGATCGGAGTAGCGCGACGACGATGCGACGAGGGCGCGCGCCACCTCGGGCGGGTTCGCCTCGAGCAGCCGCGGCCCGGTCGAGGCGTCGGCGTACAGGCGGATGACGTCGGGAGATTTCACCAGCAGGTCGGCGACATAGGCCGACGAGCCGAGAACCGTCATGAGGCGTTCGGCCACCGCCGGTTCGTCGCGCAGCACCCGCAGGAACCAGACGGTGTCGTAGAGCGCATCGGACAGCCGTCGATAGGCGAGCAGGCCGGCATCGGGATCGGTTGTCTCCCCGAGATATTCGAGCAACTGCGGGAGCAGCAGTGCCTGAATGCGCGCCTTGCGGGAGGCTCCCCCGGACAACGCCGCCAGATGTTCCATCGCGTGCTGCGGGGCGTTGTAGCCGAGCGCCGCGAGCTGACGGACCGCCGCGTCGGGCGACAGGCGCAGGGCTTCCTTGTCGAGCTTGCTCACCGAGTCGAGCAGCGGCCGGTAGAACAGGCGCGCGTGCAGTTTGCGGATCCGCGACGAGTTGCGCTTGATCTCCGATTCGAGAACGCCGAGCGCGTCCTTGCGTCCGTCCGGTCGCATGTGGGCGGCACGGGCGAGCCAGCGCAGCGCCTCGCGGTCCTCCGGGGGAGGCAGGGTATGGGTCCGCTTGAGCCTCTGCAACTGCAACCGGTGTTCGAGCAGGCGGAGGAATTCGTAGGACGCCCGCATGTTCGCCGCATCGTCGCGGCCTACATAGCCGCCGTCGGCGAGCGCGCACAGCGCTTCGACGGTGTTGGGGACGCGGAGCGACTCGTCGACGCGGCCGTGCACGAGTTGCAGCAACTGCACGGCGAATTCGACGTCGCGGAGGCTGCCGCGTCCGAGCTTGAGTTCGCGCTCGCGCAGTTCGGGCGGGACCATCTCCTCGACCCGGCGCCGCATCGCCTGCACATCGGGGACGAAGTCCTCGCGTTCGGAGGCGGTCCACACCATCGGGCTCATGGCGTCGATGTACCGGCGGCCGAGGTCGAGATCCCCGGTCATCGGTCGCGCCTTGAGCAGTGCCTGGAACTCCCAGGTCTTGGCCCACCGGTTGTAGTACGCGACATGGGATTCGAGGGTGCGGACGAGTTCGCCGCGCTTGCCCTCCGGGCGCAGCGCGGCATCGACCTCGAAGAACGCCGACGTGCCGATGCGCATCATCTCGCCGGCGATCCGGCTCGCCCGGGCATCGGCGGGTTCGGCGACGAACACGACGTCGACGTCGCTGACGTAGTTCAGTTCGCGCGCACCGCACTTGCCCATCGCGATGACGGCGAGGTCGATCGGGCACGGGCCGTCCGGAATCACCGTGGACACGGCCACCGCGAGCGCCGCGGTCAGCGCCGCATCGGCGAGGTCGGCGAGCAGCGCACCGACCTCGAGATAGGGCACCACCGGTTCGTTCTCGACCACCGCGGCGAGATCGGCGGCGGCGATCAGCATGAGCTGGTCGCGGTAGGTGGTCCGCAGCGCCGCGACCGCGTGTGGGCCGACGAGTCCGGCCCGGTGGATCAACCGGCCGGGCCGCCCGTCGGGCTCGGGCTCGGCGTCGACGCTGTCGAGCATCCGCGCCGTGAAGGTGTGCTTGTCGGGCAGCGCCGCGCTGCCCGCGAGCATCGTCCAGCGATCCGGATTGGCGACGACGTGGTCGCCGAGCGCCGACGACGCACCGAACAGCCCGAACAGCCGGCCGCGCAGGCCTGTGTCCGAGCGGAGCGCCGAGTCGAGGTCCGTCCAGTCGTCACCGAGCGCGTCGGCCAGTCGCACGAGAGTGCGCAACGCCAGATCCGCGTTCGGGGCACGGGACAGCGACCACAGCAGTTCGACGCTGTCGGCGTCGTTCCATCCGAGTCGAGCGAGTTCGGCAGGGGCGGTCGGCTCGACGAGGCCGAGCCGACCGGGGCCGGGAACTACCGAACGCGCGCTGGGCGGTCTCACCACGTTTCCATCGTCGCTTACAACCCCAGGTACTGCTCGAGTTCGAACGGGGTGACCTGGCTGCGGTAGTTCTCCCACTCCCGCCACTTGTTGCGCAGGAAGTAGTCGAAGACGTGCTCACCGAGGGTCTCGGCGACGAGTTCGGACTTCTCCATCTCGCGCAGCGCGATGTCGAGATCGGTGGGCAGTTCGCGGTAACCCATGGCGCGACGCTCGGCGGAGGTCAGCGACCACACGTCGTCCTCTGCCTCGGGTGCGAGCTCGTAACCCTTCTCGATGCCGCGCAGACCGGCCGCGAGCAACACCGCGAAGGTGAGGTAGGGATTGCACGCCGAGTCGGGGGTGCGGATCTCGACGCGCCGCGACGACGCCTTGTTCGGGGTGTACATCGGGACACGCACGAGCGCGGAGCGGTTGGACGGACCCCAGCAGGCGGCCGTCGGTGCCTCTCCCCCGTGCACGAGACGCTTGTACGAGTTGACCCACTGGTTGGTGACGGCGCTGATCTCGTTGGAGTGTTCGAGGATGCCGGCGATGAACGCCTTGCCGGTCGCCGAGAGCTGCAGCGGGTCGTCCGGGTCGTGGAAGGCGTTGGTCTCACCTTCGAACAGCGACATGTGGGTGTGCATCGCCGAACCGGCGTGGTCGCGGAAGGGCTTGGGCATGAAGGTGGCCCGCACGCCCTCCTGCATCGCGATCTCCTTGACCACGTAGCGGAAGGTCATGACGTTGTCGGCCATGGACAGCGCATCGGCGTAGCGCAGGTCGATCTCCTGCTGGCCCGGTGCGGTTTCGTGGTGGCTGAACTCCACCGAGATACCCATGGATTCGAGCGCGTCGATGGCGTGACGCCGGAAGTGCGGGGCGGAACGGTGCACCGACTGGTCGAAGTAGCCGCCGATGTCGGCCGGCACGGGTGCACTGCCCTCGGGGCCGTCCTCGACGAGGAAGAACTCGATCTCGGGGTGCACGTAGCAGCTGAACCCGAGATCGGAAGCCTTGTTGAGCTGACGCCTCAGCACGTGGCGGGGATCGGCCCAGCTCGGGGTGCCGCCGGGCATGGTGATGTCGCAGAACATCCGGGCCGAGTACTGGTGGCCCCGGTCGTCGCTCCAGGGCAGCACCTGGAAGGTGGTGGCGTCGGGACGCGCAACCATGTCGGCTTCGGAGATGCGGGAGAAGCCCTCGACGGCCGAGCCGTCGAAGCCGATGCCCTCCTCGAAGGCCCCTTCGAGTTCGGCAGGCGCGATCGCCACCGACTTGAGAGTGCCGACGACGTCGGTGAACCACAGACGCACGAACCGAATGTCGCGCTCTTCGAGGGTGCGGAGCACGAACTCCTTCTGGCGATCCATACCCGCGAGACTAGGCACAATCCGTTAATTCCGTGTTACATCGGCAGGCGCATCCGGATGGCGTGTCGCTCACACGCCCCTCCGGTCAACAGCGAGGATCCCGCGCGGGCACCTCGAGATCCACCAGATAGCTGGTCACAGCGGTGTCCACGCACTCGTTGCCGTCCAGGGCGACGGTGTGCTGCGTTCCCTCGAAGGTCACCAGGACACCACCGAGCCGGGCGGCGAGTTCGACCCCCGCGTCGTAGGGGGTCGCGGGATCCCCGGTCGTCGAGACCACGAGCACGGGCGGCAGCTCGCGAACGTCGGGAGTGTGCGGTTCCCCGGTGGCCGGGACCGGCCAGAAGGCACAGACGTCGAGGGCCGCCGATCCGGTGCCGCGGCCGTCGTCGAGGAAGGGTGCGGCCGCGCGGAACCGCGTGTCGAGTTCGCCCGCGAGCGCCCGGTCGGTCACCGGTGGGTCGTCCACGCACCGGATCGCGTTGAAAGCGTCGGTGATGTTGCTGTAGGTGCCGTCCTCGCCGCGCCCTTCGTAGAGATCGGCGAGCCGCAACAGGGTGTCGCCGGTGCCGGTGGTCGCGAGCGCCTCCAGCCCACCGCGCAGCGAACCCCACAGGGTCGGCGAATACAGGCCCTGCTGCACACCGGTGATGGCGTCGCGGTGGCTCAGTCCGCGCGGATCGGTGGTCGGTGCCGGAGCGTCGAGCAGCGGGTCGACGAGCCCCCGGAACCGCTCGGCGGCCCGGGCCGGATCGGTCCCGAGCGGGCACCCCGCGTACTGTGCGCAGTACGCCGCGAACTCGTCGAAGGCCTTCTGGAAGCCCACGGCCTGCAGCACGATCTCCTCGACCGGGTCCTGCTCCGGATCGATCGCACCGTCGAGCACCATCGCCCGCACCCGGCCCGGGAAGGCCTCGGCATAGAGGGTGCCGAGCCGGGTGCCGTAGGAGTAGCCGAGATAGGTCAGCGCGTCGTCCCCGAGGACCCCGCGGAGGACGTCCATGTCCTGCACGACCTCGCGCGTGCCGAGGTGCGCGAGCAGATCCGTGCCGTTGCGTTCGGCGCACAGCTCCGCGTACTCCTGATTGCGCTTCTCCGTCGCGGCGATGCCCTCAGGGCTCGTGTCCCCGTCGTCCACAGCACGGTCGGCGTCGAACTCGGCGTCGGTGAGGCAGCGGACCGCCGGTTCGGACGATCCGACACCGCGGGGGTCGAAGCCGACCACGTCGAAGCGGTCGGCGAGGACGGTGCCGTCGGCCGCGAGCGCGGTGGACAGTCCCGAGGCGCCCGGGCCGCCGGGGTTGACCAGCAGGGAACCGATCCGGTCGCCGCCGGCGGGCAGTCGCGACACCGCGAGGGTGATCACCTCACCGTCCGGGTCCTCGTAGTCGAGGGGGACCTCGATGCGTGCGCACTCCACACCCTGCCGCACCATCATCGGCCCGTCGGCGTCGTACGGCCCGCACGACTCCCAGTCGACGTCCTGCTCATAGAACCGTTCGAGGCCCGGAACCACTCCGACCGCCGACGGCTGTCGTTGTTCCTGCGCGGTGTCACCGCACGCGGTCGCCGCGGCAGCGGCCACGAGCGCCAGGACGGACAGACGACGGATGCGCGCGCGAGCAGGGTGGGGCACGATCCGATCGTGCCATGCCCCGGTCGGCCTGCAGCGACACGACCTGCACTCTCTTCCGAGCGGTCGTTCGGTGTGACGAATCGCACCGCTGCGCGGCCTTCGCGCTCTCCGGGCCGAGTGGCATACTGAGACAGTCATCACCCGACCCGGGGACCCCGAGGGCCTCGAGGAAGAAAGGGACAGTGATGTCCGACAACGTGACGTCCGTATACGGCGGCGCGGCCTCCGCTGCAGCCCCTGCCGACATCCCCAAGCGCAAGACACGAGTCCATCACCTGCAGGCGATGAAGGCCGAAGGTCGCCGCTGGGCAGAGTTGACGGCCTACGACTACTCCTCCGCCCGCGTCTTCGAGGAGGCGGGTATCCCCGTCCTGCTCGTGGGCGATTCCGCAGCCAACGTCGTCTACGGCTACGACACCACGGTGCCCGTGACCGTCGACGAACTCCTCCCCCTCGTCCGCGGCGTCGTGCGCGGTGCTCCGCACGCGCTCGTCGTCGCCGACCTGCCGTTCGGCTCGTACGAGGCCTCGCCTGAACAGGCCCTCGCCACGGCCGTGCGGTTCATGAAGGAGGGCGGCGCCCACGCGGTGAAGCTCGAGGGTGGCGAGCGGATGGCTCCGCAGATCGCCGCGATCACCGCCGCCGGCATCCCCGTGCAGGCACACATCGGCTTCACCCCGCAGTCCGTGAACACACTCGGCGGGTTCCGGGTGCAGGGCCGCGGCGACGGCGCCGAGCAGCTCGTCGCCGACGCGATCGCCGTCCAGGAGGCAGGCGCCTTCTCCGTCGTGATGGAGATGGTGCCGGCCGACCTGGCCGGGCAGGTCACCCGCAAGCTGAGCATCCCGACCGTCGGCATCGGCGCCGGCAACGAGTGCGACGCCCAGGTCCTCGTCTGGCAGGACATGGCCGGCTACACGAGCGGGAAGACCGCGAAGTTCGTCAAGAAGTTCGGACAGGTGGGCGACGAACTGCGCCGCGCCGCAACACAGTACGCAGCAGAGGTCGGGCAGGGCACCTTCCCGGGGCCCGAGCACTCCTTCTGAGGATCTGCGACGACGGGCACCATCGACGAGTTCGGTGGTGCCCGTCGCATTCTTCGGGCACCTTCCGGATCGGTGGCAGACTCGACGACGACCCGACCGTACGAAACCACGAGGTGTCCATGCAGCTCCGCTTCAGTCTCGTCCCCGCCGTCACCGCCGCACTGGCCGGTGTTCTCGTCGGCTGCGCACCGGCTCAGGATCCGGCACCCAGCGGAACGTCGACCGACGCCACGGTCGAGACGTCGCGGTCGACGGAGCCCACGCGTTCGCCGTCCGCGGCAGGCTCACCCTCGGAAGCCGGAGCCGGGGGCTTCACCGAAGCGCAGACCGCCGACCTGTGTGCTCGTCTCGAAGGTCAGTTGTCGAACTGGCGCACCTACACCCCGTCGGTGGGTCGCGGCGGCCTCAACATCCTCGTCGGTGAATGGGGTGCGGCGAACGGTGTCGATCTCGTCGTGCTCGCGGGCGACCGGGGCCGCATCGACGCGGCGACCTCCTCGCAGTGCCCGCAGGTGCGCGAGGAGGCCCTGCGCGGCCTCGACATTCCCGATCTCGCGTCGGGTCTCGTCGGGTTCTGACCCGTGGAGCGACGCGAACTGTATCCGCCGATCGAGCCGCACGAGACGGGCATGCTCGACGTCGGTGACGGCCAGCAGCTGTACTGGGAGGTCAGCGGTAACCCGCAGGGCAAGCCCGTGGTCTTCCTCCACGGTGGTCCGGGTGGCGGCACCGCACCCCTGCACCGGCGCTTCTTCGATCCGGGCGCCTACCGGATCGTGTTGTTCGACCAGCGCGGCTGCGGCCGGTCGCAGCCCCACGTGGCCGACGGCGCCGATCTGTCGGTCAACACCACCGACCATCTGGTCGCCGACATCGAGCGGCTGCGCACCTTCCTCGGTGTGGACCGGTGGATGGTCTTCGGCGGGTCGTGGGGCTCGACGCTCGCCCTCGCCTACGCCCAGCGGCACCCCGAGCACGTCACCGAACTCGTCCTGCGCGGGATCTTCCTGCTGCGCCGCAGCGAGATCGACTGGTACTACAACGGCGGCGCCGGGCAGCTGTTCCCTGAGGCGTGGGAAGGATTCTGTGCCCCGCTCGCCACCACTGGGCCCGGCGAGCATCCCGTGGACGTCTACCACCGCCTGCTGCACTCGACCGATCCGGACGTCGCCCTGAACGCGGCGATCGCGTGGTCCACCTGGGAGGGCGCCACGAGTTCACTGCTGCCGAACCCGGATCGCGTCGCGGAGACGGCCGAACCCCGGTTCGCGTTGGCCTTCGCTCGTATCGAGAACCACTACTTCCACCACCGTGGCTTCTTCGACGAGGGGGCACTCCTGCGCGACGCGCATCTGCTGCGCGACATCCCGGGCGTGATTGTGCAGGGCCGCTACGACGTGGTGTGCCCGACGCGCAGCGCGCACGACCTGCACGAGGCGTGGCCGTTCTCCCGCCTGCACATCGTCGACGACGCGGGCCATGCGGCGACCGAACCGGGAATCGTGCACCGGCTCGTCGAGGCCACCGACACCTTCCGCTGACCCGGATCAGCCCGGCAACCGCCCGAAGCCGACCACGGCGTCGTCCCCGGTCACGTCGAGTTCGTGGACGCGGATGCGGCCCATCTCGTTTCCGCCGACGGTGATCGCGGAATCACCGTCGACGGCGACGACGATGTTCGTGTGCTCGCGCTGACCGACACCGATCCTGTTGTGGTACAGCACCACATCGCCGACCTCCGGCCGGTACCCCGTGCCCGCTGGTTCGTAGCGGTCGGCTTGCTCGTAGAACTCACCGAGCGTGAACACGCCGGGGATCCGCCAGTGGCCCGAATGCGGATTGGACAGCGGCACACCGGCTTCCCGCATGATCCAGCTGACGAAGTCGGCGCACCACGGTTCGCGGACACCCTCCGAGTAGAACGTGCCGGGATTCTGCGCCTCGTGCTGCTCCTCGAGCAGTTCGACGATCCGCACCTGCGTCGGTGTCAACGCCGACGTGTCGATCTCGGGGAACGACGCACTGTCCCAGGGGAACAGCCGGTTCGGCAGGATCCACCACACGAGCACCGCGAGCGCCGCGCACAACGCGACCGCGACGGCGAGGACGGCAGCGACCGGACGTCGCCGCCGCGTGGTCTCACCGGTCATGGCCGAAGCGGATCTTGCGGGCCTGCGGGTCGGCGAGGGTGAGCCGCACCCGCACGGTGCTGCCCTCCTCGGGTGCCCCGCCGCACGGGCCGATGACGGTCTCGGAGGCGACGAACACCTCGGCGTCATGCCGGTCGGTGGCTTCCTTCAGCACCGTCGCCTCGAAGGTCTCTCCCACTCGCGGCGCGAGCACGACGGCCTCGGCCAGGTCGATGCACGCCCGGTTCACCTTGCCGGCGAGCGAATCGGTCGACGACATGATCTTCGGCATCGCAGCCAGTGCGGTGCGGACCTCGTTCGGGACGTCCCGGCCCGACGACACCGCGAGGCACACCTCGGTGGCGTACCGGTCGGACAACCGGCGCAGCGGCGCGGTGACGTGCGCGTAGGGCGCACCGATCGCGCCGTGCAGGATCGTCTCGGGCAGGTCACCGTCGAAGGCCGCGTAGGACGCACCGCGCAGCAGTGTCGGCGCTTCGCTCATCAGCACGAGCGTCTTCGGGTCGTTGGCGTCGAGCGAGGCGAGGAAGGCACCGACACCCAGCCCCGTCGGCCACGGCATGTCGAGCGACCGCGCGGTGCGGCGCAGAGCATCGACCGCGGCGGGATCGGTGGGTGGGAGCGTGCGCAGCAGCCCGACCCGCGCGCCGATCATGATCTGCGCGGCGCACATCCCGGTGAGCAGCGAGATCTCGGAGTTCCACTCGTCGGCCTCGGTGCGCGGTTCGATCTGCAGCGTCCAGCCGTCGCCGTCCTGCACGACGTCCTGCGTGGGCAGGCGCAGTTCGATCGCTCCACGGGCGAGCGCTGCGGCCTCCCGCAACCGCCCGAAATCGGGCAACGCCTCGACGGACGGATGCAACCGGCCCGCGTCGGCGTCGCGTTGCACTCCGGCGTAGTGCATACGTGCGACCGATTGGACGCGGGCACGACGCACGCTCACCGCGACGGGCTCGGCGCGGTGGTCGGTCTCGATGCGCCACAACACCGCCGGACGGACGGCGTCCGGCAGCAGGCTCGCGGTGCCCTCGGACAGCTCGCGCGGATGCAACGGCACCGAGCCGTCGGGCAGGTAGTAGGTCTGCCCGCGGCGGTGCGTCTCGGCGTCCAGTGCGCCACTCGGTTCGACGAGTGCGTACACGTCGGCGATCGCATAGTGCAGCACGAAGCCGTCGTCAGTGCGTTCGAGGTGCAGCGCCTGGTCGAGATCCATCGACCCGAGTGGGTCGATGGTCACGAGAGGCAGATCGGTGCGGTCCTCACGTACGTCCGCGAAGCGGTCGCCCGCCCGCCGCGCCTCGGCGAGGGCCTCCGGCGCGAACTCGTCGACGAGGTCGAACTCGGCGCGCACGTCGGCGAAGTCGATCGCGGGCGCGACGACGATGGGAGTGGTCACCACGATGCTCGTGAACTCCTGGTGGTTCGGGTGCTCGTCGTCGGACTCAGCCGTTCTTCCAGTCGTCATCGGCGGCGTCGGCCGCCTTGTTCCGTTCTGCCGCGATCTCCAGCGCCCGCTGAGCGGTCTCCCTGTCCGGATAGGGACCCATGCGGTTGAGGGCGTGCGGATCCTTGCCCTGGGAGACCTTCCCAGTGCGCACGTCGTAGTACCAGCCGTCGTCGCTCATGGTCTCAGTGTGCCCGAATCGCATCTGTCTGTACGGACAACCCGACGGTTGGCGTGGCGCGGTACTGTCGGGCCGCACGCATGTGCTCGACGTCCGAACGAAGGAGCAAGCAATGTCCTACATCCTCTACGACGCGTTGCTGCCCTGGCTGGGTCCGGATGCGGCCTCCTACTGGGCGCACCTGCTGGTCATCTATCCGATCTGACCCGACCGGTAGCAACGCGGTGGGATCGGGAGACGCCGGGCGAACGAGCCGGCCTGTAAGCCGGATCCTGTCCCCCGCCGAAACGGGGTGGCGACCATCCATCTGGGCACACCGTCGCCGGGTACCTCGAGCGGTTCACCCGCAGGCTCGGGCGAGCAGCCCTCGAACACCTGCGCAGCCGCACCGCACGCGGTGCGACCTTCAACCTTGCTCCGGGCGGGGTTTACCTAGCCGCCCCGGTCACCCGGGGCGCTGGTGCGCTCTTACCGCACCCTTTCACCCTTACCTGCCGTACGGCAGGCGGTTTGCTTTCTGTGGCACTGTCCCGCGAGTCACCTCGGGTTGCCGTTAGCAACCGCCCTGCTCTGTGGAGTCCGGACTTTCCTCGATTCAGGGCCTGGCACCATCCGGTACCGGTTCCCTGCTCCGCGGCCGCCCGGCCGACTCGTTCGCTCGACCAGACTATCCCGCGGCGTATCGGCGCCGCCAACTACGGTGCACTCATGACGCGACTCGTGGCCCTGCTCCGCGGAATCAACGTCGGCGGCATCCGCATCCGGATGGCCGATCTGAAGAAGGTCTTCGTCGGCCTCGGCTTCGAGAACGTCCGCACCGTACTCGCGTCCGGCAACGTGCTCTTCGACTCCGAGGACGACCCCGCCACCGCGAAGGCCCGGATCGAGGCCGCACTCACCGAGCGGTTCGGTTACGAGGCCTACACCTTCGTCGTCGAGCAGTCGTATCTCGCGCGGGTCGTCGAGGCGTATCCCTTCGACGACGCACGCGCCGACCGGCATTCGTACGTCGTGTTCGTCTCCGATCCCGCCGTACTCGAATCGCTGGCCGCCCTGTCGGACGATCTCGATCCGAATCTCGAGTGCATCGAGGTAGGCAAGAGGGTCCTCTACTGGCAGGTCGTGAAGGGCTCGACGCTCGACAGTGCCGTGGGGAAACAGTCGGGTTCGGCCCGGAACAAGGCGACGACGACCGTCCGGAACCTCAACACGCTGCGTCGACTGGCCTGACAGGGCACGTCGCCGGCCATCGCACCTGCGTACAGACTGCAGGTAGCGTCCCTCCTCGACATTCGGCCCGCCGGAAGGTCCAGGATGCGCAGACGCACCGGAGCATTCGCCTCGATCGCCGCGGCTGCACTCCTCGCGACCACACCGACGGTGGAGACCGCCGAGTCCGATACCGACTTCTACACGTCCCCCCGGGCCTTCGAGACGGCGCCGCTCGGCGACGTCCTGCGCACCGCATCGTCGGTCGCCGCCGTCGTCCCGAAAACCCCGGCCGTCCTCGACGCGGCCGTCACCCGCGTGATGTACCGCAGCGGTCTCGACCCCGACGACCCGATCGCGTTCTGGGGATATTCGCAGGGCGGCATGGCATCCGCCTCGGCCGCCGAACTCGCCGCCACGTACGCCCCCGAACTGTCGGTGGTCGGCGCCGTGGCCGGTTCACCGCCCGCCGACCTGGGCGACCTCGCCGTGGCCGGCGACGGATCCCTCCTCTCCGGCGGGATCGGCTGGGTCGTCGACGGTTTCATCTCGGCGACGAGCCGTGGGCGTCGCTGGTCGTCGAGCAGCAACTCAGCAACCGCGCCCCGGCAATGCCGGTCTTCGTGGCGCAGAGCACGGGCGACGACTTCGTGATCGTCCAAGGGGTCGACCCCATGGTCGACAAGTGGTGCTCGGCCGGCGCCGACGTCACCTACCGCCGCTACGACGTCGGACCCGTTCTGACGAAGACCGGGACGGGCCATCTGATCGGCATGTTCCCGGCCGTCGTCGAAGGCCTCGACTGGCTCGATCAGCGGTTCTCCGGCCGGGAATCCCAGTCCGGCTGCACCGCCTGACATCCCGCCGGAAGAATTTCTCGGGACCGTGTAACACCCTCGGTCGGCCGACAGATAGACCTGATGAGTGGCCGCGCAGGCAACCCCCCGACATGTCTGCGCGGCCACTTGTCGTTTCGCGACCGCTACGGGTTCACAGGTGCGAGGTGTCGTTGACGAGCCGCACGGACGAGCCGCCGTCCGCGTAGAACTCGGCGATGCTGAGCGACGCGAGATCCAGGTGCAGGCGGTACAGCAGCGACGGGCCGGACTCGAGCGCCATCTGCAGGAACGTCTTGATGGGCGTGACGTGCGAGACGACCAGCACGGTCGAGCCGGCGTAGTCGGTCAGCAGGTCGTCGCGCACCGAGGCGATCCGCTTGGCGACCTCGTCGAAGCTCTCGCCGTTCGGGGGTCGCACGGAGGTGTCGCCGAGCCAGCGGCGGTGCAGTTCGGGATCGCGACGCGCGGCCTCGGCGAAGGTGAGACCCTCCCAGTCGCCGAAATCCGTCTCGATCAGCCCGTCGTGCACCGTCACCGGGAGATCGAGGGCGTCGGCGGCCGCAGCGGCCGTCTCCCGCGCTCGCCCCAGCGGTGACGCCAGCACGGCGGTGATCCCGCCGCGGGCACCGAGTCGCCGGGCCGCGGCGACCGCCTGGTCGCGACCGAGTTCGGTCAGCTCCGGGTTGCCCCGCCCCGAGTAGCGACGCTCGACCGACAGCGAGGTCTGCCCGTGACGCAGCAGCAGAAGACGGGTCGGTGACCCGACCGCACCGGTCCAGCCGGGTGAAGGCGGCACTGCCGGATCGGGCACAGGCACGGCCGGCGGGGTGGCGACGTTCTCGGTCCCCGCATTCGACGGCGCCACGGGACGCGTCACAGTGTCGGACGCGACGTCCAGCAGCGCTTCGGCGGCCGCGTCCATCGCGGCGTTGGCCAGCCGGTCGGCGTGGGCGTTCTCCGCACGCGGGATCCACGTGAAGTCGACACTGCGGAACCCGCCGGCCAGCTCACGTGCCTGCGCGGCCAGCGGGATCATGTCGACATGTTTGACCTGCCACCGTCCGCTCATCTGCTCGACGACGAGCTTGGAATCCATGCGGACGTGCACCTCGTCGGCGCCGAGCTCGGCGGCGGCCGTGAGACCGGCGATCAGACCCTTGTACTCGGCGACGTTGTTCGTCGCGCGCCCGATGCTCGCCTGGCGTTCGGCGAGGACGGTCCGATGGTCGGCATCGAAGACCACGGCACCGTAACCGGCCGGTCCGGGATTCCCGCGAGAACCACCGTCCGCTTCGACGACGACCGTCGTCACAGTCCGGATTCCTTGGTGCGGACCAGGATCGCGTCGCACTCCGGGCACCGGACGAGCAGATCGGCGGGTGCGGCGGCGATCCGGGCGATCTCACCGCGGTCCAGTTCGAGACGGCACGCGCCGCAGCGGCGGGCCTGCAGCAGTGCGGCGCCGATGCCGGACTTCTCGCGCTGCTTCTCGTAGAGCGTCACCAGTTCCGTAGGGAAGACGGCGAGCAGTGCCTCGCGGTCGCTGCGGCACCGCTGCTCGGCCACCTCGATGTCGGCGAGCGCCTCGTCGCGGGCCCGGACGGCGTCGCCGAGCTGGTCGTCGACCTGCGAGACCCGCGCACCGGCGTGGTCGTGGTCGGCCTTCGACGCCTCACGACGCTCCATGACCTCGAGCAGGTCGTCCTCGAGTGCCGCCTGGCGACGCTCGAGGCTGGTGAGCTCGTGCTGCAGTTCGGTGAGCTGCTTCGATCCCACCGAGCCGCTCTGGAGCATCGACCGGTCGCGGTCGGCGCGCATGCGCACGGCCTCGATCTCGCCCTCGAGCTTCCGGATGTCCCGGTCGAGGTCGTCGAGGATGATCTCGACGGCCACCGCGGCGTCCTTGCGCGCGTTGCGCTCGGTCTGCAGGCGGTCCACCTCCTGCTGTTCGGGCAGTGTCCGACGGCGATGCGCGAGGCGGTTCAGCTCTGCGTCCACGGCGGCGAGGGACAGCAGCTTGGCCTGCACGGTGGGTTCGACGTTCACTCGGGTGGTTCCTGCTTTCGATGGTGTGTCGGTGGACCGGGAGTCGGCGGCCACGCGGGACGTGTCGTAGCTGATTACCGTACCGCGCCCGCCGCGGTCGTCCAGGGATCGGTGCGCAACTCGCTGACCCGCGCCTGCCAGCCGTCCCGATCGGCGAACGCCCTATCGAGGACGTCGCGGGCCTGCGCGCACCACGGGTACTCGCTCGCCCAGTGCGCGACGTCCACCAGCGCGGGACCCCCGGCGCGCAGATGCTCGTCGGCGGGATGGTGCCGCAGGTCGGCGGTGACGTAGACGTCGACGCCCTGCGCGGTGGCGAGCCCGAGGAAAGAATCACCGGATCCGCCGCACACCGCCACGGTCCGCACCGACCGGTCGGGGTCGCCCGCACCGCGCACACCCCATTCGGTGGCCGGCAGCGCGGCGGCGACGTCAGCGGTGAACTGGCGCAACGTGCGGGTCTGCGGCAGCTCCCCCACCCGGCCGAGCCCGCGATCGCTCGGCAGGTCGGCGAGTTCGATGATGTCGAAGGCCGGTTCCTCGTACGGGTGCGCGTCGCGCAGGGCCGCGAGTACCGCCGCGCGCGACCGGCGCGGCGCGATGACCTCGATCCGGTCCTCGGGGACGCGTTCGAGGTCGCCGACCGAGCCGACGGCCGGGTCCGCGCCGTCGACCGGGCGGAACTGGCCGGTGCCCGTGGTCGACCAGCAGCATTCGCGGTAGTTGCCGAGGGCACCCGCGCCCGCTGCGAACAGTCCCGCGCGCACCGTGTCGGCGGCGTCGGACGGCACCATCACGACCCACTTGTCGGTCGCGGGTTCGGGCTTGGCCTCGAGCGGTCGCAGGATGGTCATGCCCAGCGCCCCGGCGAGGGCGTCCGAGACACCGGGGTTCGCACGGTCGGCGTTGGTGTGCGCGGTGAACAGAGCGCAGCCGCCGCGGATGAGGCGGTGGATCAGCGCGCCCTTGGGGGTGTGCGCGCCCACCGTGTCGACTCCGCGCAGCAGCAGCGGGTGGTGCACCAGCAGCAGTTGCGCGCCCCATTCGATCGCCTCGTCGACGACAGCCGCGGTCGCGTCGACGGCGAGCAGCACCTTGCGCACCGGCTCGTCGGGGTCGCCGGCGACGAGTCCCACCGAGTCCCAGCTCTCCGCCAGCGACGGCGGGTAGGCCGTCTCCAGAACGTCGATCACCTCACGCAGCGTCGCCGCCGTCACGTCCACCTCCAGCCGATCCGCTCTCTCCTACGCGCACGACCCTACGCGGCGGAAGACCGAACGAACGGGGAGAATGGCCCGGTGACCGTTCTTGCTGCCACCCAGCCGCTCGTGCTCCCTGCTCCCGTCGTCCTCTTCGATCTGGACGGCACGCTCACCGATTCCGCGACCGGGGTGATCAACGGGTTCCTCCACGCCGCCGAGACGACCGGTTTCGAGGCACCGGACGGCGAGCTGCAGTGGCTGCTCGGACCGCCCATGCGCGACACCCTGCAGAATCTCGGGCTCGACGAGGAGCAGGTCGCTGCGGGACTCGCGGCCTACCGGGACTACTACTCCGACACCGGCTGGGCGGAGAACGCCGTCTTCGACGGCATCGAAGCGGTGCTCGAGGCCGTCCGTGAGGCAGGTAGCCGCCTGGCGGTGGCGACGTCGAAGTCCCAGACGTTCGCCGAACGGATCCTCGACCACTTCGGTCTGACCGGATACTTCGAGTTCATCGGGGGTGCGAGCGACGACGGCGCCCGGCGGCACAAGTGGGAGGTCGTCGCGCACAGCCTCGCCGCTCTCGGGATCGATCCGCAGGATGCCGAGGCGGGCGGCACGACCGGTGTGGTGATGGTGGGCGACCGCGAGCACGACATCCACGGTGCGGGCCGGTTCGGCATCCCCACGGTCTTCGTCGAGTGGGGTTACGGGACCGAGACCGAGGGTCGTGCGGCGGCGCGGACGACCGCCTCGGTCGAGGAACTTCGGGAGGTACTCACGGGTGGACGCTGACGACCGCTTCCACGTGACCTTCGTGTGCACCGGCAACATCTGCCGGTCGCCGATGGCCGAGAAGATCTTCGCCGAGCACCTGGCGGCCGACCTCGTCGTCGCCATGACCACCACTCACGAGCGGGCGCTGGCGCAGCTCGGTGTCCCGTCCGATCGCCGTGTGCTGCTGCGTTCGTTCGATCCCGACGCCGACGACGATTCCGTGCCCGATCCGTACTACGGCTCTCTCGACGAGTTCGAGCAGGTCCGCGAGCAGATCGAAGCCGCCGTTCCGGGCCTGCTCGAGCGGGTGCGGCAGCAGTGAGACGCACCTCACCGGCTACCGTGGATCTGTGCGCCGATTGACATTTCTCCTACGCCCCGGCTGGTTGGTCCTGGCACTGGTGGTCGTCGGCTTCGCCTACGCGTGCTTCACGGTCCTCGCGCCGTGGCAGCTGGGTAAGAACACGAGCACCGAGGACCGCAACGGTCGCATCGCTGCGTCGATGGCACAGGATCCGGTTCCCGTCGGTGAACTACTGGGCGGCGACGGTCCGACCATCGAGGACGAGTGGCGCCGTGCGCTCGCGCAGGGCTCCTATCTGCCCGAGTCTGATGTGCTCGTGCGGTTGCGCAGCGTCGAGTCGCAGCCGGCCTACGAGGTGCTGACTCCGTTCGCACTCGATTCCGGCGGAACGATCCTCGTCAACCGCGGGTACGTGCGGCCGGTCCGCGGCAGCGAGATCCCCGAGATCCCGCCCGCGCCGTCCGGCCCCGTCACGCTCGACGCCCGCATCCGGATGTCCGAGGGAACGGTCGAGGACAAAGCCCCCTTCGTCGACGACGGCTACCAGCAGGTCTACTTCATCGACGCCCCGCAGGTCGCATCCGTCACTGGTCTTGATCTCGAGGACGTCTACCTGCAGCTCGACGCCGACCAGCCCGGCGGTCTCGGCGTGATCCCGCTCCCCCAGCTCGATTCGGGCCCGTACCTGTCGTACGGCCTGCAGTGGCTGGCGTTCGGGATCATGGCTCCGCTGGGTCTGGGCTATTTTGTGTGGGCCGAGCTGCGGGAGCGTAGGAAGTCCAAGGGTTCGCAAGACGGTGGTGACGCAGCCGAGGCCCCGGCGGAAGCGGCACCGCGCACCGCGAGCGAGAAGCTCGCCGATCGATACGGCCGGCCGCGGTGACCGAGCCGACCACCCTGCCCCGATTCGAGGAGCTCCCGATGTACGCGACCGTCGACGACTACCTGGCCGACAAGGATCCGGCCGCCGTCGATGTGTTCCGGCACGTGCGCGCCATGATCCTCGACCTCGGCGGCGACGTCACCGAGCACGTTCACGCGTCGGAGATCTCCTGGTCGCGGGGCCGTCCGTTCGCGGCGGCGTTCGTCTACGCCTCGCGTCTCGAGGTGGCTCTGGATCTGCCGCGGCGCATCCACCACGCGACGCTGCGTGAGGCGTTCCCGAAGAAGGGGACGGTGACGACGCACCGGCTGAGCGTCTCGTCGGTCGACGACCTCGACGACCACTTCGTGGAGTTGC
This sequence comes from Rhodococcus sp. DMU2021, assembly GCF_019641445.1. Lineage (NCBI taxonomy): Bacteria > Bacillati > Actinomycetota > Actinomycetes > Mycobacteriales > Nocardiaceae > Rhodococcus > Rhodococcus sp. DMU2021. Next base: position 292,586 of record NZ_JAIFKB010000003.1, read on the forward strand.
TGAACGTCGCCTACCGCACCGCGGCGGAACCACGCGACTGACGTCTAGGGGATTTGTGTGGATCGGACCCCGCTAGACGGTGGCCGGATCCACCGGAATCGCTACATGTGATTGTGGGCGCGGAGGGTTTCGAACCCCCGACCGCTGGTGTGTAAAACCAGAGCTCTACCACTGAGCTACACGCCCGAAAGACGGCGGCAGGTGCCGCCGACTTCGCATCAGGACTTTAGCGCGGCGAGCGCTCTGGCCCAAGCTCCCTGGTCACGGGCCTCTCCGGGCTGGTTCTCCTCCGCGAACTGCACGATGCCGTCCTTGTCGATGACGAACGTGCCGCGGTTGGCGAAACCGAACTTCTCGTTGAACACACCGTAGGCCTGCGCGACCTCGCCGTGCGGCCAGAAGTCGGACAGCAGCGGGAAGGTGTATCCCTGCTCGGCTGCCCAGATCTTGTGGCTCGGCGACGGGCCGACCGACACCGCGAGGATGGCGGTGTCGTCGTTCTCGAAGGTGGGCAGGTCGTCGCGGACGGCGCACAGTTCGCCCTGGCAGACGCCGGTGAAGGCGAGGGGGTAGAAGACCAGGAGCACGTTCTTGCTGCCCCGAAAGCTCGACAGCGTCACCTCCTGGTTGTTCTGGTCCTTGAGAGTGAAATCGGGGGCTTCGGCGCCCACGGCGATCGGCATGCGTATGGATCCTTACGTTCCGGGAGCCGGTTCAGCGGCGGGGACGGCCGGCCTTGGGCTGGACGAGGCGGCTGCCGATCCAGTCACCGAGGTTGGTGGCCGTGGTCTGGGTGAGGCCGGCTGTGGCGGCCGACTCCGCGATCTCGCTGGGCTCGACGTGATCGGGGCGCCCGGTCTTGGGGGTGAGCACCCACACGACGCCCTCGTCGGCGAGGGGGCCGATCGCGTCCATGAGGGCGTCGACCAGGTCGCCGTCGCTGTCGCGCCACCACAGCAGCACGACGTCGACGACCTCGTCGGAATCCTCGTCGAGCAGCTCGGTACCGGTGACCTCTTCGATCGCAGCTCTCAACTCGTCGTCGGTGTCCTCGTCCCAACCGAGTTCCTGCACCACGTGGTCGTGAGTGATACCGAGCTTGGAGACATAGTTCTTGGCATCCGCCGCGGCGACCACGGTGGCTCCTCCTAAGGGTTGTGGTGCGCGAATCGGATCCGCGTACCGGCGTGACGATCAATTGGTCAAAGCGAACATCGTTGCGGGCCTCAACGCAACCCGAATCGCTGGGAAAAGCGGGAGAATCTTTCCAGAGGGACCCATTGCACCGCCTCGCACGGTGTCCGTTCCGTCCTGTTGGCCGGGCCACGGCGTGATCCTTCGTCGCGGATGGGGGAAGATGAGGGGTGCATCATGTTCAGATGTCGATTGCGTCGGCTCCCACAAGAGCCGGCCGACGGAGAGGGCGCTCCACCTACGCGCCCACCACGATGAGGAGCAGACGTTGACAGACCTGATCCACGGATCCGACTCCCGAGAAGGCGCCGCACCGGGCGCGTCGGGACCGGATTCCTCGGCCAAGCCGGCATCGACCAAGGACAACCGTGTCCGGGTGATCCGCGAGGGTGTGGCCTCCTATCTGCCGGACATCGATCCGGCGGAGACCGAAGAGTGGCTCGAGTCGTTCGACGGGATGCTCGAGGCCGCGGGCCCCACCCGCGCGCGCTACCTGCTGCTGCGCATGCTCGAGCGTGCCAACGAGCGCAAGGTCTCCCTTCCCGCCCTGACCTCCACCGACTACGTCAACACCATCCCCACCGAGAGCGAGCCGTGGTTCCCCGGTGACGAGGAGGTCGAGCGTCGCTTCCGGGCGTACATCCGGTGGAACGCGGCGATCATGGTCACCCGCGCGCAGCGCCCGGGTGTCGGCGTCGGTGGTCACATCTCCACCTACGCGTCGTCCGCCGCCCTGTACGAGGTCGGCTTCAACCACTTCTTCCGCGGCAAGGACCATCCCGGCGGCGGCGACCAGGTCTTCATCCAGGGCCACGCCTCCCCCGGTATCTACGCCCGAGCCTTCCTCGAGGGCCGCATCGGCACGGAGCAGCTCGACGGCTTCCGTCAGGAGCACAGCCACGCCTCGCTCGGCGGCGGCCTGCCCTCGTACCCGCACCCGCGCCTGCTCCCGACCTTCTGGGAGTTCCCGACCGTGTCCATGGGCCTGGGCCCGATGAACGCGATCTACCAGGCACGGTTCAATCACTACCTGCACGACCGGGGCATCAAGGACACCTCCGATCAGCACGTCTGGGCGTTCCTCGGCGACGGCGAGATGGACGAGCCGGAGTCGCGCGGTCTGGCGCACGTCGCGGCCACCGAGGGTCTCGACAACCTGACCTTCGTCGTCAACTGCAACCTGCAGCGTCTCGACGGCCCGGTGCGCGGCAACGGCAAGATCATCCAGGAGCTGGAGTCGTTCTTCCGCGGCTCCGGCTGGAACGTCATCAAGGTCGTGTGGGGCCGCGAGTGGGACGCCCTGCTGCACGCCGACAAGGACGGCGCACTGGTCAATCTCATGAACGCCACCCCCGACGGCGACTACCAGACCTACAAGGCCAACGACGGCGCGTTCGTGCGCGAGCACTTCTTCGGCCGCGACCCGCGGACGAAGGAACTGGTCAAGGACCTGTCCGACCAGCAGATCTGGAACCTCAAGCGCGGTGGCCACGACTACCGCAAGATCTACGCGGCCTACAAGGCGGCGATGGAGCACAAGGGTCAGCCGACGGTCATCCTCGCGCACACCATCAAGGGCTACACGCTCGGTAAGCACTTCGAGGGCCGCAACGCGACCCACCAGATGAAGAAGCTCACCCTCGAGGACCTCAAGTACTTCCGCGACATCCAGCGGATCCCGATCTCGGACGAAGAGCTCGAGAAGGATCCGAAGATGCCGCCGTACTACCACCCCGGCTTCGAGTCGCCCGAGATCCAGTACATGCTCGAGCGTCGCCGGGCCCTCGGCGGTTTCCTTCCGGAGCGCCGCACCACCGCGAAGCCGTTGGCGCTGCCCGCGGAGAAGACCTACGACGTCGTCCGCAAGGGTTCGGGCAAGCAGGAGGTCGCCACCACCATGGCGACGGTCCGTGTGCTCAAGGAACTGTTGCGCGACAAGGAGATCGGCAAGCGCATCGTGCCGATCATCCCGGACGAGGCCCGCACCTTCGGTATGGACTCGTGGTTCCCGTCGCTGAAGATCTACAACCGCAACGGTCAGCTGTACACCTCGGTCGACGCCGATCTGATGCTTGCCTACAAGGAGAGCGAAGTCGGGCAGATCCTGCACGAGGGCATCAACGAGGCCGGTTCGACGGCGTCGTTCACGGCGGTCGGGACGTCCTACGCAACGCAGGGCGAGCCGATGATCCCCGTGTACATCTTCTACTCGATGTTCGGTTTCCAGCGCACGGGCGACGGCCTGTGGGCGGCGGCCGACCAGATGGCACGCGGGTTCGCCCTCGGCGCGACGGCCGGTCGCACCACGCTGACCGGTGAGGGCCTGCAGCACGCCGACGGGCACTCGCTGCTGCTCGCGTCGACCAACCCGGCCGCGGTCACCTACGACCCGGCGTTCTCCTACGAGATCGCCCACATCTTCCGCGACGGTCTGCGGCGGATGTACGGCGGCACGGAGGGTGTCGACGGCTTCGGCGGTGAGGACGTCTTCTACTACATCACCATCTACAACGAGCCGTACTCGCAGCCGGCCGAGCCGGAGGATCTCGACGTCGAGGGCCTTCTCAAGGGCATCTACCTGTACAAGCGGGGACCGGAGTCGGGTCCGAAGGCGCAGATCCTGGTCTCGGGCGTGATGATGCCCGAGGCGCTGCGTGCGCAGAAGATGCTCGCCGACGAATGGGGAGTGTCCGCGGACGTCTGGTCCGTCACTTCGTGGGGCGAGCTGCGCCGCGACGGCGTCGAGTGCGACCGCCAGGCGCTGCTGAACCCCGGTGAGGAAGCCTCGGTGCCGTACGTCGCGTCGGTGCTCAACGACGCGGCGGGTCCGTTCGTCGCGGTGTCCGACTGGATGCGCGCGGTGCCCGATCAGATCCGCAAGTGGGTTCCGGGCGACTACACGGTGCTCGGCGCCGACGGCTTCGGCTTCTCCGACACCCGTGGCGCCGCCCGCCGCGTGTTCAACATCGACGCCGAGTCCACGGTGGTCGCGGTGCTCTCGGCACTCGGCCGCGAAGGCGCGATCGATCGTGAGAAGGCCGTCGAGGCGGCCCGCACCTACAAGATCGACGACGTGACGGCCGCCCCGGTCTCGATGGCGGATCCGGGCGTCGCCTGATCCGTCCGCCGGTCACGTCCGAGTGGCGTGACCGGCCGGCTCGCGGGCGCCGGGTACTTTCGTCCCATGGTCGACGAGCCGCAACCCCGCCGGACCGGGCAGGTACCGGGCGTTCACAGGGAACGCCCGGTACCGCCGTCCCGTCCCGAGCGGGCACCGCTGTCCGACGCGCTGCTCCGTCGGGTCAAGCAGTTCTCGGGGCGACTGTCCACCGAAGCGGTACACGTCATGCAGGAGCAGTTGCCCTTCTTCGCCGATCTCGACGCGTCGCAGCGGTCGACCGTGCAGCTGGTGATCCAGACGTCGGTGGTCGACTTCCTCGAGTGGGTGCGCAATCCCGACAGCGACCTGCGCTTCAGCCTCGACGCCTTCCAGATGATCCCGCAGGATCTCGCCCGGCGACTGACGCTGCGCCAGACGGTGGACATGGTCCGCGCGGCGATGGAGTTCTTCGAGCAGTGGCTGCCGGCCCTCGCCCGCAACGAGGAACAGCTCGTGGCGCTCACCGAGGCGATCCTGCGGTACGGGCGCGAGCTCGGTTTCGCTGCCGCGGCGGTGTACGCGGGGGCGGCCGAGTCGCGGGGCGCCTGGGACACGCGGCTCGAGGCCCTCGTCGTCGACGCCGTGGTGCGTGGGGACACCGGGCCCGACATGCAGTCGCGGGCCGCGACCCTCAACTGGGACGCGACCGCCCCGGCGACGGTGATAGTCGGTACTCCCCCGCCCGACCAGGGCGTCTCGGTGATCACCACCGTGCACACCGTCGCCCAGGAGCACGGTCGCGCGGCTCTCGCGGTGGTGCAGGGCGAACGCCTGGTGATGGTGGTCAGCGGTGAACTGCACGGGACGGTCGACGCGGCGGACTTCCGCTCCGAGTTGATGCGCGCGTTCTCCGACGATCCGGTGGTGATCGGTCCGACGACACCGACGCTGGCGACCGCACACGTCTCCGCCGTCGAAGCGCTCGCCGGCATGGAGGCGGTCGTGGGGTGGCCGGGGGCTCCCCGGCCGGTGCACGCCGCCGAGCTGTTGCCCGAACGTGCGCTGCTCGGTGATCCCGGCGCGATCGCCGCGCTCGAGGACTTCGTCGTCGCCCCGCTCGCAGCCGCCGGGCCGTCCCTCGCGGACACGCTGGACGCATACCTCGACAGTGGGGGCGCTGTCGAGACTTGCGCCCGGAAGCTGTTTGTTCATCCAAATACCGTGCGGTATCGATTGAAGCGGATCACAGAAGTAACGGGTCGGGATCCCACAAATCCTCGCGATGCGTACGTGCTTCGAATCGCTGCCACGGTAGGCCGCCTGGCACGAAGCCATAACGAATTGAGATCGCCTGCACCACCTGTCACACGATTCACAATTCGCGAATCGGACACGTAACGTCCCCGGCCTTTCCACCGATAGCGAGCACCGACGTGCAGATTTGTGGGAACCCTACAAATCGAGGGGCAACCTTTCATCGCTACCGACATCTCGCAGGCACCCGTTCGCGGTGTTCCCTGGTGATCGTGATTTCGCTGCTTGCCCCCGGCCAGGGGTCTCAGACACCCGGAATGCTCGCCCCGTGGCTCGAGCAGTCCGGAGCGCGCGACCGGATCGACCGGTGGTCGCAGACGGCGGGACTGGATCTCGCGCGTCTCGGCACCACTGCCACCGCCGAGGAGATCACCGACACCGCGGTGACCCAGCCGCTCGTGGTGGCCTCCGCCCTGCTCGCCTTCGAGGATCTCGACCGTCGCGGCCTCGTGCCCGCCGACACGATCGTCGCCGGCCACTCCGTCGGCGAACTCGCAGCGGCCGCCATCGCGGGTGTCATCAGCGCCGACGACGCCGTCGCCCTCGCCGCCGTCCGCGGAGCCGAGATGGCCCGCGCCTGCGCCCTCGAACCCACCGGAATGTCCGCCGTCCTCGGCGGCGCCGAGGACGAGGTGCTCGCGCGCCTCGCCGAGTTGGATCTGGCCCCCGCAAACATGAATGCGGCCGGTCAGATCGTCGCAGCCGGGCGCCTGAGTGCGCTCGAGGAACTCGCTGCGAACCCGCCCGAGAAGGCCCGCGTCCGCGCCCTGCCGGTCGCCGGTGCCTTCCACACCCGATTCATGGCACCCGCCCAGGACGCCGTGGCTGCCGCCGCGGCGAAGATCACACCATCGGATCCGACGCACACGCTGCTGTCGAACTACGACGGCAAGCCCGTCACCTCCGGAGCCGACGCCCTCGAACGTCTCGCAGCTCAGGTCACCCGGCCCGTCCGGTGGGACCTGTGCACCGCCTACCTGCGCGCGGCGCAGGTGAGCCGGATCGTCGAGCTTCCCCCCGCCGGCACGCTGGTGGGCATCGCCAAGCGCGAGATGCGCGGCACGCCCACCGTCGCCCTCAAGACCCCCGCGGAGATCTCCGCTCTGGCCGAAAGTCTTCAACTCGGTTAGGTTGCTGCGCGCGCCGTCGCACAGCACGGGCACCTCACCGGGACCTCCCCGGACCCCCGACCGGAAACATCCGGCCGGTTTCGAACGACATAGTCGACAGATCGAGAAGGGAGCCACATCGTGGCCGCCACCCAGGAAGAAATCATCGCCGGTCTCGCGGAGATCATCGAAGAGGTCACCGGCATCGAGCCCTCCGAGGTGACCGTCGACAAGTCCTTCGTCGACGACCTCGACATCGACTCGCTGTCCATGGTCGAGATCGCCGTCCAGACCGAGGACAAGTACGGCGTGAAGATCCCTGACGAGGATCTCGCCGGTCTGCGCACCGTCGGTGACGCCGTGAACTACATCCAGAAGCTCGAGGCCGCAGGCGTTCAGGCCACGAACGACAACGAATGAGTTCTGCTGTGACCTCCCCTTCTCCTCGGGCACTCCGCAACGTCGTCGTCACCAGCCTCGCGGCTACGACGTCGATCGCCGGCGACGTGGACGCCACCTGGAAAGCACTGCTGGCCGGTGAGAGCGGGATCGGCACCATCGACGGCGGATTCGTCGACGAGTTCGACCTCCCGGTGCGCATCGGCGGAACCCTGAAGGTCAGCCCCGACGAGGGACTGTCCCGGGTGGAACTCCGTCGCATGAGCTTCGTCGAGCGCCTCGCGCTCACCCTCGGGCGCACCGTCTGGCAGAACGCCGGCAGCCCCGAGGTCGACCAGGACCGTCTCGGTGTGGTCATCGGTACGGGCCTCGGTGGCGGCGAGTCGCTCATCGACGCCGTCGACAAGCTCCGTGCCGGCGGCTACCGCAAGGTCTCGCCCTTCGCGGTGCAGATGATCATGCCGAACGGACCGTCGGCCACCGTCGGGCTCGAACTCGGTGCTCGCGCAGGGGTCATCACCCCGGTCTCGGCGTGCTCGTCCGGATCCGAGGCGATCGCCAACGCGTTCCGCATGATCGCCTTCGGCGACGCCGACATCGTCGTCACCGGTGGTGTCGAGGGTCAGCTGGACGCGGTCGCCACCGCGGGCTTCGCGATGATGCGGGCGCTGAGCACCCGCAACGAGGACCCGAAGGGCGCCTCGCGTCCGTTCGACAAGGACCGCGACGGTTTCGTCTTCGGCGAGGCCGGCGCGCTGATGGTCCTCGAGAGCGAGGAGCACGCCAAGGCACGCGGAGCGACCATCCACGCTCGTATCCTCGGCGCCGGCATCACCTCCGACGGTTACCACATCGTCGCCCCCGATCCGGAAGGTACGGGAGCGGCTCGGGCCATGCGGCGAGCGATCGAGACCGCCGGGCTCACCAAGGCCGACATCGGGCACGTCAACGCGCACGCGACGGCCACCCCGATCGGCGACGTGGCCGAAGCCAAGGCCATCAACGCGGCCGTGGGCAACCACGCCGCGATCTACGCCCCCAAGTCCGCGCTCGGTCATTCGATCGGTGCGGTGGGTGCACTCGAAGCAGTACTCACGGTCCTGGCTCTGCGTGACGGGGTCATCCCGCCCACGCTGAATCTCGAGAACCAGGATCCAGAGATCGATCTCGACGTGGTCAAGGGCGAACCACGTTCCGGCCGGATCGATTTCGCGCTGAACAACTCGTTCGGTTTCGGTGGGCACAACGTGGCGCTCGCATTCGGTCGCGCCTGACCGTCGACGCCGCTGCGCCCCATGCGGTGGGGGCTCCACCCGGAGCCCCCACCGCAGCCCACCACCACCGCGTCTGCCCGAGGAGCACCCGATGACCATCCTGGATCCAGCCACCCCGCGTGAGACGACGGTGGACCCGAGAGATCCGTTGGCCCGTCTCGAGAAACTGTTCGACCCGGGCAGCCTGGAACTGCTGCACACCCGCGACAAGTCGGGCGTCCTCGCCGCCGTCGGCGAGGTCGACGGCATCCGCACCGTCGCATACTGCTCCGATGCCACCGTCATGGGCGGAGCCATGGGCGTCGAGGGATGCAAGCACATCGTCTCCGCCATCGACCACGCCATCGACCACGAGATCCCCGTGGTCGGCATCTTCCACTCCGGTGGCGCGCGTCTGGCCGAGGGCGTCGAAGCCCTCCACGCCGTCGGCCTGGTCTTCGAGGCCATGGTCCGCGCGTCCGGTCTGATCCCCCAGATCTCCGTCGTTCTCGGCTTCGCGGCCGGCGGTGCCGCCTACGGCCCGGCCCTGACCGACATCGTCATCATGGCCCCCGAGGGCCGTGTCTTCGTCACCGGACCGGACGTGGTCCGCAGCGTCACCGGTGAGCAGGTCGACATGGAGTCGCTCGGCGGCCCCGACACGCACACCAAGAAGTCCGGTGTCGCGCACATCGCCGCGCACGACGAGGCCGACGCCCTGCACCGGGCCCGCCGCCTGGTGTCGATGCTGGCCGATCAGGGCGAATTCGACGTCGTCGCAGCGACACTCGGCGACACCGACCTGCGGGCGCTGATGCCCGCGTCGCCGCGACGCGCATACGACGTGCGGCCGATCGTCCACCAGTTGCTCGACAACGTCGACGGCGAGCCCTCCTTCGAGGAACTGCAGGCCGGCTGGGCCCGCAGCATCGTCACCGGCTTCGGCCGTCTCGGCGGCCGCACGGTCGGGGTCATCGCCAACAACCCGCTGCGCCTCGGCGGCTGCCTCAACTCCGAGAGCGCCGAGAAGTCAGCGCGTTTCGTGCGGATGTGCAACGCCTTCGGTGTTCCGCTCGTCGTCATCGTCGACGTTCCCGGTTACCTTCCCGGTGTGAGCCAGGAGTGGGAGGGTGTCGTGCGACGCGGCGCCAAGTTGCTCCACGCGTTCGCCGAGGCGAAGGTTCCCCGTGTCACGCTGGTGACGCGCAAGATCTACGGCGGCGCGTACATCGCGATGAACTCCCGGGCGCTCGGGGCCACCGCCGTCTACGCGTGGCCGGAGTCCGAGGTGGCCGTGATGGGCGCGAAGGCCGCTGTGGGCATCCTCCACAAGAAGGCCCTCGCCGCGGCTCCCGAGGAAGAGCGTGAGGCGCTGCACGACCGTCTCGCCGCCGAACACGAGGCGATCGCCGGTGGCGTCGGTCGTGCGATGGCCATCGGTGTGGTCGACGAGATGATCGATCCCGCCACCACGCGCAGCACCCTGGCCGCCGCGCTCGCCGCCGCACCCGCGGTTCGCGGACGGCACAAGAATATTCCGCTCTGATCCGGACACAGCACGAGAACACCGGCACCGCTCCTCGGAGCGGTGCCGGTGTTCTCGTATCAGGAAGATGTGGGGTGCGTTCCGGTCGCGTCGCCGGGGCGGCGGACCGCGGTCAGCCGACGTCCCGGCGGAGCCACGTCACCTGCGCGCCTTCGTCGCCGCTGCGGTACGGCTCGAGCTCTTCGTCCCATGCCGTTCCGAGGGCGCGGTGCAGTTCGCTCGTGACATCGGCGGAGGACAGCATGGCGCGCAGACGCATCTCTCCGACGACGATGTCGCCGTTGGCGCTGGTGCACCCGCGCCACAGACCCAGTCGGGGGGCGTAGCTGAAACGTTCGCCGTCGACGCCCTCGCTGGGATTCTCGGTGATCTCGAAGCGGAGCATCGGCCACGACCGCAGCACGTCGGCCAGTCGCGCGGCCGTGCCCACGGGCCCGACCCAGTCGACGCAGGTGCGCAGCAGCCCCGGTGCGGCGGGCTGGCCCGTCCACGAGAGATCGGGCCGGCAGTCGAGGATGTCGGCCAGTGCCCATTCGATGTGCGGGCACACGGCCGCCGGTGAGGAGTGGACATAGATCACCCCCGCCGTGGCATCCGCGAATTGGTTGGATGCGCGCATACATTCACCTCCGGTTCGACCAGGACGTCTTCCCCAACGACCTTCGTCGATCAAGGCTTCTCCATGCAGGCTGCGTACAAGTGTGCCCGTGTGGCGTGTGTTTCGCCAGCGAACCAGAGAGGTTCATGTGAATTCGGTGATGATCGCGTCTCCGAGGGCAGGCCAGAGCGGTTTCGCCCAGTCTCCGAACGCACGATCAGTAAGTACCACAGCGGCGACGGAAATTTCGGGATCTACCCAAATGAAGGTGCCCGATTGACCGAAATGACCGAAAGTGCGCGGTGAATTACCGGTGGCGGTCCAATGCGGGTTCTTTTCGCCCCGGATCTCGAATCCGAGACCCCAGTCGTTGGGCTTGAACATCCCGTAGCCGGGCACGAGTCCGTTCAGACCCGGAAACTGCACGCTGGTCGCCTCGGTGAGGGTTTCGTGCGAGACCAGCACGGGGTCGAGCAGCTCGCGCGCGAACAGTGCGAGATCGGCGACCGACGACTGCGCCCCGTGACCCGCCGGCCCCGGCAGGGACGAGGACGGCATGCCGAGCGGCTCGAAGACCGCTTGCCGGAGGTATTCCGGGAACTCGATACCGGTTTCCGTCTCGACGAGTTCGGCGAGCACCTCGAAGCCCGCACTCGAGTAGATCCGCTTGCGTTCGGGTTCGGTCTGCACGGTGCGCTCACCGAACGCCAGACCGGAGGCGTGGGCGAGCAGGTGGCGCACCGTCGACCCCGCGGGGCCCGCGGGCTGGTCGAGCTCGATCGCGCCCTCCTCGACGGCCACCAGCGCGGCGTACGCCACGAGCGGCTTCGTCACGGATGCGAGTGGGAAGACCTCGTCGAGGTCTCCCCTGGACGCGACCGTTCCGCCGTCGCGGGTCACCACCGCGGCGGCGGAACGGTCGACAGGCCAGTCGCTGAGCAGATCGAGGCTGTGCACGCGATCAGCCTACGAGACGGCCCGGCGGGGTCACCGGTCGGTACCGGTCACCAGTCGGCTTCGGTGTAGCGGATGACGCCGCGGATGTTCCTGCCCTCGAGCATGTCCCGGTATCCGTCGTTGATCTGCTCGAGGGTGTAAGTGCGCGTGACCATGTCGGCCAGGTTCAGTTGACCGGACTTGTACAGGTCGAGCAGGTTGGGGATGTCCACCCGCGCGTTGCAGCCACCGAAGATGTTGCCCTTGAGGTCCTTCTGCAGCATCGAGAGCAGGAACGAGTTGAGCTTGACGTCCATGTCGGACATGTAGCCCATCGCCGTGACGACGCACCGGCCGCCCTTGGCCGTGAGTGTCAGTGCCGGATCGACCAGCTCGCCCTTCATCTCGCCCACGGTGATGATCGTCGAGTGGCACATGCGGCCCCACGTGATCTCCATGATGGGCACGATGGCCTCCTCGATGGAGGCGTAGGTGTGGGTGGCACCGAACTTGAGCGCCTGCTCCCGCTTCCACGGCTCCGGGTCGATCGCGAACACGTGGCGCGCACCCGAGGCGACGGCGCCCTGCAGAGCGCTCATGCCGACACCGCCGACGCCGATGATGGCGACCGAGTCGCCGGCCTTGACCTCGGCGATGTTCGTCGCCGAACCCCAGCCGGTGGGCACGCCGCAGCCGACCAGCGCCGCGAGCTCGAAGGGTACGTCCTTGTCGATCTTGACGACCTGGCTCTGGTTGACCGTCATGTACGGCGAGAAGGTGCCGAGGAGGCACATCGCGATCACGTTCTCGCCGCGGGCCTGAATGCGGTAGGTGCCGTCGGAGATCGCCTGGCCGCCGAGCAGTCCCGCCCCGAGGTCGCACAGATTCGAGTGCCCCGAGGAACAGGACGGACACCGTCCGCACGCAGGGATGAAGGACAGCACGACGTGGTCGCCCACCTCGAGACCCACCACACCCTCACCGACCTTGGTGATCACGCCCGAGCCCTCGTGACCACCCATGGCGGGGAAGGACGGCATCGGGGTTGCGCCCGTGACGATGTGATGGTCGGAATGGCACATGCCGGCGGCTTCCATGCGGATCTGCACTTCGCCCGCGACGGGATCGCCGAGGTCGATCTCCTCGACGGACCACGGTTCGTCGATGCCCCACAGCACTGCACCCTTGGTCTTCATCTGACTCGCCTTCCATCGCATTGCCGGTTGTGCACGTGACGATAGCCACAATCGCACAGAATTGGAACAGGTTCTACATACTTTCCCGGTCCGGTGGGACACCCGCGCTCGATACGGTGAGAGGCAGTCCCGCGGGTCACCACCGCCCGAGCGTCCGAGGAGATGCCGTGTCCGACAATCCGGAACTCACTTTCCACGGGGCGGCGAGAACCGTCACCGGTTCGTGCGCGACGGTCGAACTCGGCGACGCACGGATCCTGATCGACTGCGGACTGTTCCAGGGCTCCCGCAGCCTCGAGAACCTGAACGTCGCAGAGTTCGCGTTCCCCCCGGAGTCGGTCGACGCCGTGATCCTCACCCACGCCCACATCGACCATTGCGGCCTGCTCCCCAAGCTCGTCACCCGCGGCTTCGACGGCCCGATCTTCTGCACGGCCCCCACAGCGGAATTGCTCTCGTTCATGCTTGCCGACTCGGCTCGCATCCAGGAGTTCGAGGCCCAGCGCCGCAATCGGCGACGCGACCGCGCGAACCGCGCCGAATTCCACCCGATCTACATCGAGGAGGACGCCCGGCTCGCCGCCTCGCGCGCCCGGCCGATACCGCTCGAGGAGTGGTTCGAACCGGCGCCCGGTTTCCGGGTCCGCCTGTGGAATGCCGGACACATCCTGGGATCGGCCTCGGCGGAGATCGAGGCCGGCGGTGTGCGGATGTTGTTCTCGGGGGATCTGGGGCCGGAACAGAAGGCCTTCCACGCCGATCCGGAAGGTCCGACCGGACTCGACTACGTCGTCTGCGAATCCACCTACGGGGACCGCTCACGCCCTCGACTCACGATCGCCGAGCGCCGCGACCTCCTCGCCCGGGAGGTGAACGAGGCACTCGGGCGGGGCGGCAACCTGATCGTGCCGTCGTTCGCGCTCGAACGCACCCAGGAGTTGTTGCTCGACATCGGATATCTGCTCGATGACGAGCGTATTCCGGGGGTGCCGGTCTTCGTCGACTCCCCGCTGGCGATCCGCGCGACCGACGTCTTCGCCGCACATGCCGGAGAACTCGAGGATCTCGACGGCCGGAACGTCTTCCGCCATCCGGGCATCCGGTACACCACCGAGGCCGAGGAATCGATGCGGATCGACAGCTACGATCGCGCGATCATCATCGCGGCCTCCGGGATGTGCGAGGCGGGACGGGTTCGGCACCACCTGCGGAACAACCTCGCCCGCCCCGACTCGACGGTGCTCTTCGTCGGCTATCAGGCGCAAGGCACGCTCGGCAGGGTGATCCTCGAGGGTGCCTCGAAGGTCCGGATCTCGGGTGAGGACATCGATGTCGGGGCACGGATCCGGCGGATCGACAGCTACTCCGCGCACGCCGATCGCGGCGAGTTGGTGCAATGGGTCGGGCAACGCGCGCCGATCTCCGGTGCAGTCTTCCTCGACCACGGAGAACCCGATGCGCTCGCCGCCTTCACGGCGGCGCTGCACGACCTCGATGCCGGACTGAACGTGGTCGTCCCGGAGATCGGCGCCCGATACCGGCTCGTGGCGGGCGGTCCGCCCGAGCACATCGCCACGGTCGCACCCCCGGCGCCGGTGCACGTCGGCCGCGACTGGCAGAACGAGTACGCCGAGTTCGCTACCGGTCTGCGCGACCAGCTGCTCGAGATCGACGACCCGCGCACCCGGGAGCGCGCGATCGCTGCGATGCGGAAGGTGCTCGACGAATACCGCACGGGTGCCCAGACCCCGGAGGAGCACCGGCGCCACTCGAGGCCGGGCCGGCGCAAGCCTCCGCCCCGCCGGAGGCGCCGTTTCTGAGCGTGATCCTCATGTTCGACCGCGGCGAGGGCCGCCGCATCGGCATCGGACAACGGAGGACGAACCATGACGACGAAGGCGCTCGCGCCCGACGTATCCACGTGGCCGGCAGAGAACCCGCAGCTCATCGGCAGCCGCTGCGACGACTGCTCCGCGACCACATGGCCCACCCAGCCGCGTTGCCCCCCGGTGCAGCGGGGCGAACTTCTCGGAGCTGCTGCTGCCGCGTCGCGGCACGCTCGTGGCATGGACCACGCAGGGCTTCGTGCCGATCTGATCCGCACACATCCCATCGAGGAGTTCCCGACATCGTGAACGACGTTGCCATCATCGGGGTGGGCCTTCACCCGTTCGGTAGATTCGGCGCCAACCGGCATTCCCTTCACCAACGTGTTCAACACGTGCGCGACGTCCGCTTCACCGCCGATCCCGCCATGCTCGGTCTGCCCGCCTGGTACGCCGAGAACGGACAGTTCGTCACCACCAAGTTCTTCGGCATGAAGGCGAACCGCTACGCCATCGACCACAACATCTCGCACAAGACGCTCGCACGGGTCGCGGCGAAGAACTACCGCAACGGCGGCCTCAACCCGAATACCTTCCGCCGCATGGAGTTCAACATCGACGACATTCTGTCGTCGCCGATGCTCAACTACCCGCTCACGGCGAAGATGTTCTGCGCGCCGGACGAGGCTGCCGCAGCGGTGATCATGTGCCGCGGCGATCTGGTGTCGAAGCACACTACCGAAACGCCGGTCTACCTGCGCTCCAACGCGATTCGCACGCGCACCTACGGCGCGTACGAGGTCCGTGTGACGTGGGCGTCGGTCGAGGAGGACGTCTCCCCCACCGTCTACGCAGCCAAGGCCGCCTTCGAGGGCGTCGGCATCGGCCCCGAGGGCGTCGAGGGAGCCACCGAGATCGGCGGATCCCTCCCTGCGAACACCGACGGGTGGTCTCATCGTCAACGGTGAACCCGTCGACGTCTCCGGCATCCGCCAGGTCCACGAACTGGTGTTGCAGCTGCGCGGTCCGGCCGGAGAGCGGCAGATTCCGGGCGAGCCGAAGGTGGGCCTCGCCCAAGTCCACGGTGCCCCGGCACCGCAGCCGCATCGATCCTGTCACTCCGAGCACCACGTAACCGCACGAAAGTTCGGTCGCCGCACGAGATCCCGAGTGCGGTGGCCGAACTCGCCCCAGGGACACCGCGAGGCCGGAATCACAGCACCCCGAGGCACTTTTCGCAACCGGAGGAAGGTACTGTCCAGCTCAGCGGGTCGAACGCGGGGGACGACTCTCGGCATCACTTCGAGTCGAGGCGTTCATCCGTGCGTCGATCCGTCGTGTCCCGTCGTGGCTTCCGCAGCCTTGCGGTCGGTCTCGCAGGCCTCTCGTCGCTCGTGTTCGGCACCGCCACCGCGCACGCCGATCCCGAGCAACCCGACGCCGAGCCCGCCACCGCCTCCGTCGAGGGCGTCGACGAGGTGACCGACCAGCACTGGACGGTCCGCGTCTATTCCCCGGCCGTGGATACCGTGATCCCCCTGGACGTCCTGCGTCCGGCCGATCCGAGCGAGCCGCGGCCGGTCGTCTACGCCCTCGGCGGCGCGGGTGTCGGTGTGATCGACGGCACCGGGTGGATGGAGAGCAGCGACATCGCCGAGTTCTTCTCGGACAAGAATGTCAACGTGGTCATCTCCGCCACCGGCAACTTCAGCTACTTCACCGACTGGGATCTCGACGATCCGGTTCTCGGTCGCAACCAGTGGCAGACCTTCCTCCTCGAGGAACTGCCGCCCGTCGTCGACGAACTGCTCGACACCGACGGCAAGCAGTCGATCATCGGGATGTCCATGAGTGCCGGCTCCGCGCTGGACCTCGCGATCCGGAGGGGCGACCTGTACTCCGGCGTCGCATCCCTCAGCGGATGCGTGCGCACCAGTGATCCGGTCGGTCAGCTGTACGTGAGGCTCGTCGTCGAGCGCCGCGGCAAGGGCGACGTCGAGAGCATGTGGGGTCCGGCCGACGGGTCCGCGCTGGGCCGAGCACGACGTCTACCTCAATGCGGAAGGCTTGCGCGGCAAGGCCTTGTACCTGTCGAGCCGCAACGGTCTGCCCGGCACGTACGACGTCCCCGGTCAGGAACGCGCGGCGGGTGAATCGTTCGCCACGCAGATCGTCGCAGGCGGAGCGATCGAGGCCGCCACGAATGCCTGCACGCACCAGCTGGTGGACCGGCTCGAAGCGCTCGACATCCCGGTCACGGCCGAACTCGATGCCGACGGAACGCATTCGTGGGGTTACTGGGAGGACGACCCGCGCAAGGCGTGGCCGATCCTCGCCGAGTCGATGGGCGCTGAGGCCTGATCGCGAGGCTTCGCTCGCGGGGGGCCTGATCGCGAGGCTTCGCTCGCGGGGGGCCTGATCCCGAGGCGTCACTCGCCGGGGTCCAACCGGATCCGGGCGACCACCGAACGGTGATCCGCCCTGGGAAGGTCGTCGGAATCGAACGCGACGGCCGTCCCGTTCCCGACGAGGATGTGATCGATCGCCACCAGCGGCGGGCCGGGTTTGTCGGTCGGATAGGTACGCACCGCCCCCGCTCCCGCCTGCTCCGCGGCATCGGCGAAACGCCCCGAGAGCAACGCGCGGAACTGCGCATGGTCGTAGGTGGCGTTGAAATCGCCGCCCACGACTGCGGGGACGTCGGCCGGAGATCGATCGAGGATGTCCTGCAACCGCGACAGTTCGGCAGCCCAGTCCTGCGCATCGAACACCGGTGGGACCGGGTGGAACGCGTGGACCGCGACCGGTCCCGCCCCCGGTACGTCCGCTAGCGCAGAGAGTTGACGGAAGACGAATCCGTCGTGTTCGACGGTGTCCGACAGCGGAAATCGGCTCCAGATCCCCGTTCCCGACGCCAACTCTCCGGGGACGAGATACCGATGGGGCAGCAGCTCGTCGAGACCGGCACGGGTGAGTCCATCGACCCCCGCAGAGGTGAGTTCGTTCACCGTGAGCAGGTCGACGTCGCGGTCCCGGACCCGGGACACGACGACCTCGGGATCGGCACCCCTGTCGAACAGAATGTTCGCGTGCATCACGGTGATATCGGGACCCGCACCGGCCGCAGCCGTCGCGACGTGGAGAGGCGCCTGGGTCCAGACCGCAGTCGCAGCAATCGCACCCGCAACGAGGGCCCCGAATAGGCGTCGACGGACAGCCAAGGCGATCAGCCCGATCACCGCACCGGCCATCAGATACGACGCGCCGGACGCTGCGAGCACCAAGGGTTGGGCCGACCACCTACCGAAGTGGAGCGCGAGACCGACCGCGCCTGTCGCGGTTGCCGTCCACCCGAGAACGTCCGATCCGAGCCGGAGCCACTTCGCCGTCACCACGCCACACAACCATGCCGCAGGTCGCGTGCGCGAGGACCCGTCACCGATCGGAGCGGGAGGCGATCGCGGCGAGGTGCGTCGCGAGCCGGTCCGCGGCCGCCCGAAGTTCCGGTGGCTCGAGGACGACCGCCTCGAAACCCATTCGCGCGACGTGCATCACGACCCAGTCCGGGTCGTCCGCGCCGACGACGAGCACGCACCACCCGTCCTCGTCGTCCTCGACCCGCCCGACCTGCGGCGGCACCATGTCGCGCACCTGGTCGGCGTCCGCCCGCAGGCGGATCCGCGCGATGTACCGGTAGGGCGACTCCGTCACGGACCGCTGGACGTACGACACCGGATCGGGATGCTGCCGCGGCCGGAACCGCCAGGTCGTGAGGGACACGTCGCGCATCCGGTCGAGCCGGAAGGTGCGCCAGTCGTCGCGATCGACGTCCCATGCCATGAGGTACCAGCGCTGTCCGGCAGCGACCATCCGCACCGGTTCGACGGTGCGCTCGTCGTCCGCCTCCTGCCGGGTGGTGTACCGGAACCGCACACGGGTCGCGTCGCGGCACGCGCGGGCCAACGCCAGCAGCGTGTCGGCGTCGATCTCGGTGCCCGCGCCGACGACGGTCTCGGTGGCCCCGTAGATCGCCCGCACCTCCGCGCGCAGACGCGGCGGCATCACCTGATCGAGCTTTGCCAGTGCGCGGAGGGCCGCCTCGGCGGCACCGGCGATGGTGCTGCCCGACGCCAGTCGCAGCGACACCGCCGTGGCGATCGCTTCGTCGTCGTGCAGGAGCAGCGGCGGCAGTCTCGTGCCGGCACCGAGCTGATAACCACCGCCGACACCGGGGGTCGCGCGGACGGGATAGCCGAGGGCGCGCAGCCGATCGACGTCGCGGCGCACCGAGCGATCGGTCACGCCGAGTTCCGCAGCCAGTTCGTCAGCGGTCCACGAGGGGCGACTCTGCAACAGCGCAAGCACCCTCAGAACCCGTTCGGTGGTCGACTCGACGGTCACACGACGATAGTCGCACGGATCACGGACCGAAGCTGTCCGGAATATGCGCCAACCTGGAGCCATGACAGAACTCGACTGGAACCACCTACTGCGACAGCAACTCGACTATCCGGTTCGCCGTCGCCTCGACGGCCTCACCGACGACGAATACTTCTTCGAGCCCGCACTCGACTGCTGGAGTGTTCGGCCGCGCGGGACGGGCACCGCTCCCCTACTGGGAGGCGCCGGGGCGATGACCATCGATTTCGCGGTCCCCGAACCGGATCCGCCGCCCTTCACGACCATTGCGTGGCGGCTCGGGCATGTGATCGTCGGCGTGCTGGCGATGCGCAACGCGAGCCATTTCGGACGCACAGCCACCGACTACATGTCGTTCGAGTACGCAGCGACCGCGGACGAGGCCCTCGCCCAGCTCGATGCCGAACTCGCCACGTGGATTGCGGGCGTCGAGTCCCTCGGGGAAGACGGACTCGCCCGACCGTGCGGTGAAGCCGAAGGACCGTACGCCGAGTACCCGATGGGCGCGCTGGTCCTGCACATCCACCGCGAACTCATCCATCATCTGTCCGAGGTCTGTCTTCTGAGGGACCTCTACCTGCACACCCGTACCCGCGCCCGACAGGAGGCGAGCTGACATGGCCCGCGACATCCAGATCACGTTCGACTGCGCCGATCCCGCGGCTCTCGCGGACTTCTGGGCGGACGCCCTCGGCTACGAACTCCAGAAGCCGCCCGGCAATTTCGTGTCGTGGGACGACGCGCTCGACGCGATGGGGGTGCCACTCGAACGACGCAACGACGCGTCGGGCATCGTCGACCCGGACGAGGCAGGGCCCCGGCTGTTCTTCCAGAAGGTGCCCGAGGGCAAGCAGGCCAAGAACCGGATGCATCTGGACGTGCGTGCCGCGCCCGGACTCGACGGCGCCGAGCGCATGGCCGCCCTGGAAGCCGATGCCGAACGGCTCGTCGCACGCGGGGCCACGCGCCTGGAGCGTCACGACCCGGCGCCGCCGTTCGGGGCCGGCCACATCGTCATGGCCGACCCCGAGGGCAACGAATTCTGCCTCGACTGAGACTTCGCATGGTCAGGCCGGTTCCGAGACCCAGTGGACGAGTTGCCAGATGATCCCGTTCGGATCGGCGAACTGGCAGTACCGTTCACCCCACGGCTCGGTCTCCGGCTTGGTCACGACCGTCGCACCGGCTTCCGCGATGCGCGCGAACTCGGTGTCGACGTCGTCGACGACGAAGGCGATGAGCATGCCCTGACCGGCCGGGCCGGCGACGGATTCCGGCTTGAAGGTCGACAGCCCGGTACGCAGGAACACGATGTTGAATCCTGCGTCCGGGTGAGTCAACGAGACGAATCCGTCCGCCGACATCTCCTCGGTGAAACCGAAGTGCCGGATCGCGAAATCTGCCGATGCGGCAGTGTCGGCGACGTTGAGCGACAGTGCTGTGGACTTGATTTTCATAGGACCTCCCTCAGAGCAGAAACCTTGTACGGCGTATAGAGTACTCCCGAGAGCGAGTTCTCGGGAGGCATTTATGGCGCGCGATCTGATCGACCTGCTGTGGCGCGAGCATCCCGACGCGCCGACCGGTGGTTCCCGCGGGCCGAAAGCCAAGATCACCACCACATCCGCGGTGGACGCTGCGGTAACCGTCGCCGACGCGGTGGGCCTCGACGCGGTGACGATCCGTCGCCTCGCGACCGATCTGGGCGTCTCCGCCATGGCCCTCTACACCCATGTCGGTTCGCGCGACGACCTCCTCGTCCTCATGGTCGATCGGGTCCACGCCCGGCAACCCCGGCCGCCCTACGAGTCCCCGTCGTGGCGGGATCGGGTACGGCAGGTCGCCGAATCCGAACTCGAGCACTACGCCGCACACTGGTGGCTGCTGGACGTCGACGATCAGCGCACGGCCCTCGGCCCCGGCACGATCGCGAAGTACGACCACGAACTCCACGCCTTCGACGGCACGCCCCTCGGCGACATCGATCGCGACGCCGCGCTCACGTTCGTCGCGGACTTCGTGCGGGGTGCGGCCCGAGCCCGACGACCTGATCCGCACGCCGCCGACATGGGCGAGGCCTGGGCGCGATGGAACGAGCGACTCGCGCACTATCTCGGTGACGACCATCCCCTCGCACAGCGGGTGGGAGCGGCGGCCGGAGCAGAGATGAACGCCGCCTACAGCCCGCACCACGCATGGGAGTTCGGGCTGCAGCGCGTCCTCGACGGGCTCGAACCGCTCGTCTCGAATGGCGGGGTGCGACCCACCGGGGAATGATTTCCCCGAAGGTTCGTACGAGAGATTCGAGGATTTCATGAAGCGATTCGCCGCGGGCGTGCTCGGTTGTGCCGCAATCGCCTTCGCAGTGCCGGCCACGGCGTACGCAGATCCCGGCACACCTACGCTCCCCACGGAGGACTACTCCGGGTGCCGCTTCGCGTCGATCTCCGCGGAATGCCGCTGGGAAACGCTCCTCGCCAGCTTGGCCGGCCTGTTACCGACCGGATCCGCGGAGGCCGGACCCACCATCCGGTAGAAGCCGTCACGACTTGGGTGGATCCGCCCCCGCTTTCCGGGGTCGGATCCACCCGAATCGCATCACCTCTCGCGCACCTCTTCGAGCCTGCGGATCAACGTCGCCGCGTCGAACGGGCCGGTGTGCCGGGCGAGGTCCGATCCGGTGGCGCCGAGGTAGAAGGTGGGCGTTCCGAAGACGTCGCTGGTCTCGGCGTCGAGATCGTCGTCCTCGACACGGTGACGGTACCGCCCCAGACGAAGGTCCTCGTCGAACCTGTCCATATCGAGACCCAACTGCTGGGCGTGTTCGTAGATCTCGTCGCGGGACAGAGCGTCGCTGTGGGCGAACAGGTGGTCGTGCATGTCCCAGAATCGTCCCTGCGCCGCCGCAGCCTCGGCCGCTTCGGCGGCGAACCGGGCGTGCGGGTGGTGTTCATCGAGGGGAAGGTGCCGGAAGACGTACCGCAGGTCGTCGCCGAAGTGCTCGCGCACGTCGCGGATGCTGCCGGTGGCCTTGCTGCAGAACGGGCACTCGAAGTCTCCGTACTCGACGAGTGTGAGCGGAGCGTCGACCGGTCCCCGTATGTGGTCACGGTTCGGATCCACCGGACGCAGCAGCACGAGCCCGGCAGATCCCTGCGGCGGATTCAGGCGGTCGGACAGCCGGAACAAAGCCCAGCCCAGCGCCGTGGCGAGAACAGCCGCGAGAAGGACGCCGATTCGGGCGTCGTTGGCCGCTTCGGGAGATTCGATCGCCAGATCCACGATGAACAGTGAGATCGTGAACCCGATGCCGGCGAGCGCGGCACCCCCACCGACGTGCGAGAGGGTGAGTCCCGGCGGCAGGCTGCCCGGACGCAGGCTCGAGAAGACGGCAGTGGCCGCGGTGATGCCCACGAGTTTGCCCACCACGAGACCGAGGACGACGCCCCACGTGATCGGCGACCGGATCGCAGTGCCGACGGTCTCGGCGGAGATCACCACACCCACGTTGGCGAGGGCGAAGATCGGCACGACGAGGAACGCCGTGTACGGCTGGTAGAACCGTAGCAGCCGCTCGTTCACGGACACCGCGCGGAGCACCCCGAGTTGCGCGGCGCGCGCGTAGTCGGAGTTGGGCGACTGGCGGAACGCCCGCGTGAGTTCGCCGGCGCGCTCCACCTCGCTGCGGCGCGGCGGATAGACGGGAAGGATCAACGCGATCAGTACACCGGCGAGGGTCGGGTGCACACCGGATTCGTAGAACGCCACCCACGTCCCTGCCGCGACGACGAAGTAGACGACGCCCCGCCACACCTCGAGCCGGCGGAACTGCAGGATCAGCAACAGTCCGATCGCGGCAGGTATCAGGTAGACCGGCTGCAGATCGTCGGTGTAGACGAAGGCGATGATGGCGAGGGCGCCGATGTCGTCGGCCACGGCCAGCGTGAGGATGAACACGCGCAGGCGGGCCGGGCAGCGGGGTCCGACCAGCGCGAGCGCACCGAGCACGAAGGCGGTGTCGGTGGACACGACCACACCCCACGCTCCTGCGGCCTCCCCGCTGGGGTTGATCAGCAGAAACAGTCCCGCAGGTAGCGCGAGCCCCGCGATTGCCGCCACGAGCGGGACCGCGGCGCGCGTCCGGTCGGTGAGCTCTCCCATGGTGAGCTCGCGTTTGACCTCGAGGCCGACGACGAAGAAGAACAGCGTCATGACTGCGTCGTTGACCCAGTGCTCGAGGTCGAGATCGATGCCGTAGTCGCCGATGCTGATGCTGAGAGGTGTGTGCCAGAACGCCTCGTACGAGTCGCCGAGGTTGGCCCAGACCAGAGCGATCAGGGTCGCCGCGAGTACGACGCCTGCCGCGAGCGTGTCGTCGTCCGTGCCGTCGCGGACCCCTGCCAGGAGATCGGACGCCCGGCGGAGCGTCGTCGGTTTCTCGTCGACCGTCATGTGCTCCCTCGTTCCACGGTCCGCTTCGAGCAACGTCGGTGCCGGTGAGTACGCCGACGAAACCGCACAACGCCGGACCCCGGGACGATTATTTCCGGAACCGACCATTCGGAACTGCATTGTCCGAACACAACAATGCAACCGGTTCCGCCGTCCAGGAGGCGGAATGCACCCCTCCGACTACCGACCTCGTCCGAAACTAGACCGAATCGTTGTGCCAACAACCGATTTCGGCGGTTCGACAGCCCGACCGTTACATTCCGCCGCTTCGTGTCACCTCCACGGACGATAGCCCTGCGCGTCCGCGCCGGGTATCGTCACGATCCACCGAAGCGTCGGTTCCGAATAACCCTCGGCGAGAACAACTTTCCTAAGTTCTCTTACGGAGAGGAGGTGGATCCGTTGCTGCACAGGGGAACGATCCGAAGAACCCGATGGATGTTGATCACCGCACTGGGAGCAGGGGTGCTCGTCGCGGCGACGACACATCAGCCCGTCTCTGGGGACGGGACCGACCCGACGGTCGCGCATGTCCGGTCGTCACACTCCTCGGTCCCGGCGTGTGCGCCGCCGGACGGCGCGCCCGCCTGGCGTCCGGACGAGCTCGGCGACCACGCGGATCCACCGGCTGCGATCGGAGCGGTGGCGAACGGACGGATCGGAGGCGTCTTCCATCCGTCCACCACGGTTCGACTGGTCGGCCTGGACGTGTGCGAGCAGTACATCGACCGCAGCATCGTCACGACGAGCGAGGGTTGGTTCCTGTTCACCGGTCTCATGCCGGGTCGCTACACGCTGTTGGGAGACGACGGAACGGTGCTCACCGAGGTCGAGGTCTCCGCCGAGTCATCGGATCACTCCGGACTGGTGCCGGCCCCTGGTTAGGCCGTCAGCACGAGGAGGTAGCCGCCGCCGGCCGACTCGATCCTGGTGTCGAACCGCACTCCTGGCTCGAGGCGCGACAAGCGGTCGAGGAGCCATTCGGAGGCGTCCTCCGCGTCCGACTTCTCGGGACACCGGGCAACGGCGACGCGACCACCCTTGCGGGTGAGCTGCTCGACGACGCCGATGATGGGCGCCGGGTCGACGACGAAGAGCCGGTCGGACCACGGCACGACGGGTTTGACGGCACCCTTCTTGGTGTTGCAGGCGCGGTGCGCGAGTCGCTCGACTCCGCCCTTTCCCTTGCCACCCTTCTTGGCGGTGTTGATGCTGTCGATGCTGGGACCGCGCGGGTCGTTGACCGACATGTCGGGGTCCACGGGCTCGTCGCACAACCAGCAACGCCACGCCTCGTGCTCACCGACTTCTCGAAGGGTGCTCATGGGGTCGAACGCTACCGTTCCGACAAGCAGGAACATCTCGCGGCCATGAGCGAAGGATGTGGGGCGGGCGGGGCTCGAACCCGCGACCAGCGGATTATGAGTCCGCGGCTCTAACCGACTGAGCTACCGCCCCGTCGCGACGACATGCGTCGCACAGTGCCGCACTGCTCGCACGGCGCGATCGAATGCTACCCGGACACAGCGGGCAACACTCTACCGGGTACGAAGTAACAGAGATCACATCGGTGAATGTTCTGCCGCATAGGCACCCCCGGATACACAGAATCCTCCCACCCGTGACGGGTGGGAGGATTCTGTAGGCGCTCCCCCGGCTGGACTCGAACCAGCAACCGTTCGATTAACAGTCGAATGCTCTGCCAATTGAGCTACAGGGGATTGTCCTGCGGTGCTCCGCGGTTTCCCCCGGTGCGTGAAAAACCATAGCGTCCCACCCGCCGCAGCACCAAATCGCCTGCTTGTGGGCATGCTGCGGGGTCATCGGGCAGGATGGGGACGACGCAGTCACAGGTGGAAGGACAACACATTGATGGGTTTGCTGGTCGGGGTCGCTGCGGGATACGTACTCGGCACCCGAGCGGGTCGCGCGAGGTACGAACAGATCAGCAAGACGGCCAAGGCGGTGGCCGCGAGCCCCGTCACGAAGAAGGCGATCGAGGTGGGCCGGCAGAAGCTCGCCGACTCGCTCAGTCCTCAGCCCAAGCTCGAGCCGATGAAGCCCATCGACGAGACGACCACGATCATGATCCCGCGGGACCAGTTGAAGAAGTAGACGGTCAGCCGGCCAGGCCGTCACCGATGGCCTGGTCGAGCAGGCTCCGCCGGTACTGTTCGAGCGCCATGAGGTCGCCGAGCAGGGCGTGGAACTCCTCGGACTCGGTGGCCGGGGAAATCCGCTGCAGTTTGGACTTCAGTTCGGCCACCTGCTCGCCGACCCAGACCTCCTGCAGCCGGGCCAGCACGCCACCGATGTAGCGCGGCAGCCGGTCCTCTTCGGCGGGGACGGGTTCGACGGCGAGTTCCATCACGAGCGAGTGCGCGACGGGATCGGTCGCTGCCCTGCCGACGGCGTCGACCCACTCGGCTCCCCCGAGGCCCGCTGCGGTTCCGCCGGCGTCGGCGACGGCCTGCCGCACGGCCGCGTAAGCAGGGTCGGTGAAGGTCTCCGGCGGCAGGGAGTCGAAGACGGTCCCGGCGATACCCGGATACTGCAGCGCGGCCTTCAGCGCGTCGCGCTGCGGCCACAGCGTCGGATCATTCGGCCGAGGGCGGCGCAGGGCCGACACGGACTGCGCCGTGGCCGTCGCGGGCCGCGCCTTGGCTTCCGGTGCACGAACTCCTCGCCGTGCCTCCTCCTGCACACGCCGACGCACGGTGGGGATGTCGTCCCATCCCGTCCAGTGCGCGAGTTGCACCGCGTAGTTGTCGCGGATCGTGCGGTCCTTGATGCGGCCCACAACGGGGACACATCGGCGCAGGGCCTCGACGCGACCTTCGACGGTGTCGAGGTCGTGTTCGGCGAGAATCGATTTCACGACGAACTCGAACATCGGGGTGCGGCGGGCCACGAGGTCGCGCACCGCACCGTCGCCCGACTGCTGCCGCAACTCGCACGGGTCCATGCCCTTGGGGGCGATCGCGACGTAGGTCTTCGCGGCGGTTTTCTGATCGCCCTCGAACGCCTTCATCGCCGCCGCGCGACCGGCGTCGTCGCCGTCGAAGGTGTAGATGACCTCCCCGCGGAAGAAGCTGTCGTCCATGAGCAGGCGACGCAGCAGCGCGAGATGTTCGTCACCGAAGGCGGTGCCGCACGCGGCGACCGCGGTCTTCACGCCGGCCAGGTGCATGGCCATGACGTCGGTGTATCCCTCGACGATCACGGCCTGATGCGACTTGGCGATCTCGCGCTTGGCGAGGTCGAGGCCGAACAACACCTGGGACTTCTTGTACAGCACCGTTTCCGGTGTGTTCATGTACTTGGCGGTGATCTGGTCGTCGTCGTACAGACGGCGGGCACCGAAGCCGATGACGTCGCCCGCGAGATTGCGGATGGGCCACAGCAGTCGACGGTGGAAGCGGTCGATCGGACCGCGGCGTCCCTGCCGGGACAGTCCTGCGGCCTCGAGTTCGGAGAATTCGAATCCCCGGCCGAGGAGGTGCTTGGTGAGCGCGTCCCAGCCGGCGGGTGCGTAGCCGCAGCCGAACGTCTCGGCGGCTGCCTGGTCGAAGTTGCGTTCGGTCAGGTAGTCGCGGGCGGCCTGGGCGTCGGGCGCGCGCAGTTGCTCGGCGTAGAACTGCTGGGCGGCCGCGTTCGCCGCGACCAGCCGGGCACGCGTGCCCCGGTCGCGTTGGACGGACGGACCGCCGCCTTCGTAGTTCAGCGTGTAGCCGACACGCTCGGCGAGCTGCTCGACGGCTTCGACGAAGCTGACGTGTTCGATCTTCTGCAGGAACGAGTAGACGTCGCCGCCCTCACCGCAGCCGAAGCAGTGGTAGTGCCCGTGATTGGGCCGCACGTGGAAAGACGGGGACTTCTCGTCGTGGAAGGGACACAGGCCCTTGAGCGAGTCGGCGCCTCCGCGCTTGAGTGCGACGTACTCGCCGACGATGTCCTCGATGCGCACGCGGTCGCGAATGGCCGCGATGTCTCTGTCTGAAATACGGCCGGCCACGAGACGAGTCTAAGCCGCCGGGCAGACTGCCCGGCACGACGGTCCGGCGCAACCCACACCCGCGAGCGCGTAAGCGCGTCCCTCCGGACAGATGCACGGCGCCGGACTCGTGCTTGTGTCCGCGAAGGGCGCAAACGTCGGTGTCAGCCCCAGCTCGCCTGCGCGGCGAGGCTGTCCCGGTCGATCCGTTCGAGGCGCGATTCGGTGCACGACGCGATCTGATCGACCACGACCCGTACCTTCGCAGCATCGTCGGGCGCGGCCTTCCAGGCGGCGACGAAGAACGGGTCGAGACCGACCGGCGCGGTGCGCAGTAGCCACTCGGCGACGCGGTGGATGCGTTCGCGTTGCGATTCCTGGCGGGTGCGGTGGGCGCGGTCGGACATGACGAACTGCAGCGCCATCGTCTTGAGCAACGCGACCTCCGAGACCACGATCGGCGGGACCACGAGGTCGGCGTCGTACCGGGTGACGCGTCGGCCTTCCGTCGCCTCCCGGGTCCCGAGGATCGCTGCGTTGGCGAAGCGGCCCACCAGCTCGCTGGTCAGCTTCTTGAGCGCGACCGAGCAGGCGAGGGTGCCGTCGAAGGTGCCGACGGCGCGGACCACCGGCATGGAGGACAACCGCTTCGCCGCCTCGGTGAGCTCGGCCGGGTCGAGACCCGAGAATTCGCGCATGCCCACCTCGATGAGTCCGGCGACATCGTCGGGATCGTCGAGCATCCGCAGGTCGATGCGACCGTCGATCACACCGTCCTCGAGGTCGTGCACCGAGTACGCGACGTCGTCGGACCAGTCCATGATCTGCGCCTCGAGGCACTTGCGGCGCTCGGGTGCGCCTTCGCGGATCCAGTGGAGGATCTCGGCGTCGTCGTCGTACGAGCCGAACTTCGCGCCCGGGCGCGGACGCGTCCAGGGGTACTTGAGCGTCGCGTCGAGCGAGGCGCGGGTGAGGTTGAGACCGGCGCTCGAGCCGTCCGGATAGAGGATCTTCGGTTCGAGGCAGGTGAGGATGCGCAGGTTCTGCGCGTTGCCTTCGAATCCGCCGCAGGACTCCGCGACCGCGTCGAGTGCCCGCTCGCCGTTGTGCCCGTAGGGCGGGTGCCCGATATCGTGGGCGAGGCCGGCCAGGTCGACGAGATCGGGGTCGGCGCCGAGCCCTTCGCCGATGCTGCGGCCGATCTGCGCGACCTCCATCGAGTGCGTCAGACGGGTGCGCGGGGTGTCGCCGTCACGGGGGCCGACGACCTGTGTCTTGTCGGCCAGGCGGCGCAGGGCCGCGCAGTGCTGCACGCGCGCACGGTCGCGTGCGAAGGCGGTCCGCTCGGACGCCGCTCCCTCGGACCCGGCGAGCGCCGAGGTCTTGCGCGGCTCTGCGACGCGCCGTTCGAGATCGTGTTCGCTGTAGCCCTGCATCACACTGCCTTCCGTCACCGAAGACCCTACGTTCCGCCTCACTGCTGCGCCGTGTACGGGAAATCGGCGGAGAAGTGGGTGATCTGGTACCAGATCAACGCGCCGGTCTCGCGGGCGATGCCGTGCAGCTGCGACTCGCGGGTGAACACCGCCGGACCCTGGCGGGTGGGAGCGGTCCAGGCGTCGAGACCGGCGTCGCGCGCCATGGTCCGGGTACGCAACGAATGCCACGGGTCGCTGACGAGCACGACCGACGACAGGCCCAGCTCCGACATCTCGCGGCTGACGGCCTCGACGCTGAGCAGTGTGTCCGAGCCCTCTTCGACGGCGACGATCGACTCGGCGGGCACCCCGCGCGAGACGAGATAGTTCTTGCCCGCCGCGGCCTCGGTGAACAGGTCGCCCTCCTGCTTGCCGCCGACGGTGACGATCCGCGGCGACACTCCCGCTTCGTAGAGCTTGAGGGCCTGCTCGAGGCGGGCCTCGAAAACCGACGACGGTGTGCCCGAATACTGCGCGGCCCCGAGCACGACGATGGCGTCGGCGGGGGTGCGGTCGTCGATCCGCGCGACCTGCCACACCCGCAGCGCCGTACCGCCGACGACGAGGACGGCGGCGAGCAGCACCCCGATGATCAGTCGCCGGAGCCAGCGCGCGATGCGCGCGCCGACCCCGAGGTCGTCCCCGGTGTACGTCGCGGTGGTGCCGGTGCGGCGGGATGCGGTGCTCACCCCCTGATTCTGCCAGCGAACGAGAACGCGTCGACCGGACGACGCGCCGACCCCGTCCTCACCTCGCAACCACTAGATTCGATTCCATGGCACACGTATCGGCCGCACCGCTCCGGCGACCTGCAGCACCGCTCCGGCGACCTGCACGGTCCGCGCTCGCATTCGTCCCCGCCCTGCTGGCAGTGACCGCGTGGCTGCTCCTTCCCGCGGCGGCATCCGCGGAGCCACCCTCGCGGCTCCCCCAGCCGATCACCGACACCGCGGGCGTGCTCGACGACGCCGACGTCACACGCATCCAGGAAGCGACGAACACCCTCTACGACGAGCACGGCCTGCAGTTGTGGGTGACCTACGTGTCGAGCTTCGACGGACGCGACTACAACAGTTGGGCGCAGGCCACCGCGGAGGCAAGCAATTTCGGTCCCGACACCGCGCTGCTGGCGGTGGCGACCGACGACCGCGAGTTCGCGCTGTGGACACCGACGGGTTCGGAGATCTCCGAGAGCGAGCGCGACCGGATCAGCTCGTCCGGCGTCGTGCCGGCCCTGCGCAACAGCGATTGGGCGGGCGCCGCCGTGGGCGCGGCCGACGGGTTGAGCAACGCCCTTACGCCGTCGGCTGCTCCGGTGACGACGCTGCTCGTCGGCGGCGGTGTCATCGCGGCCGGTGGTGCCGGGCTCTACGCCTACAACCGGCGGTCGAAGAGGAAGCGCGCCGACGCCGGTGCCGCGCAGGCCGCGCAGGTCGATCCGGCCGACACGACCGCTCTGCGCGGTCTGCCGGTCGAGGGTCTAGACCAGTATGCACAGACCCTCCTGGTGGACACCGACAACGCGGTGCGGTCCAGCGCCGAAGCGCTCGAGCTCGCCCGGGGTGAATTCGGGGACTCCGCGGTGGCTCCTTTCGACCGCGCACACCGGCAGGCACAGGTCGCGTTGGCGAACGCCTTCGAGATCCGTCAGCGCCTCGACGACGACATCCCCGAGACGCCCGAACAGCAGCGCGACATGCTCGTGCAACTCGTCTCCTCGTGCGGGCAGGCGAACCGCGAACTCGATGCGCAGGTCGAGGCGTTCGACAAGATGCGCAACCTGCTGCTCGATGCCCCGGCCCGTCTGGACGGCCTCACGCAGCGCGCGATCGCGCTGCAGGCCCGCATCCCCGAGGCCGAGCGGATTCTGGGGCAGCTGCACTCGGAGTTCCCGGCGGGCGCCCTGACTCCGGTGGTCGACAACGTCTCGCTGGCGCGGGAGGAGATCTCGTTCGCCGAGAACGCGATCGACCAGGGACGCACGGCGGTGGCGCGACCGGTCGGTGAGCAGGGCGACGCCGTGCGCGCGATCCGCGAGGCCGAACGCGCACTGGGGCATGCCGCGACGCTGCTCGACGCGCTCGACCATGCGGCGGAGGACATCCGGCGCGCGATCGCGACGCTTCCCGCCGCGGTGGAGGACGCCGAACAGGGTGTCGCCGACGCGAAGCAACTCCTCGACGCGGGCGGCCCGGAGCTCGTCGACGCCCTGAAGGCCGTGCAGGAAGCCCTCGACCACGCCCGGGCCGAGCAGCACACCGACCCGCTGGGCAGTTTCACGCGGGTCGTCGAGGCCGATGCGCGTCTCGACGAGTTGCGTGCCCGGACGCGGCAGGCGAAGCAGCAAGCCGAGGAGATGCGGCGCCGCCTCGAACAGGATCTGAGCGCAGCGCAAGCGCAGGTCACCGCCGCGGCCGACTTCATCGGGACCCGCCGCGGCGTCGTGGGCGCCCAGGCACGCACCCGCCTGTCGGAGGCGCAGCGGCACCTGCAGGCCGCGCAGCAGGCAGCCGAGTCCGATCCGGCGGCCGCCATCCAGTACGCGCGGTCCGCCGCGTCGCTGGCCGCGCAGGCACTGCGCAGCGCCCAGAACGACATGCAGCGCTGGAACAACCAGCACCGTCCGCCCCGCGGTGGTTCGTCGGACGGCAACGTCGCCGGTGCCGTGCTCGGCGGCATCCTCATCAACAGCGTGCTCAACAGCGGCCGCGGCGGTGGCTTCGGTGGCGGTTTCGGTGGGGGCGGTTTCGGGGGCGGCGGCTTCGGCGGATCGAGTGGAGGACGCTTCTAGACCGGACGCTACCCCCACTACGAACTCATGAGACGCCTCGGAACGGTCGACGTCGCGCTGACACCGACCGACACGGACACGGTCTCATGGTTCTTCCGCAGCCCGCTCTACAAGCACTTCGGGTTGCTCACCGAATACGAGGGCACCTTCACCCACCAGGGTCGCAGCGTCACGGCCGACGGTCTGTGCTCGTTCGAGTACGGGGCGATACCGAGCCCGTATCTGATGCGGTCCACTCCTCTGCCGCCCGCGGCGAAGGCTCCGCTCGACCATTTCGTCTACCAGATCGTCGATCTCGACGCCGACACGCAGATCCTGTTGAGCCGCTACGCGATCGGTGACCGACCGTTCATGACGACGGCGATCCTGCGTACCCGCAGCGGTGCGGAACCCGCTGCCGGGACGTGGATTTCGAGATGGTTGAACTGCGCGACCAGTCCGAGCCGACTCCCTACGGCATCCCGATGCAGGTGCCGCGCCGGACCCGGTTCCTGGTGAAGGACACCCGCGGTCGTCCCTGGTTGGATTTCGAAGGGATCATGGACACCCCCTTCACCTACGGGCTGAGCACCGGATTCGTCACCGGTTTCGCATGGTCGGCGATCTGGCGGGGTGAGGAGATCTCCGGCCGCAGATATTTCGAGTACATCGATCGGCGCTCGACGAGGTGACCGCTACGAGCACCCGGCTACGAAGCGACAGATGCCCTCCGGTCCGTCGGGACCGGAGGGCATCTGCGTCGATCGGATCGGTCAGCAGCCGATCAGGCGCTGCGCGAGGTAGCCCTCGACCTGGTCGAGGCTCACACGCTCCTGCGCCATGGTGTCGCGCTCACGGATCGTGACGGCCTGGTCCTCGAGGGTGTCGAAGTCGACTGTGATGCAGAACGGGGTGCCGATCTCGTCCTGGCGACGGTAGCGGCGGCCGATGGCGCCGGCGTCGTCGAACTCGATGTTCCAGTTCTGGCGCAGCTTCGCGGCGAGGTCCTTGGCCTTCGGGCTCAGGTCGGCGTTGCGGCTGAGCGGCAGCACGGCGGCCTTGACCGGCGCGAGACGACGGTCGAGGCGCAGCACGGTGCGCTTGTCGACGCCACCCTTGGCGTTGGGTGCCTCGTCCTCGGTGTAGGCGTCGACGAGGAAGGCCATGAGCGAACGGGTCAGGCCGGCCGCCGGCTCGATCACGTAGGGCGTGTAGCGCTCATTGGTGGCCTGATCGAAGAAGCTCAGGTCGGTGCCGGAGTGCTTCGAGTGCGTCGACAGGTCGAAGTCGGTGCGGTTCGCGACGCCCTCGAGCTCACCCCATTCGCTGCCCTGGAAGTGGAAGCGGTACTCGATGTCGACGGTGCGCTTCGAGTAGTGCGACAGCTTCTCGAGCGGGTGCTCGTAGAGGCGCAGGTTGTCCTTGTTGATGCCCAGATCGGTGTACCAGTTCATCCGGTAGTCGATCCAGTACTGGTGCCACTGCTCGTCTTCGCCGGGCTTGACGAAGAACTCCATCTCCATCTGCTCGAACTCGCGGGTGCGGAAGATGAAGTTGCCGGGCGTGATCTCGTTGCGGAAGCTCTTGCCGATCTGGCCGATGCCGAAGGGCGGCTTCTTGCGCGAGGTGGTGAGCACGTTCGCGAAGTTCACGAAGATGCCCTGCGCCGTCTCGGGGCGCAGGTAGTGCAGGCCTTCCTCGCTCTCGATCGGGCCGAGGAAGGTCTTGAGCATCATGTTGAAGTCGCGGGGCTCGGTCCACTGGCCCTTGGTGCCGCAGTCCGGGCAGACGATCTCGGTCATCGGCACGGCGTCGGGGTCGTCGAGCTTGTTCTTCTCGGCGTAGGCCTCCTGCAGGTGGTCCTGCCGGTGACGCTTGTGACAGCTCAGGCACTCGACGAGCGGGTCGTTGAAGACACCGACGTGGCCGGAGGCGACCCAGACCTGACGCGGCAGGATCACGGACGAGTCGAGGCCGACGACGTCCTCGCGGCTGGTGACCATGTTGCGCCACCACTGCTTCTTGATGTTGTCCTTGAGCTCCACGCCGAGCGGCCCGTAATCCCACGCGGACCTGGTGCCGCCGTAGATCTCACCGCAGGGATAGACCAGGCCCCGGCGCTTGGCGAGGTTGGCGACGGTATCGATCTTGGATTTGGGTGCCACTCGGTTTCTCCATCTTCGATGCGGGTTTTCGCAGCATGCGTCGATCTGTAAGCCTATCGCTCCTCGTTCGCAGCTCGAATTCGCGCCGGTTGACATGCACAACCGTGCATATCAAAATGGAATCGATTTGCAATAAGGCCCGCCGACCGGCGGCCGCCCCTGCCCCGAGGAGCCCCGTGAGCATCGACGCCGATCCACGCGAGTGCAGCACGGGCGAGCGCGCCCGCGGCCCGATCGGCAGCGACGCCCTGCCGTCCCCGGTCGATGTCTCCCCCGGCGCCCTGATCGCGGCCGGTGAGCTGCTGCGCGCACTGTCGGCACCCGTCCGCATCTCGATCGTGCTCGAACTGCGCGAGTCGGCCCGCTGCGTGCACGAACTCGTCGGCGCCCTCGGCGTCACCCAGCCGCTCATCAGCCAGCATCTCCGCGTGCTCAAGACCGCCGGCGTCGTGCGCGGCGAACGCTCGGGACGCGAAGTGCTCTACCACCTGGCCGACGACCATCTCGCCCGCATCGTCGTCGACGCCGTCGCTCACGCCCAGGAAGGACGATCGCAGTGACCTCCGCCCGCAAACCTCTCGTGGGGGTCCGCTCGACCCGTCAACGCAGCGCCATCGTCGACCTGCTCGACAACACCGAGGAGTTCCGGTCCGCCCAGGACCTGCACGACGAGCTGCGCAAGCGCGGCGAGGGCATCGGCCTGACGACCGTCTACCGCACCCTGCAGTCGCTCGCCGAGGTCGGCAGCGTCGACGTGCTGCGCACCGACAGCGGCGAGTCGTTGTTCCGGCGGTGTTCCTCCGGGCACCACCACCATCTCGTGTGCCGCCACTGCGGCTTCACGGTCGAGGTGGACGGCCCGGAGGTCGAACGCTGGTCGCACGAGGTGGCCGAGTCGAACGGCTTCGTCGACGTCAGCCACACCGTGGAGATCTTCGGCAACTGCCGCGAGTGCGCCCTCGCTCAGGGCTGAACCGACGGCCCGCGGCCGTCAGCCGCAATCGCAGTCATCACAACCGCAGCCGTCGGCGAGCAGGTTCTCCTCGCCGTCCTCGGCCTCACCGTCGAAGACCGACGCTTCTCCGCCGAGACGCTGCGCCAATGCGCGTGCCTGCTCGACGACCGGCACGAGCGACGCGACGGCCCGCACGAGATGGATCGGGACGAGCGGCGACGCCGCGACCCGCAGTTCGACGGTGACTCGGTCCTTGTCGAGGACGAACTTGACTTCGGGGAACTCGACCTGCAGGTCGCCGAGGACCTCGGCGGCGCGGGTGCGGCCCGTGATGCCCTCGACCAGGTAGGTGGTGAGCAGCACGAAGCCGCCCTCGGCGTCGACCGTCGCGTAGGTGAGCACGTCGTCGATCCAGATCGGGATCTCGCCGTCCTCGTCGGGCTCGGGCGCTTCCTCGAGAATCTCGGACAGTGTCTCCACCACAGCGGCGCGCAGCATGTCGTCGTCCTCGGTGGGGATCGCGACGGCGTGCGTCCCGTCGGCGGCGACGACCTCCTCGGTGGTGGTCTCGGCGTCGATGTCGGTGGTGGTCACGAATTCTCCTTGGGATCGGGGGTGCCGGCCACGGCGCCACGCGCGTCGGCGGCACCGTCGAGCACGAGCAACAGCATGGTGGTCAGCGCCGTGTCGTCGAGCCCGGTCGCGGGGAACGAGTACCGCAGCACGACGTCGGCGTCGGTCTCGCGTTCGATGAGGTGGACCGAGCCGAACTGCAGGGCGTCGGCGGCGGCCGCGACCCGACCGCGCACGGCGTCGTCGAGCGGAAGATCCCACGCGAGCACTCCGGTGACGGAGACCACGTCGAGTCCTTCGGTGAGCGTGACGACCTGCAGCGCGAAGGGCACGGCGCCGTAGTCGAATCCGAACGAGCCGTCGCCGTCGGCGGCGGACGACGGGGTGCGGACGTCGACGAAGGGCGTCAGCGCGCCCGCGATCCGCTCGCGCAGCGAGGTCACTTCACACCACCGAACCGCCGGTCGCGGGAGGCGTATTCGACGCACGCCGCCCACAGATCGCGCCGGTCGAAATCGGGGAACATCGTGTCCTGGAAGACGAGTTCGGCGTAGGCCGACTGCCACAGCAGGAAGTTCGAGGTGCGCTGCTCGCCCGAGGGCCGCAGGAACAGGTCGACGTCGGGCATGTCGGGCTCGTCGAGATACCGCGCGATCGTCGACTCCGTGATCCGTTCGGGATCGAGTTCCCCTGCCGCGACCCGGCGGGCGATCTCCCGTGCGGCGTCGGCGATCTCGGCGCGACCGCCGTAGTTGACGCACATCGTGAGAGTCATGACGTCGTTGTCCTTCGTCAGTTCCTCGGCGATCTCGAGTTCCTTGATCACGCTGCGCCACAGGCGGGGACGGCGACCGGCCCACCGGACGCGCACCCCCATCTCGTGCATCTCGTCGCGGCGGCGGCGGATCACGTCGCGGTTGAAGCCCATGAGGAAGCGGACCTCGTCGGGGCTGCGCTTCCAGTTCTCGGTGGAGAAGGCGTAGGCCGAGAGCCACTCGACGCCCATCTCGATACATCCGCACACCGTGTCCATCAGCACGGCCTCGCCGCGTTCGTGGCCGGCGGTGCGCGGCAGACCGCGCTCCTGCGCCCAGCGACCGTTGCCGTCCATCACGAGCGCCACGTGCTGGGGGATCAGCTCGGGTTGCAGCACGGGAGGTCGCGCGCCCGACGGATGCGGGTCGGGCGGCCGGATCACCCGCTCAGGCGATGGGGGCGTGGTACGTCGTCGAATCACGGTCCCCATCCTGCCGGACACCCCGGGCGACGTCATCAACCCGGTTCCCCGTCGCAGGTTCGGTGCGACCGCGCTCGACGAGGGGCAGCGAACGCAGTTGCCGTTCGAGATGCCACTGCAGGTGCGCGGCGACGAGCCCGCTGGCCTGGCGACGCACCGCTGTGTCGGCGGCCTCGGTGTCGGCCCAGCGTCCGTGGTTGAGCGCGTCGAGCAGCGCCAACACACCCGGGGCCGGGGTGGCCGCCCCCGGCGGACGGCAGTGCACGCACACCGCACCACCGGCGGCGACGTGGAAGGCGGTGTGCGGGCCGGGACGGTCGCAGCGCGCGCAGTGGGTGATCGCCGGCGCCCATCCCGCGTAGGCCATGGCCCGCAGCAGATAGGCGTCGAGTACGAGTTCGGGTGGCCGGGTGCGGTCGCACACCGCGCGGAGGGCGCCGACGGTGAGTGCGTGCAGGCGCGGCACGGGCGCGCGTTCCTCACCGGCGAGGCGTTCGGCGGTCTCGAGGATCGCGCACGCGGTGGTGTAGCGGGGGTAGTCGTCGACGATACCCACCGCGAAGGCGTCGAGGGTCTGCACCTGGGTGATGACGTCGAGACTGCGGCCCGGGTGGAGCTGGACGTCGATGTGGGCGAACGGTTCGAGCCGTGCGCCGAACTTGGAGCGTGTCCGGCGCACGCCCTTCGCGACGGCCCGCACGAGACCGTGCCGACGCGTCAGCAGGGTGACGATACGGTCGGCCTCGCCCAGCTTGTGCTGGCGCAGCACCACCGCGTTGTCCCGATAAAGCCTCACTCCCCGAGTCTGTCATGTCGCGGTGACACGGGACGGTCCACGAAGGGACTCGACACCCAGAACGGGAACGCGTTATTGTTCGTTCGAACGAACGGGGGAACGAATGGACGCTCGAACCGACCTGCGCGACCTGAAGGCGACCGTCGAGGCACTCGACCGCGGCGAGACCACCTCCACGGACCTCGTCCGTGCGAGCCTCGACCGGATCGACGAATCGCAACCGCACCTGAACGCCTTCCGCGTCGTGCGCCGCACCACCGCACTCGACGAGGCCCGCGAGGCCGACCGGCGCCGCGCGAACGGCGAACGCCTCCCCCTGCTGGGTGTCCCCATCGCGATCAAGGACGACACCGACATCGTCGGCGAGACGACGATGTTCGGCTGCGCCGGCACCTTCGCCCCGAAGGACACCGACGCCGAGGTGGTGCGTCGCCTGCGGGCCGCCGGCGCGGTGATCGTCGGCAAGACCCACTCCCCCGAACTCGGCCAGTGGCCGCTCACCGGCGGCGACGCCTTCGGGCACACCCGCAGCGCGTGGTCGCGCGACCACACCCCCGGCGGCTCGTCGGGTGGCAGCGCCGCGGCCGTCGCGGCGGGACTCGTGCCGGCCGCCCTGGGATCCGACGGCGCCGGATCGGTCCGCATCCCCGCCTCGTGGTCCAATCTCGTCGGCATCAAGCCCCAACGCGGCCGGATCTCCATGTGGCCCGACGCCGAATCCTTCAACGGACTCACCACGCACGGCCCACTCGCCCGCACGGTCGCCGACGCGGCCCTGCTCCTCGACGTCGTGTCCGGGAACCACCCCGGCGACCGGCACGCGTGCGCGCCGCTGACCGTCTCCGACGCCGTGGGACGAGATCCCGGCAGACTGAACATCGCTCTGTCGCTGAAGATCCCGTTCACCGCGACACCCACCAGCCTCGACGCCCGCGTCCGCACCCGCATCGCCGCACTCGCCGCGGTACTGCGCGATCTCGGCCACGAGGTGACGCTCGCCGATCCCGACTACGGAATGACGTTCGGTCTCACCTTCCTCCCTCGATCCATGGCCGGTATCGAGGATTGGTTGTACCGCCTGCCCGACCCGTCCCTCGCCGACGTGCGCACCCGCGCCAACGCCCGCACCGGCCGGTTCCTGCACGGTTATCCGTTGCGGGCGGCGCGCGCGGTCGAACCGCGACTGCACCGTCGGGTCGGCCGCATCTTCGACCGGTTCGACGTCGTACTCGCCCCCACCACTGCCACACCGCCGCTGCCGGTGACGGCGATCGACGGCATCGGCGGCTGGGCGACCGACAAGGTCATCACCGGCGCATGCCCCTACGCGTGGCCGTGGAACGTG
Organism: Rhodococcus sp. DMU2021; assembly: GCF_019641445.1. Lineage (NCBI taxonomy): Bacteria > Bacillati > Actinomycetota > Actinomycetes > Mycobacteriales > Nocardiaceae > Rhodococcus > Rhodococcus sp. DMU2021. Next base: position 331,241 of record NZ_JAIFKB010000003.1, read on the forward strand.
CTGGGCTGGCCCGCGATCAACGTCCCCGCGGGTTTCACCGAGGAGCGACTGCCGGTGGGTGCCCAACTGCTCGGCCCGGCGAACTCCGAACCGCTGCTGGTGTCCCTCGCCTCCCAACTCGAATCGGTGCTGCGCTGGCACGAACACACCCCGGAGCGATGGTGGTGACCACGCGCGACGACGCCCGCTCGCGGATCGTCCACGCCACCCTGTATCTCGTCGGCACCGACGGGGTCGCCGGGGTGACGAACCGGCGCATCGCGGCGCGCGCCGAAGTGTCGCTCGGTTCGATCACCTACCATTTCCCCACCCAGGCCGACCTGCTGCGCGCCGCGCTCGAGTTCTTCGTCGACGAGGAGACCGAGCGGCTGCGAGAACTCGCCGAGCAGTATCGATCCCGGGCCCTGTCGCTGACGGAGGCCGCCGAACTCACCGAACGCGTCGCCCACGACCTGACCTTCACGGCCGAACGCATCGCCCCCTTCGAGCTCTATGTGCAGGCGGCGCGCGACGAGGAACTGCGGCGGGTCGCCGAACGCTGCTGGCGTGCCTACGACGCGTTGACTGCCTCCGTCCTTTCCGCGCTGGGAGTGCCGGATCCGGAGACGATCGCCCCGACGGTCGTCGCGACCATCACCGGGCTGCAACTGCGCCGCCTGTCGACGGGTACGGAGCCGGATCTGTCGGAGGCCGTTCTGCTGCTGCACGGCGCGGCGGCCACGCGTCGCTGAGTTCCCTTCGGTCACCGGCCCCGGCGTGACGACGCGTTCACATCCGCGTCCGCGACGAAACACCACCGTCACGAATTATGCCGTGTGCACAATTCTTTCGCGTCGCGAGTGGTTCGTCGGCCGATTGCCGAGCCCTGTCCGACTCTTCGAGATCGACATGTTCCGACCGACGACGGCGGTGCCGCCCATCGATGCTCGCGGCGATGCTGCACCATCGGCGCCGACGAACTCATGGTGCGTCCCTTCGGGCGCTGGATGATCAACGGCCGTATCGCCTACGTCGTGCTGTTCGTCGTCACCTATCTGCTGTCGTTGTTCTTCTGCCCACACCTGCTCTCGCGATCATCGGTGCCGTGCTGCTCCCGGCGGCGATCAAGGCCGGGCTGCCGCCGCTCGGCCTTGATCGCCCTCGCGATTTCCGGACAGGGCGTGGCCCTCGAACATTGCGCCACCCATTTCGTCGACGGCTTGGTCCACGCGTTCAAGGCCATGGGAATCATCCTGCCGGTGGCCGGATTCGTGTACCCCGGCATCCCCGACTACTCCGGTTCGATCCTGGGACTCGAGGACGGCACCGGGCCGGCCTTCCTGTTCGACGCCGTCGAGAGCATCCAGACCCGCATTCCCGACAACGGTCTCTTCGCCGCGTTCAGCATGATCCTGATCGGTATGCTCATCGGTCTGGACGGCTCCGGCTGGGCCGGTCTGCCGCTTACCGGTGGTATCGTCGCCGCGCTCGCCCCGCAGGCCGGAACGGACACCGCAACGCTTGCCGCCCTTGCGCAGAACGCCGCGACCTGGACCGGCGGCGGCACCCGCGTCATCTGGTCGTCGCTGATCGTGGTCGCGGGCTTCTGCCGCGTCCCGGTCGGAGATCTCGTGCGACGACTCGCGATCCCGGTGGTGAGCGGATTGCTCGTCGCCGCTGTCGCCGCTTCGACGTCTCCGCCGCCGTCGCCATGACACCGCGGCCGGCGGAACTGATCGACCGCTTCAGCGCGTTCGTCGGCACCGACCTACCTCGCGTCGATGTGGGTCGCCCGGCCGATCACCGCGTCCACCCCGTAGGGCTCGGCGTCAGAATCCCAGACGGCCCAGCTGTTTGGGGTCTCGCTGCCAGTCCTTCGCGACCTTCACGTGCAGGTCGAGGTAGATCTTCACGCCGAGGAGCTTCTCGATCTGGGTGCGTGCGGCGGTGCCCACTTCGCGCAGCCGCGCGCCCCCCTTGCCGATGACGATGCCCTTCTGGCTCGGCCGTTCGACGTAGAGCAGGGCGTGCACGTCGAGCATCTCGCCCTGCTTCTCGGTGCGACCCTCGCGTTCGGTGATCTCCTCGATCACGACGGCGAGCGAGTGGGGCAGCTCGTCGCCGAGACCTTCGAGGGCGGCCTCGCGGATGAGCTCGGCCATCAGGGTCTCTTCCGGCTCGTCGGTGAGCTCGCCGTCGGGATAGAAGGCCGGTCCGGGTTCCATGTGCGAGACGAGGACGTCGACGAGGACCTCGACCTGCTCACCCGAGGCCGCGGAGACCGGCACGACCTCGCAGTTCTCGCCGAGGAGCTTCGACACGGCGAGCAACTGCGCGGCGACCTGCTGTTTGCCCACCTTGTCGATCTTCGTGACAATGCCGATGACCGGGGTCTTCGGCGCCATGTGGCGCACCTGCTCGAGGATCCAGCGGTCGCCGGGGCCGATCTTCTCGTCGGCGGGGAAGCACATGCCGATCGCGTCGACCTCGGAGTAGGTGTCCTGCACCAGGTCGTTGAGCCGCTGGCCGAGCAGGGTGCGCGGGCGGTGCAGTCCCGGGGTGTCCACGAGGATGAGCTGGGCGTTGTCGCGGTGGACGATGCCGCGGATGGTGTGGCGGGTGGTCTGCGGGCGCGACGAGGTGATCGCGATCTTGCTGCCGACGAGCGCATTCGTGAGCGTCGACTTCCCGGTGTTGGGCCGGCCGACGAAACAGATGAAGCCGGAACGGAAGTCGGTGTCGGTCATGCATGCTCCTCGGTGGTGGCCGTATCGGTATCGGTGGGTTCTTCTTCGGGGCTGACGCGCTGCACGAAGACGGTGCTCACACGCACCCGCCCGCGGACGTCCGGTCCGCCCTCGCCGCGGAGCAGCAGGCCGTGGGTCCGTACCTCCGCACCCGGCAGAGGAACTCGGCCGAGTTCGTAGCCGAGGAGTCCGCCGACGGTGTCGACCTCGTCGTCCTCGATGTCGATGTCGAACAGTTCGCCGAGGTCCTCGACGGGAAGTCGCGCGGAAACGCGGTAGGTGTCGTCGCCGAGTTCCTCGACGTCGGGGATCTCCCCGGTGTCGTACTCGTCGGCGATCTCGCCGACGATCTCCTCGATGACGTCCTCGATCGTCACGAGACCGGCGATGCCGCCGTATTCGTCGACGAGGATCGCCATGTGGTTGCGGTCGCGCTGCATGTCGGCGAGCAGATCGTCGAGGCGCTTCGAATCCGGCACGAAGACCGCCGGTCGCATGACGTCGGCGACGGAGACGCTGCGTCCGCCGTCGCGGTGGTAGTAGGTCTGCTGGACGAGATCCTTGAGGTAGACGACACCGCGGATGTCGTCGACGTTCTCACCGATCACCGGGATCCGCGAGTGCCCGCTGCGGACGGCGAGCGAGGTGGCCTGACCGGCCGTCTTGGTCTCCTCGATCCACACCATCTCGGGGCGTGGAACCATGATCTCGCGAGCGGTGGTGTCGCCGAAGTCGAACACCGACTGGATCATCCGGCGTTCCTCGTCGGCCACGACCCCGCTCTCCTGAGCGAGATCGACCAGTTCGCGCAGCTCGATCTCGTTGGAGAACGGGCCGTTCCTGAAACCGCGACCGGGTGTGACCGCATTGCCTACGCTGATGAGGATTCGGCTGATCGGACCGAGCAGGACACCGAGTACCCGCAGCGGTCCGGTGGCGGCGAGCGCGATCGGGTACGCGTGCTGGCGTCCGAGCGTGCGCGGGCTGACCCCGATCACGACGTAGTCGACGATCACCATCACCGCAGCGCCCACGACGAGCGCCCATGTGCGGTCGAGCACGGCGAGCAACGCACCGACGAGCACGACGGTGGCGGTGATCTCGCAGAGGATGCGCAGCAGCACCGTCAGATTGACGTAGCGGGGCCGATCGTCGAGCAGACCGAGCAGGCGGCGCGCACTGGGGCGGCCCTCCTTCGCGAGTTCCTCGGCGCGCGCCGCGGATACGGTGTTGAGCGCGGAATCGACGGCGGCGAACAGGCCGCCGAGCACCACCAGGACGACCGCCAGGACGACGAGGGGCACGGTACTCACGCGATCGTCACTCCCTCGATCGGTGCCGTCCGATCACGATGGCTCGCACTGTCGCCGCTCATGATTCGGGGGTGTCGACGAAACCGGCCTTGCCCAGCAACTTCCGGTCGCGGGCGGCGAGCCGCGCCTCGTGCTCGGCGCGGCGGATCTCCTCGTACCACTCGGCGAGGAGCTGGTTCTGCAGGCCGAACATCTCCTTCTCCTCCTCCGGTTCGGCGTGGTCGTAGCCGAGGAGGTGGAGCATGCCGTGCACGGTGAGCAGGGCGAGTTCGTGGGCCACCGGGTGACCGGCCTTCGCCGCCTGGTCGGCGGCGAACTGCGGACACAGCACGATGTCGCCGAGCATCGACGGTCCCGGTTCGGGAGCGTCCGGACGCCCCCCGGGCTCGAGTTCGTCCATGGGGAACGACATCACGTCGGTGGGGCCGGGAAGGTCCATCCACCGCACGTGCAGATCGGCCATGGTGTCGAGGTCCACGAGCACCATCGACAACTCCGCCGCCGGATGCACATCCATCCGGGCGATCACGAAACGGGCGACGTCGAGGAGTTCCTCCTCCGAGACGTCCATTCCCGATTCGTTCGAGATCTCGATGCTCATGACTGGAGTTCCTTCTGCACGACGGTATTCGGTTGATCTACAAGGGTGTTCATCGACGCTGCACCCGCTGCGCGCGACGTTGAGCACGGTTGCCGGGGATCCCGTCGCCGTCGCGGGTGGCCTCGAAACGGCTGTAGGCGTCGACGATGTCGGAGACGAGCCGGTGCCGCACGACGTCGCTGCTGTCGAGTCGCGCGATGTGGATGTCGTCGATGCCGTCGAGGATCTCGGTGGCGGCGGCGAGACCCGAACGGGCGCCGCCGGGCAGGTCGATCTGCGTGATGTCGCCCGTCACGACGATCTTGGAATTGAAGCCCAGACGCGTGAGGAACATCTTCATCTGTTCGGCGGTGGTGTTCTGCGCCTCGTCGAGGATGATGAACGCATCGTTCAGGGTGCGGCCACGCATGTACGCCAGGGGTGCGACCTCGATGACCCCGGCCTGCATGAGCTTCGGGATCGCCTCGGGATCCATCATGTCGTGCAGCGCGTCGTGCAGTGGACGCAGATACGGGTCGATCTTCTCGTGCAGGGTGCCCGGCAGGAAGCCGAGCCGCTCCCCTGCCTCGACGGCGGGACGCGTGAGGATGATGCGGTTGACCTGCTTGGTCTGCAGCGCCTGCACGGCCTTTGCCATGGCGAGATAGGTCTTGCCCGTACCAGCCGGTCCGACACCGAAAACGATGGTGTGGGCATCGATCGCGTCGACGTACCGCTTCTGGTTCAGGGTCTTGGGCCGGATCGTCTTCCCGCGCCGCGACAGAATGTCGAGGCTGAGCACGTCGGCCGGCGACTCGGAGAGCCCCTGGGTGAGCATGCCCACGGTGCGACGCACGGCGTCGGGCGCGAGCGATTGTCCGCGACGGACGATGGTGACGAGTTCGGCGAGCGCACGTTCCGCGAGGGCGACGTCGGCGGGCGCTCCGGTCAGCGTGACGGTGTTGCCCCGCACGTGGATGTCCGCCGCCAGGAGGGCTTCGAGGGCGATCAGATTCTCGTCCGCGGCTCCGAGCAGGGGCGCTGCGGCCTCCGAGGGGAGGTCGAGGCTCGATTTGACCGTGGTCGGCTCGAATTCGGGGGGCTCGTGGGGTCGGTCTGGTTCACTCACGTGGACGGTACGTCCTGCTTTCGGTTCGGCTCCTGCACGACGGTCGTCGTGTTCGTGCCAGTCTAGCGCCGGACGAAGCGCACCCTCCCGCAACAGGGAGTTTCAGCGGGGTTGGATTCCGCCTTCACCAGAACCCGCCTCCGCGAGCCACCGCCGTGCCTCGGCGAGGATCCCGGGTGCCCGGTGGGGTGAGACCCCACCGAGCACGAGATTGCCCAGGACGATCGTGTCGCCCGAGTCGTCCACCAGCCCGAGATTGGCCTGCTCGAGTGTGGCCATCGTCAGGCCCTCCATCATCCCTACGAGCACGGGCGCCGGGAGGTAGTCGGAGAGCTGGCTCTGCGCGAGGCCGCGTTCGACGTGCCCGAGGACACGTGAGCGCACCGGGGAGACCAGCTCGGCGATGCGCTGCTCTCCCATCTCCTTGCGGGCGAAGGAGAGCAGCACGCGGTAGCGGTCGCCGATGGGCCAGGTCCGCAACGCCACGACCGCGAGCGCGACCGCGGGATCGTCCGGCTCGGGGTGGTCGAGAGCCTCGGCGAGTGCGGTCGAGGCGTCGTCGACGATCCCCTCGACGAGGGCTTCCCGGTTGGGGAAGTGCGCATAGACGGTGCGGCGGACGACACCCGCGGCTTTGGCGACATCGTCCATGCTCGCGTCGGAGTCGGCCGCAAAGCACATCACCGCAGCGTCGAGTATGCGCATGCGGTTCGCATTGAATCGGGTTCGCGGTCGTGTGACCGAGTTCTCCACGTTCTCGCCCTCTTCCGCTGACTGTGATCTGTCTTTCATTTTAGTTGCACACGGATGTGCAGCTGCGTAACTTGCACACCACCGTGTAGATCGGGGCTCAGGTCCCGGCCCGTGTCGCACCCGAGGAGAGCCCATGCCCACTGCCGTGACCCTCGCAGGAGGGACCGCAGCGAAGGAACCCTACCGGCTGCGCTGGGCCGGACTGGCGGTGCTGTGCCTGAGCCTGCTCATCGTCGTGATGGCCAACACCTCGCTCATCGTCGCCGCACCCGGCATGCTGCGCGAACTGCAGCTCACCAGCGCCGACATGCAGTGGATCATCGACGGCTACACCGTCCCCTATGCCGCACTGATGCTGCTGTTCGGCGTGCTCGGCGATCGATACGGACGACGTCGCGCGTTGCTGGCGGGCCTGGTCGTCTTTGCCGCCGGCGCGGTCTACGGATCGTTCGCCGACAGCGCCGGCGACGTGATCGTCGCGCGCATCGTCATGGGGGTGGGCGCCGCCGTGATCATGCCTGCGACACTGTCGCTGCTCGTCGCGATGTTCCCCGTGCACGAGCGTGCCCGCGCGATCGCAGCCTGGGCCGCCACGTCCGGACTCGCCATTGCGCTCGGTCCCCTGCTCGCCGGATGGCTCCTCGAATCGAACTCGTGGGGTTCGACCTTCCTCATCAACGTGCCGATCGCGGCATTCGCCGCGATCGCGGCCCTGATCCTCGTGCCGGCCTCGAAGGCGGACGATCTCACCCGCACCGACTGGGTCGGCGGCGCCCTGTCGGTCGCTGCTCTCGGCGGAATCGTCTACGCGATCATCGAGGGGTTCCACTTCGGTTGGGGCACCGGGGTGATCGCCACCTCGATCGGCTCGGTGATCGCCGCGGTGCTCTTCGTGGTGTGGGAACTTCGCCACCCCCGGCCGTTGCTGGACGTGCGTCGGGTCGCGGACCGGACCGTCGGCGGTGCGTGCGTGTCGGTGTTACTGCTCTTCCTCGTCGCCTTCGGCGCCATCTACTTCGTCGCGCAGCAGTTCCAGTTCGTGCTCGGTTACGGCCCGCTCGAGACCGGTCTGCGTCTGCTTCCCCTCGCGGTGACGGTCTCGCTCGGCGCGGCGCTGAGCGGCCGGCTCGCGCCCCGACTCGGTGCGCGGGTCCTCGTGGGCACGGGCATGGTCGCCGCTGCGGCAGGCATCCTCACCTTGACCGTCACGGCCGGCGCCTCCGGCTTCACGCCCTTTCTGATCTCGTTGTTGCTGCTCGGATTGGGCATCGGCCTGGCCACATCCCCGTCCACCGACCTGATCATGGGCGGCTTCCCCGACTCGGACCTCGGAGCGGCGGGCGGGTTGAACGACACCGCAGTGGAATTCGGCGGGTCGCTGGGCATCGCCGTGCTCGGCTCGATCCTCGCGACCACCTATCACCGCGAGATCTCCGGGTTCCTCGACGGATTGCCGTTGGCGGACCTGACAGGTCCGATGGCCGATCAGGCCGCGATGGCGATCGAGGCGGCCGGCGATTCGGTGGGCGGTGCGGCGATCGTCGCGGAGGAACTCGCGGCGAACCCATTCGCGGCGTCGTACGCACAACCGCTGCTCGACGCGTCGTCCGCAGCGTTCGCCGAGGCGATCTCGTCCGCGAGCCTCGTCGCCGGCATCGTCCTGCTCATCGGCGCCGCGGCGGTCACCGCGCTACTCCCCCGCGGACTCCACACCCGCACCGGCAGCGAGGCCGAGATCGGCCACTGACCGGACGGTGAGCAGGTCGAGCGATCGCGCCCAGGCCCGGGTGCTCCGGTCCAGGAAGGCGACGTGATCCTCACCGTCGAACAGTTCCAGCGACACCGGATCTCCTGCCGCGTCGGCCGCGTCGACGTAACGGTGCGCGACACTCACCGACACCTGCTCGTCGGCGGTGCCGTGCAGCACCGCGACCGGCACACCGATCGGCGGCCGGTGCGTCGGCGAGGCCGACCGATAACACTCGGGTGCCTCCGCGTAGGACGCACCGAAGAGCGCCTCGAACGCCTCCACGCGACGACCGCGCTCCCCGGCGGTGACGAGGTCGAGCGCACCCGCCTGCGAAACCACGAATTCCGGTCGCACCGACGTGCTCTCACCCGCGAGCCACACCGCCAGCTGGCCTCCCGCAGAGTGACCGACGAGCCGCACACGGTCGAGATCGACCTCGACACCGCCGCGCTGCGCGTGCGGAACGACCTCGGTGAAGATCGTCTCGTACGCCGCGACCACATCGGCGGACATCTCGTCCCACGCGCCACCGGCCTCGAGACGGCGGTACTCGACGTTCCACGCCACCACACCGCGACGCGCGAGTTCCACGGACAGCGCCGTACCGAGGGTGAGCTGGTAGCGGCCGTGCCACGAACCGCCGTGAACGACCATGACGGCGGGAACGGGCCCCGTCACCGTCGCGGGGTCGGGTAGGAAGACGTGCCCGAACTGCTGCGAGTGGGTGCCGTAGGCGATCTTCGTACGAGCCAAGAGAGGAAATTCCTTCGATACGTATGGTCGGGACCCGCAAGCGATCCCGCAGCACAGAGAATCGGGACCCGCAAGCGATCCCTAGTGCAGGGGCCTGGTACGCCACCGGTCGGTCAACACACCGATCGCGCCGAGTGCGACGGCCGCGGCGGTCGAGGTGCGCAGCACCGTGGGGCCGAGACCGACGGCCACCGCGCCCGCGTCGACGAGGGCCTCGACCTCCGCGTCGTCGAGTCCGCCTTCGGGACCGACGATCAGCGTCAGCGAATCGACGTCGCGCACGGGCAGATCGGCGAAGGGGATCGTGGCGGATTCGTGGAGCACCGCGACGACGTCGCCGCGCTCGACGGCCGAGCGGACCCGTGCGACGACCTCGGGTGTGCGGTGCAACCCGGCCACCGTCGGCACGTGCGCGCGCCGCGACTGCTTCGCCGCGGACGTCGCGACCGCCTGCCACTTGGCAACACCCTTGTCCGCCTTGGCATCCCACCGGGCGACACAGCGCACCGACTGCCACGGTACGAACTCGTCGGCGCCGGCCTCGGTGGCCAGTTCGACGGCGAGTTCGGACCGGTCGGACTTCGGCAGCGCCTGCACGACGGTCACGCTCGGACGCGGCGGGTCGACAACGCGACGACCGAGCACGAGCGCTTCGAGCCGGTCCTTCGCGACCGCCGTGACCTCGACGTCGGCGACCTCACCGGCGCCGTCGGACAACACGAGCCGCTCGCCTACCGCGATACGGCGCACCGTCGCGGCGTGCCGGCCCTCCTTGCCGTCGAGCACGGCCGTCCGCCCCTCGTCGGGCAGCGGGTCGAGGTAGAACAGTGTCGCGGCCACCCGAGCGACCTAACGGGCGCTGAACGCGTCGCGCAGGCGCGAGAACAGGCCGCCGGTGTTCTGCGAACCCGTGGTCACGACCTCGACATGCTCCCGGTCGCTGTGCCGGCGCAGGTCCTCGAGCAGCTTCGTCTGCTTGTGATCGAGCTTGCTCGGCACCACGACCTCGAGATGCGCGTGCAGGTCGCCGCGCGTACCCGAGCGCAGCTTCGGCATGCCGTGGCCGCGCAGCACCGAGACCGAACCGGGCTGGGTGCCGGGATCGATGGTGATCTCGGTGGGGCCGTCGAGGATGGTCTCGATCGTCACCTTGGTGCCGAGCGCAGCGTCGACCATGGGCACGCGGATGGTGCAGTGCAGGTCGTCGCCGTCGCGCACGAAAACCTCGTGCTGCTGTTCGAGCACCTCGACGTAGAGATCGCCGGCAGGACCGCCGCCGGGGCCGACCTCGCCCTGGGCCGCGAGGCGGATGCGCATCCCGTTGCCGACGCCGGCGGGCACCTTGACGGTGACCTCGCGGCGGGCGCGCACGCGGCCGTCACCACCGCACTTGCGGCAGGGATCCGGGATCGTCTCGCCGACACCGCGGCAGGTGGGGCACGGGCGGGACGTCATGACCTGGCCGAGGAAGGAACGCTGGACGGACTGAACCTCACCGGCGCCACCGCAGGTCTCGCAGCGCACGGGCTTCGAATCGCCGTGGGTGCCGGAACCGGTGCACGCGTCGCACAGGATCGCGGTGTCGACCGTGACCGTCTTGGTGACGCCGCGAGCGCATTCCTCGAGGGTCAGGCGGGTGCGGAGCAGCGAGTCGGCGCCGGGCTGGACGCGGCCGCGCGGACCGCGGGAACCGCCGGCCCCACCACCGAAGAACGCCTCGAAGACATCACCGAGGCCGCCACCGAAGCCGGCGCCGCCGAAGCCGCCCGCACCGCCGCCACCGGGTTCGAGCGGGTCGCCGCCGAGGTCGACGATGCGTCGCTTCTCGGGATCCGACAGCACCTCGTAGGCGGCCGAGATCTCCTGGAAACGCTTCTGCGCCGACTCGTCGGGGTTCACATCCGGGTGGTGCTCGCGCGCCAACTTGCGGTACGCCCGTTTGATCTCCTGGTCGGTCGCGTTCTTGGACACGCCGAGCGTCCCGTAGTAGTCCCGTGCCACGTTTGGTTCTCGTCCTTACGTCGTTCTACAGAGCAAAAATGGACGGTGCTCAGCGTTCGCCGAGCACCTCACCGATATATCTCGCAACGGTGGCGACCGATGCGATGGTTCCCGGATAGTCCATCCGGGTGGGGCCGAGCACTCCCAGACCACCGAAGACCGTACCCGCGGCCCCGTAGCCGGTGGACACGACCGAGGTGGTGCGCATCTCCTCGAACTGGGTCTCCTCACCGATGCGGACGGTGACCCGGCCTGCGTCCTGGCTGGACGCGAGCAGTTTGAGCACCACGACCTGCTCCTCGAGGGCTTCGAGGACCGTACGCAACGAGCCCGGAAGCATGCCGTGGCCGTCGAAGTCGGCGGCGTTGCGGGTGAGATTGGCGGTGCCGCCGAGCACGAGACGCTCCTCGGGGTGCTCGACGAGGGTCTCCACCAACACGGTGGTGCACCGGATGAGCGCGTCGCGCAGATCGTCCGGTGCGTTGTCGGCGAGCTCGGTCACTGCGACGGAGGCCGCGGCGAGCCGCTTGCCGGTCAATGCCCCGCCGAGCAGCTCACGCAACCGCGACAGGCCGTCCTCGTCGATCACGTCGCCGAGTTCGACGATGCGCTGATCGACGCGGCCCGAGTCGGTGATGAGCACGAGCAGCAGCCGCGCCGGTGTCAGCCCGACCACCTCGAGATGTCGCACGGACGACGCGGAGAGCGTCGGGTACTGCACGACCGCGACCTGGCGGGTGAGCTGCGCGAGCAACCGCACCGCGCGGCGCAGCACGTCGTCGAGGTCGACGCCCGATTCGAGGAACTGCAGGATTGCGCGGCGCTCGGCCGACGAGAGCGGTTTGACCTCCGCGATCCTGTCGACGAACTGGCGGTAGCCCTTGTCGGTGGGCACGCGTCCCGAGCTCGTGTGGGTCTGTGTGATGTATCCCTCTGCTTCGAGCACAGCCATGTCGTTGCGGACCGTGGCGCTGGACACTCCGAGATTGTGCCGGTCGACGAGAGTCTTGGAGCCGATCGGCTCCTTGGTGGACACGTAATCCGCCACGATGGCGCGCAAGACCGTGAATCTCCGCTCCTCGGTACTCGACAACCCGCCACCTCCGTTTCCGCCGCCTGCAGGACTGCACCTCTCGGGGCCGTACCCTGTCAGTCTAATCGCGCGACGACCTCGAAGGTGTCGGGCACGTGTGCGATACCACCCCGAACCGGAAGCGACGCCTTCGGCGCGTCCCCCGTAATGTGTTCACATGATCTTCAAGGGCGTCCGGGACGGCAAGCCGTATCCCGATCACGGACTGTCTCTGCGCGACTGGTCGAGGATTCCGCCCCGCCAGGTGCGCCTCGACGAGATCGTCACGACGACGAAGGTGCTCGAACTCGACCGGCTGTTGTCGGAGGACTCGACGTTCTACGGCGATCTGTTCCCACACGCCGTCCAGTGGCAGGGCGTGCTGTACCTCGAGGACGGACTCCACCGTGCCGTGCAGTCTGCGCTGCGGAACCGGACGGTGCTGCACGTGCGTGTCTTCGAGTACGACGTGCTGATTCCCGGTGGCGTGCCCGACCCGGGCGCCGAGGTTCGGGGCCCGTCGCCCGCATAGCCCGATCAGGGGTGGATACCGTGGAGCCCCGCGATGTGTCGAGTGTGATCGTCACCCTCACGTTCGTCACCGTCGACGGCCGGACCGAGTCGGATAAGTACTAGGTGTCGGTGGTCGAGAACCGTGGGCGGCTGTCGGTCTACGACTCGGAGCGCATCGGAGCAGCATGACGCGACCGGTCGGTCGGAGCAGCATGACGCGACCGGACGGTCAGTCGTCCGCGCCGAGCAGGATGGTGCGGACCACCGCGTCGGCGAGCAGCCGGCCCCGGTCGGTCAGCACGAGCTGATCGTCGCGCTCCACGGCGAGCCCGTCGGCGACCACCGTCTCTGCTGCCTCGCGCTCACCGTCGTCGAGCTCCGACAACGGCAGGCCCGTGCGCAGCCGGACGGTGAGCATGACGAGTTCGGTGTGCCGGTCCTCGGCCGTGAGGTGTTCGCTGCCCCCGACGGGCAGGACTCCGTCGGCGAGGGTCGACGCGTAACGGGCGGGATGCTTGACGTTCCACCAGCGCACGCCACCGACGTGGCTGTGCGCGCCCGGCCCGGCGCCCCACCAGTCGCCGCCGTCCCAGTAACCGAGGTTGTGGGCGCAGCGCGCCGACGGATCATCGGCCTTCGCCCAGTTGGACACCTCGTACCAGGTCATCCCGGCGTCGGCGAGTCGCGCGTCGACCCGCTCGTACCGCGATGCGAGCACGTCGTCGTCCGGAGCCGGCAGCTCGCCGCGACGGACACGGCGAGCGAGGGCGGTGCCGTCCTCGACGATGAGCGCGTACGCCGAGACGTGGTCGACCCCCGCTTCGAGCACGGCGTCGAGGGAGGCGTCGAGGTCGGCGTCGCGCTCGCCGGGAGTACCGTAGATCAGATCGAGGTTGATGTGGCCGAAACCGGCCGCGCGCGCTTCCTTCGCCGCCGCGACGGGACGCCCGGGTGTGTGGGTGCGGTCGAGGACCGCCAGCACGTGGGGCGCCGCGGACTGCATGCCGAGCGACACGCGGGTGTATCCGGCCTCGCGGATCGACGAGAAGAACTCCGTGGAGGTCGACTCCGGGTTCGATTCGGTGGTCACCTCGGCGCCGGGAGCGAGCCCGAACGAGTCGCGGATCGCGTCGAGCACCTGCGCGAGACCGTCCGCGCCGAGCAGCGAGGGTGTTCCGCCGCCGACGAAGACCGTCTCGGCAGCGGGAGTCCGTCGTCCGGATTCGGACAGCAGCCGGGCACCGGCGTCGAGTTCGCGGCGCAGACCCTCCAGCCAGGACTGCGGCGACGCCGCGCTGCCGAGTTCCCCGGCCGTGTAGGTGTTGAAGTCGCAGTAGCCGCAGCGGGTCGCGCAGAAGGGCACGTGCACGTACACACCGAACGGTCGCGTCCCCACTCCTGCGAGTGCCGAAGCGGGAAGTTCGAGACCGGCCGGACGACCCGCGATACCGATTTCCGTGCCGGTGCGTCGACCGATCTCAGTGCTGTTCACGCCCTCCAGTGTTCCAGAGACCTGAAGGGCGGCTCCGCGCGCGACGCCCCTACCTCGACATTTCCCGAAAATCGGGTGGAAATACCGCCCGCAATTCGGAATCGCCCCGGTGACATGGCACAATGGTCCGCATGACAGGACACGGAGTGCGACTCGTGGCGCGACGCCACGTCGACTTCAAGCGCGTCTGCGCATCCTGTTGTCTGCCTTGCGCCGCTTGTCTCTGCGCCGACTGTCTCTAGTCGGCACTCCCCGGCACATCCCAGATCCCGCCGGGTCGAAGCATGCGTGCACGAGGTCAGCTCCCTCCTGCGCTCGTCGATCCGGTTCCAGCGAGTATCAGGAGACCCTGTATGTCGTCGATCACCGACGTCACGCCCGCCGACGAGTCGGCCACTCCCGCCCGCCGCGCGCGTCCCGCCAAGCGTCGCGCCGAAGGCCAGTGGGCCCTCGGCTACCGGGAGCCGCTCAACGCCAACGAGCAGACGAAGAAGGACGACAACCCGCTCAACGTCCGCAAGCGTATCGAGAACATCTATGCGCAAACCGGTTTCGACGGAATCGACAAGAGCGATCTGCGCGGCCGCTTCCGCTGGTGGGGTCTGTACACCCAGCGCGAGCAGGGCTACGACGGCACCTACACCGGTGACGAGAACATCGACCTGCTCGAGGCGAAGTACTTCATGATGCGGGTGCGCTGCGACGCCGGCGCCCTGAATCTCGCGCAGCTGCGGACGATCGCCGGTATCTCCACCGAGTTCGGTCGCGACACCGCCGACCTGTCCGACCGCGAGAACGTCCAGTACCACTGGATCGAGGTCGAGAACGTCCCCGAGATCTGGCGTCGTCTCGAATCGGTCGGCCTGAAGACCACCGAGGCGTGCGGCGACTGCCCTCGCGTCGTGCTCGGTTCGCCGCTCGCCGGTGAGTCCCTCGACGAGATCATCGACGGCACCCCCGCGATCGACGAGATCGTGCGCCGCTACATCGGCAACCCCGAGTACTCGAACCTGCCGCGCAAGTTCAAGACCGCGATCTCCGGCCAGCAGGACGTCGTGCACGAGATCAACGACGTCGCCTTCATCGGCGTCGAGCATCCCGAGCACGGCCCCGGCTTCGACCTGTGGGTCGGCGGCGGCCTGTCCACCAACCCGATGCTCGCGCAGCGGGTCGGCGCCTGGGTGCCGCTCGAGGAGGTCGCCGATGTGTGGGAAGGCGTCGTCGCGATCTTCCGCGACTACGGCTACCGGCGGCTGCGGTCCAAGGCACGCCTGAAGTTCCTCATCAAGGACTGGGGCATCGAGAAGTTCCGCGAGGTGCTCGAGACCGAGTACCTGAAGCGTCCGCTCATCGACGGCCCGGCCCCGGCCGCACCGGAGCGTCCCATCGATCACGTCGGTATCCAGAAGCTACGCAACGGCCTCAACGCCGTGGGTGTCGCGCCGATCGCCGGTCGTGTCTCGGGCACGATCCTGTCGAAGGTCGCCGACGCCGCCGAACGTGCGGGTTCCGACCGGATCCGGTTCACCCCATACCAGAAGCTGATCGTGCTCGACGTGGCCGACGACAAGGTCGAGCAGCTCGTCACCGAGCTCGAGGCGCTGGGTCTGCCGGCCTCGCCGTCGCCGTGGCGCAAGAATCTCATGGCGTGCACGGGAATCGAGTTCTGCAAGCTGTCCTTCGTCGAGACGCGCAAGCGTTCGCAAGCCCTCGTGCCCGAGCTCGAGGAGCGTCTCGCCGACATCAACGCGCAGCTCGACGTCCCGGTGACGATCAACATCAACGGCTGCCCGAACTCGTGTGCGCGCTCCCAGATCGCCGACATCGGCTTCAAGGGTCAACTCGTCGACGACGGTGAGGGCAACCAGGTCGAAGGTTTCCAGGTGCACCTCGGCGGTGCGCTGGGCTTCGACGCGAAGTTCGGACGCAAGCTGCGCCAGCACAAGGTCACCAGTGCCGAGCTCGGCGACTACATCGAGCGGGTGGTGCGCACCTTCGTCAAGGAGCGCACGCCCGGCGAGCGCTTCGGCGAATGGGTCGTCCGCGCCGAGGAGGCAGACCTGCGATGACGGGCACTGCTGCAGCGGTCGACACGAAGACGGATCGGGAAGGGACGCGATGACGATCGATACGAACATCGACGAGCTCCGGAGTATTGCCGCGCAGGGGGCGGCAGAACTCGAAGGTGCGTCGGCGCAGGAACTCCTGCGGTGGACGGACGAGACCTTCGGTACCCCCACCACCGACGGTGGACGTAGCGGGTACATCGTCGCGTCCAACATGCAGGACGGTGTCCTGGTCCATCTGGCCGCGCAGCAGCGCCCCGGCGTGGACGTGCTGTTCCTCGACACCGGCTACCACTTCGCCGAGACGCTCGGCACGCGCGATGCGGTGGAGCAGGTGTACGGCGTGAACATCGTCAACGCCCGGGCGCAGCAGTCCGTCGCGGAGCAGGACGCCCTGCTCGGCAAGGATCTGTTCGCCCGCGACCCGAACGAGTGCTGCCGCCTGCGCAAGGTGGTGCCGCTGAAGGAGAGCCTGAAGGGCTACCGCGCCTGGGTGACCGGAATCCGCCGTGTCGAGGCGCCCACCCGCGCGAACTCACCGCTCATCTCGTTCGACGACGCGTTCGGACTGGTGAAGATCAATCCGATCGCGGCATGGTCCGACGAGGACATGCAGAACTACATCGACGAACACGGGATCCTCGTCAATCCGCTCGTCGACGAGGGCTACCCGTCCATCGGGTGCGCCCCGTGCACCACCAAACCACTTCCCGGAGCCGATCCGCGCAGCGGGCGCTGGGCCGGCCGAGCCAAGACCGAATGCGGGTTGCACGCCTCATGACACTCACCGATACGAATCCCACCGAGACCCGGACGCTGCTGGACGGCAACCGGTTCGACACCCTCGACGCCCTCGAGTCGGAAGCGATCCACGTCTTCCGCGAGGTCGCGGGCGAGTTCGAACGCCCCGTCATCCTGTTCTCGGGAGGCAAGGACTCCACCGTCCTGCTGCACCTCGCCATCAAAGCGTTCTGGCCCGCGCCGCTGCCCTTCGCGCTGTTGCACGTCGACACCGGCCACAACCTCCCCGAGGTCCTCGAGTTCCGCGACCACGTCGTCGAAAAGTACAACCTCCGACTGCACGTCGCGAGTGTCGAGGACTACCTCGCCGACGGCCGGCTCACCGAGCGTCCCGACGGCATCCGCAACCCGCTGCAGACCGTGCCGCTGCTCGACGCGATCTCGGAGAACCGGTTCGACGCCGTCTTCGGTGGCGGCCGCCGCGACGAGGAGCGTTCGCGCGCCAAGGAGCGGATCTTCTCGCTGCGCAACGCATTCGGCCAGTGGGATCCGAAGCGTCAGCGTCCGGAGTTGTGGAATCTGTACAACGGGCGGCACGCACCCGGGGAGCACGTGCGTGTCTTCCCGCTGAGCAACTTCACCGAGCTCGACATCTGGCGCTACATTGCCCGCGAGAACGTCGAACTGGCGAGCATCTACTACGCGCACGAGCGCCCCGTCTACCGCCGCGACGGCATGTGGATGACCCCGGGTGTCTGGGGCGGTCCGGCCGAGGGCGAAGAGCCCGAGACGCGTTCGGTGCGCTACCGCACCGTCGGCGACGGATCGACCACCGGCGCGATCCTGTCCGAGGCCTCCACGAACGAGGAGATCCTCGCCGAGGTCGCGGCATCACGACTGACCGAGCGCGGCGCCACCCGCGGCGACGACCGGGTTTCCGAAGCGGCGATGGAAGACCGCAAGCGAGAGGGCTATTTCTGATCATGAGCGACCTTCACGAGCAGAGCGTGCAGAGCGACACGCAGCTGCTGCGCCTCGCCACCGCCGGTTCGGTCGACGACGGCAAGTCCACCCTGGTGGGACGACTGCTCTACGACACCAAGTCCGTACTCGCCGACCAGATCGACGCCGTCACCCGCGCGTCGGTCGACCGCGGCCTCGACACCCCCGACCTCTCGCTGCTCGTCGACGGCCTTCGCGCCGAGCGTGAGCAGGGCATCACCATCGACGTGGCGTACCGCTACTTCGCGACGCCGAAGCGCAGCTTCGTCCTCGCGGACACCCCGGGTCACGTCCAGTACACCCGCAACACGGTGTCGGGTGCGTCCACCGCGCAGCTCGTCGTCCTGCTCGTCGACGCGCGCAAGGGTGTCGTCTCGCAGACCCGCAAGCACGCCGCCGTGCTGGCCCTGCTCGGTGTGCCGAAGCTCGTCCTCGCGGTCAACAAGATCGACCTCGTCGAGGATCCGGCCTCGGTGTTCGCGCAGATCTCCGCCGAGTTCGGGGAACTGACGAGTTCGCTCGGCTGGGCACCCGAGGACGTGCAGGAGATCCCGGTCTCCGCGCTGCACGGCGACAACGTGGCCGTGCGCAGCGAGAGCACCCCCTACTACGACGGCCCGACGCTCATCGAGCACCTCGAGTCGGTTCCCGTCGACGCCGATGTGCACGGCCGGCACGAGACCGGTCTGCGCTTCCCGGTGCAGTACGTGATCCGTCCCCGCACCGCCGAGTTCCCCGACTACCGCGGCTACGCCGGTCAGGTCGCGGCAGGGTCCGTGCGCCCCGGTGACGAGGTCGTCGTGCTGCCGTCCGGTGTCCGCACCACCGTCGAGCGCATCGACAGTGCCGACGGCGCATTCGATGTCGCGCACGCCGGCCGGTCGGTGACCCTCGTGCTCGCCGACGACGTCGACGTCTCCCGCGGCGACATCATCGCCACCCCGGAGGCGGCACCCGAGCCGCTGTCGGAGTTCGAGGCCACCGTGTGCTGGCTCGCCGAGAAGCCGTTGCGCCCGGGCGCCCGGTTGCTGCTCAAGCACGGCACCCGCATCACGCAGGCCATCGTCGGGACGATCGACGAGCGGTTCGACGAGCAGGATCTCTCCTCCGTCCCGAGCCCGGAGAGCATCGAGCTCAACGAGATCGCGCGCATCACGGTGCGTGTGGCCGAGCCGATCGCCGCGGACGACTACCGCATCAACCGCCGCAGCGGCAGCTTCCTGCTGATCGATCCGGCCGGGGGCAACACCCTCGCCGCGGGTCTCGTGGGCGACGGACTCGCCGACATCGAGCTCGGGGACCGCGTCCCGGCATGATGCCGCTCGTCGCCGTCGCGCACGGCAGTCGCGACCCGCGTTCGGCGCAGGCCGTGGCTGCCGCGCTCGACACCGTCCGGGCCGAGAACCCCGGTCTGGACGTGCGACTCGCGTTCCTCGACCTGAACACCCCGTCGGTCGGTCAGGCTCTCGACGCGCTCGCCGCGGACGGGCACCGGCAGGTCGCGGTGGTGCCGCTGCTGCTCGGCAGCGCCTTCCACGCGCGGGTCGATCTGCCGGCCCTGTTGCACGAAGCGCAGCAACGTCATCCGCTGCTCGAGGTGCTGTGCTCGCCGATCCTCGGCGACGACGATCTCCTCGTCGACGCGGCTCGCGATCTCATCACGGCCACGGGGGTGTCAGCCGACGATCCGTCCGTCGGTATCGCAGTGTGCGCGGTGGGATCGCGACGCCCCGAAGCGAACCGGGCGACCGGGCTGGTCGTGCCCCGCATTCTCGTCGGCACGGCGTGGACGCAGGCCGCGACGTGCTTCGCCACGACCGGTCCGTCCGTGGGGACGACCCTCGCCGACCTCACCTCCCGCGGTGCCCGCACCGTCGTGCTGACACCGTGGATCCTCGCCCCCGGGCTGCTGTGGGACCGTGCCTGCGCCGAGGCCGACAGCCTCGGGCACGTGCGGGTCGCGCAGACCCTCACCCGGCACGATGCCGTCGCGCGGGTGATCACCGAGCGCTACACCGAGGCCGTGCACCGGCGGCGCGGACTGGGCGTGGCCTGAGTCACTTCCGGATCTCCACCCGAGTTCACGCACGATTTGCATTCCTCCGCTACAACGGAGTCACGGTCGTCGTCCGACGACATCGGTGATCCGGGAGGGCCTCACGTGCAGAACGAACTTCGGCGCTACATCGATCGGCTCCGCACGGAGGGCTATTCGGTGCGCGACGACCACGGTGAGGACCCCGATCTGATCGACATCGAGGGCCGGGCCGTCGACACCTGGCGGGAGAACTATCCGTACGACACCCGGATGGACCGCGCCACCTACGAGGTCGAGAAGTATCTCCTGCAGATCGAACTGCTGAAGTTCCAGTCGTGGGCCAAGGACAACGGCTCCAAGCACATCATCGTGTTCGAAGGTCGCGACGCCGCCGGCAAGGGCGGCACGATCAAGCGGTTCCAGGAGTACATCAACGTCCGGCACGCCCGGACCGTCGCGCTGAACAAGCCGTCCGACCGTGAGCAGGGCCAGTGGTATATGCAGCGCTACATCCAGCACTTCCCCACCGCCGGTGAGCTCGTACTGTTCGACCGCTCCTGGTACAACCGAGCCGGCGTCGAACGGGTCATGGGTTTCTGCAGCGACGACGAGTACGAACGTTTCATGGAGCACGTCCCGTTGTTCGAGAAGCTCGTCGTGGACGCCGGCATCACCCTGACGAAGTTCTGGTTCTCCGTCACCCGGAGGGAGCAGCGCACGCGCTTCGCCATCCGCCAGCTCGATCCGGTGCGGCGGTGGAAGCTGTCGGAGATGGACCTCGAATCGCTCGACAAGTGGGACCAGTACACCGACGCGAAGGAAGAGATGTTCCGGCGCACCGACACCGACTGGGCGCCGTGGACGACCATCAAGTCCAACGACAAGAAGCGGGCCCGGGTCAACGCGATGCGGTTCTTCCTCAACCAGTTCGAGTACGACGACAAGGACCGTCAGATCGTCTTCCCGGCCGACCCGAGGATCGTGCAGCGCGGCAAGGACGCCGTCGGCGACTAGCTGCCGGGAGGTCGTGCTCCGGGCGTGCCGAGGTGCGCAGGACTGGCGCCCAGACTGCGATCCGTACCACACTGGATGGTGACGCGAGGAGGCAGCATGGGCACAGCCAATGTCGGTCACGGAATCGTCGTCGGCATCGACGGATCGGACAGCGCACTCGATGCGGCCCGGTGGGCCGCCTGCGTCGCCCGACGTCTCGGCGAACCGATCGACCTGGTCCACGTTCATCCCCCCACCTCCGGCGACGGGACCGACCCGTCGGAGGAAGCCGTTCTGACCGCCGCGGAAGCGGCAGTTCGGGGCGCGGTCGACCGGGTCGAGGTCCGGCGGTCCACTCCGTCGGGCAAGCCGGATCGAGTGCTCACCGACCTGTCGCGCGAGGCACGGATGATCGTCCTCGGCCACACGACCACCACGGAGTGGGAGTCGATGATCCGGCGCTCCGACGTCGTGTCGGTGGCCAACCACGCGGAATGCCCGGTGGTGACGTGGCGCAGCCGCGACGGATTCCAACCGCCCGACGGGCGCCCGGTCGTCGTCGGAGTGGACGGCACCGAGGTCAGCGAGTCCGCCGTCGAGCATGCGTTCGCGACCGCCGCGGCGCTCGAGGCACCCCTCGTCGCGATCCACACCTGGACGGAGCAGTCCACGCTCACCTACGGCGAGGGGTCACGGTTCACGGACTGGACGGCCTACGTCGAGCACCGGAGGGAGGAGATGAAGTCGCATACCTCCGGGCACACCGAACGGTTCCCCGACGTCGCGGTCTCCTACCGGGTCGAGCGGGGCAAGCCCGACATCGTCCTGCTCGAGGAATCCAAGAGTGCCCAGCTCGTGGTGGTCGGCAGCCACGGCCGGAGCCCGCTGGCCGCTGCGGTGGTCGGCTCGAGCAGTCAGGGACTCATCCATCACAGTTGCTGTCCGGTCATGATCTGCCGCGCCCACCACCGATCGGAAACCGAGGCCCACTGAGCCGACCCGCGTGACCCTCGAGTCCCCCGCTCGGTTACTGTGCGGCGGTACCGAGCGGGGCGGTCTCCGACGCGGCCGGAGCGTGCGCGTAGACGGTGTCGCCCGCGACGAGCCCCAGGTCGTGGGTTTCGCCGCGGGTGATCTGCGTCGTGAACTGCTCACCCGTCGCGTCGTTGCGCAGTTCGACGCGCACCTCGAAGCCCAGCCGGACCACACGCTCGACGGTCGCCCGCGTGACACCGACCGAGCCGCCGGAGGTGTCGGAGAGCGCAGGTTGCCGGGCGAGCCGGATGTCGTGCGGCCGCACCAGCACGCCGTTGAGCTTGGACACCGTCCCGAGGAACGACATCACGAAGCTGTTCGCCGGGCGATCGTAGAGTTCCTCCGGCGTTCCGACCTGTTCGATACGTCCGGCATTCATCACCGCGATGCGGTCGGCGACGTCGAGCGCCTCCTCCTGGTCGTGCGTGACGAGCACGGTGGTCACGTGCACCTCGTCGTGCAGGCGGCGCAGCCAGGTCCGCAGGTCGGCGCGCACCTTCGCGTCCAGGGCACCGAACGGCTCGTCGAGCAGCAGCACCTGCGGGTCGACGGCGAGAGCACGGGCGAGCGCCATGCGCTGACGCTGGCCACCGGACAACTGCGCCGGATAGCGTCGCTGGAACCCGCCGAGCCCGACGATATCGAGCAGGTCGTCGACCCGCTTCGTGATCTCGGCCTTGGGCCGCTTGCGGATCTTGAGTCCGAAGGCGACGTTCTCGCGCACGGTCATGTGCTTGAACGCGGCGTAGTGCTGGAAGACGAAACCGATGTCGCGCTTCTGCGGGGTGACGCCGGTGACGTCCTTACCGGCGATGTGGACGGTGCCCGCGTCGAGGGTCTCGAGGCCGGCGATCGAACGCAGCAGCGTCGACTTCCCCGAACCCGAGGGTCCGAGCAGGGCGGTGAGCGAGCCGGACGGGATGTCGATGTCGACGTCGGCGAGTGCGGCGAAATCTCCGTAGTTCTTGCGCGCCCCGGTAACAGTGATCATTCGGTGGTCCTCTTCCGGTCGAGCAGGGTCATCAGCAGCAGGACGATCACCGCGATGGCCATGAGCAGGGTCGCGGCGCTGTAGGCGCCGAAGGTGTTGTGGTCGTCGATGTACCGGGCGTGCACGAGCAGCGTCAGGGTCTGGGAGACGCCGGGGAAGCCGGACGAGACCATGATGACGGCGCCGAACTCGCCGAGGGCCCGCGCGACGGTGAGGACGATGCCGTAGGTCAGGCCCCAGCGGATCGCCGGCAACGTGATCCGCCAGAAGGTCTGCCAGGTGTTCGCGCCGAGGGTCGCGGCGGCCTGCTCCTGCTCCTCACCGATCTCGCGCAGCACCGGTTCGACCTCGCGCACGACGAACGGCAGCGTCACGAAGATCGTCGCGAGCACCATGCCCGGCAGGCCGAAGATCACCTTGAAGCCGAGATCCTCGACGGCACCGAACCAGCCGTTGGCGCCCCACAACATGATCAGGGCGACACCCACGACGATCGGCGAGACCGCGAAGGGCAGGTCGACGACGGCCTGCAACAGTCCCCTCCCCGGGAATCTGCCGCGGACGAGCGCCAGCGCGACGACGATGCCGAAGATCACGTTCACGGGCACGACGATCGCGACGATGAGCAGCGACAGGTTCAGAGCCGAGATCGCCGCCGGGGTGCTGATCGACTCGGCGAACGCCACGATGCCGTTCTCGAAGGTGCGGTAGAGGATCACCCCGATCGGGACGAGCAACAGTACGAACAGGTAGGCGAGCGCGACGAAGCGCAGCGACAGTCGGGATGCGAGGGACGGTTTCACCGGTCGTCCTCCTCTCGGCGCAGCCCCCGATTCGCGACCAGGCGCAGGACGAACAGCACGACGAAGGCGATCACCAGCAGCGCGACGGAGACCGCGGCGGCGTTGACCGGCCGGTCGATCTCGATCTGCTGCTGGATGTACTGCGACGCGACCTGGGTCTTGTACGGGATGTTGCCGCCGATGAGCACGATCGAGCCGTACTCGCCGATGGCGCGGGCGAATGCCAGGCCGGTGCCGCCGAGGACCGCCGGCGCGAGCACCGGCAGCACGACCGTGCGGAAGATCGTGAAGTTGCCGGCGCCGAGCGAGGCGGCGGCCTCCTCGACCTCACGGTCGGCCTCGATGAGCACCGGCTGCACCGAGCGCACCACGAACGGCAGCGTGACGAACGCCAGCGCCACCACCAGTCCCGGCTCGGTCGCGTTGAGCTGCACACCGATCGGGCTCTGCGGCCCGTACAGCGAGAGCAGCACGATGCTCGCGACGATCGTCGGTAGCGCGAAGGGCAGGTCGATCAGGGCATTGACGAACTTCCTGCCCGGGAACTCGTCGCGGACGAGCACCCAGGCGATCACCGTGCCCATCACCGCGTTGATCGCCGCGACGACCAGCGAGACGACGACGGTGATCCGTAGGGTCGCCAGGGCGGCCGGAGCGGTGATCGCATCGACGAACGTCCCGAGACCGTCCGAGACGGAGTGGAAGGCCAGGGCCGCGAGGGGAAGCAGGACGATCAGGCTCAACCACAGTGTGGCGATGCCGATACCGAGGGGCCCGACGGCGCCGGTGAACATCCGGCGTCGTGGTCGGGCGGGGGCCGTGGCGGACGGCCGGCGACGCGAACCCGCCGGGGCGGGAGACGAATCTCCCGACCCGGCGGTGTGTTCCGAAACGGTCACGCGCGTGCTCTACTTCGTTGCGTTGTCGTAGATCACCGCGATGGTGCCGGTGCTGTCGGCGAACAGCTCCTCGTTCACGGTCTCCCAGCCGCCGAGATCGGCGACGGTCCACAGCTTCTCCGGCTGCGGGAACTCATCGGCGAATTCCTCGGCGACGGTCGGATCGACGGGCCGGAAACCGGCTTCGGCCCACAGGCGCTGGGCCTCGGGGGTGTACAGGAAGTCGTTGAACGCCTGCGCGACCTCGACGTCCTTCGCGTTCTTCAGTACCGCCGCAGGGTTCTCGATCTTGAAAGTGACGGGCGGGGTGACGTGCTCGACGGGGTCGCCGTTGCGCTCGATGAACAGTGCCTCGTTCTCGTAGCTCAGCAGCACGTCGCCGGTGCCCTGCAGGAAGGTCTCGGTGGCCTCGCGACCGGACTTCGGCTGTACCTTCACATGGTCGGTGACCAGTGCGGTGACGTAGTCGATGCCGGCCTGCGGGTCGGCGCCGCCGTTGCTCTTCGCGGCGTACGGCGCAAGCAGGTTCCACTTCGCCGAACCCGAGCTGAACGGGTTGGGGGTGACGACCTCGACATCCGGCCGGAGCAGGTCGTCCCAGTCCCGAATGTTCTTCGGGTTGCCCTCACGGACGACGATGGTCACGACCGATCCGAACGGTATCCCGTTGTAGGCGTTGTCGTTCCAGTTCTCGTCGACGAGTCCCGCGTCGACGAGACGGGTGATGTCGGGCTCGACGGAGAAGTTCACGAAGTTCGCCTCGGCGCCGTCGCGCACCTTGCGGGACTGGTCTCCGGAGGCGCCGTAGGACTGCTGGAAGACGACGCCCTCGCCTTCCTCGGTCTCCTGGAAGGCGGGGATCAGCGAGTCGAATCCGACCTTGGGCACGGCGTAGGCGTAGAGGTTGACCGTGCCGCCGGATCCGTCGCCGCCGCTCTCGGCTCCGACGGTGTCGCTCGAACCACCGGAGCAGGCGGTGAGGGAGAGTGCGGTGACCGCGGCGAACGCCGCGACAACGAACCTGGAACGTTTCATGACGAGCCTCCTGAGGGGCTGTTTCGAGGGGGGATGAACGCGACCGGCACCGGACGAGGGGCTGCCGGAATCGGACCGGCCGGGATTCGCGAGGATGCGGCACCGACGGACGAGAGGATCCGGAAGACGGGGACCGCGGAGAGAAGGAGGATTCAGCGACAACAGTCGATGTCGGCGACCGATGGCATGCCCACAGCGATCAACGCCAACTCGTGGCGGAGGCGGGGCAGAGTGGTCGCGGACACGCGGCAGAGATTAGCAGAGGTCGAGGGTCGACCGAAATCGACGATTCGGACACCGGACGTCGAGCACCGAACCGGATGCGCGAGCGGCGTGCTCACATGGAGACGAGCCATGCGACGACGACGATGATCAGCAGCGCGATCAGCGCCAGGGTTACGCGCGAACGCGGCATGTCAGCAATCCTCCGTCGTCGTGGCGGGCGAGTCCGTCTCTCCGCGGCCGAGCAGTCCGAAGACACCGGCCATCGCCCGATCGAGCAGCCATGCGACCCCTGAGCAGGCCGGCACCAGCACTGCGAGCACCAGGGCCACCTGGGGGACGAAGGACAGGCCCGCGAGCCACAGCTCGAAGCCGTCCCACCACGAAGCCACCCGATCCATTGCCTACACCCTAGTAGGTTCGGCAACCGCGCTGCGATCCGCCCGGCCCGCGGTGATCATGGAGGGATGGACCACTACCACTCCTCCTCACCGCTGTCGGGGGCACCCTTCCAACGGAGTCCGTTCCCGCCGATCGACGACTACGCATTCCTCTCGGATTGCGAGAGCACCTGCCTGATCGCACGTGACGGCACCGTGGAGTGGATGTGCGTGCCCCGTCCGGACTCGCCGAGTGTGTTCGGGTCGCTGCTGGACCGCAGCGCGGGACATTTCCGGTTGTCGCCGCACGACCGCACCGTTCCTGCGGCACGCCGGTACCTGCCGGGCGGTCTGGTGCTCGAGACGACCTGGCAGACCGACACGGGTTGGATGATCGTGCGGGACGCGCTGGTCATGTCACCCTGGTACGACGTCGAGGAACGCTCCACCACGCATCGCCGGACCCCGTCCGACTGGGAGGCCGAGCACATGCTGTTGCGCACGGTGCGCTGCGTGAACGGGACGGTCGACCTGTACGTCAGCTGCGAACCCGCCTTCGACTACCACCGCGGCCGCACCGAATGGAGCTATACCGGCAAGGTCTACGAGGAGGCCACCGCGGTGTGCCAGAACGCGCCGGACGAACATCCGACGCTGCGCATGACGACGGATCTGCGCCTCGGAATCGAGGACCGCGAGGTCCGCGCGCGACGTCGACTCCACAAGGGCGACACGGCCTTCGTCGCATTGTCGTGGTCGGACTGCCCGATGCCGCACACCTTCGACGAGGCCGCCGTCAAGATGACCGCCACCCAGGACTACTGGCGCGAGTGGATCACGACGGGCCGCTTCCCGGATCACCCGTGGCGCACCTACCTGCAGAGCAGCGCTCTGACGCTCAAGGGACTGACCTACAGCCCGACCGGGGCGCTGCTCGCAGCGTCGACGACCTCACTCCCCGAAACACCTGGCGGAGAACGTAACTGGGACTACCGTTACGCGTGGGTACGCGATTCGACCTTCGCACTGTGGGGTCTGTACACCCTCGGGTTCGACCGGGAGGCCGACGACTTCTTCTCGTTCATCCTCGACGTCTCGCGCGACGCGGACGGCGTCCGCTATCCGCTCCAGGTGATGTACGGGGTAGGCGGTGAGCGCGAGTTGCCGGAGTCGACCCTCGATCATCTGAGCGGCTACGACGGCGCCACCCCGGTCCGCATCGGCAACGACGCCTATCACCAACAGCAACACGACATCTGGGGCACACTGCTCGACTCGGTGTACCTGCACGTCAAGTCCCGCGGGCACTTCCCCCAGACGCTGTTGCACACCCTGCGCCGGCAGGTCGAGGAGGCAGCGGCCAACTGGCGCAAGCCCGATCGCGGCATCTGGGAGGTGCGCGGCGAACCCCAGCACTTCGTGTCGTCGAAGGTCATGTGCTGGGTGGCACTCGATCGCGGCGCGAAACTCGCCGAACTGCAGGGTCGTCCCGACTACGCCCGGAAGTGGGCGGCGATGGCCGACGAG
The DNA here is from genome assembly GCF_019641445.1 of Rhodococcus sp. DMU2021. Taxonomy (NCBI): domain Bacteria; kingdom Bacillati; phylum Actinomycetota; class Actinomycetes; order Mycobacteriales; family Nocardiaceae; genus Rhodococcus; species Rhodococcus sp. DMU2021. The sequence continues at coordinate 359,055 of NZ_JAIFKB010000003.1, forward strand.
ATCAAGGCCGACGTCCTCGAACACGGCGTCGACGAACGCGGCGTCTTCACCCAGCGGTACGGCCACCCGTCACTCGACGCGTCGGCTCTGCTGATCCCCTTGTTGCGCTTCCTGCCCGCAGACGACCCCCGGGTGCGGGCCACGGTGCTGGCGATCGCCGACGAACTCACCGAGGACGGGCTGGTGCTGCGCTACCGGGTGGAGACCACCGACGACGGGCTCGCGGGCAAGGAGGGCTCGTTCACCATCTGCTCGTTCTGGCTGGTCTCGGCGCTCGTCGAGATCGGCGAGGTCGAGCGGGCCGCCGCACTGTGCCAGCGCCTGCTCGACTACGCGAGCCCCCTGAAGCTCTATGCCGAGGAGATCGACACCGAGAGCGGACGTCATCTGGGGAACTTCCCGCAGGCGTTCACCCACCTGGCGCTCATCAATGCCGTCGTCCATGTCATCCGCGCAGAGCGGGAGATCGGAGCGGGCAACTTCCGGCCCGCGCATCTCGGACCGTGAGCCGGTCTCAGGCGTTCGCGACCGCCTCGATCTCGGCGTTGCGGTCGGCGATGATCCTCTCGGCGTCGTCGGTGCGGCCGAGGACCTCACCGAGCACCCGCACCTGTTCGTCCCAGCGGTCCACGCCGGTGTCGCCGAGAGGCCCGATCGTCGGCGACACCGCGGAGATCGTGTCGTAGTCGTTCTGCGAGGCGATCTGCCAGGCGCCGAGGATCAGGTCGGGTTCGAGAGCGGCCACCTCCTCGACGGGCACCGACGTCTCCGCCGCCGCACTCAGCGCCACCGCATCCGGGGAGACGTCGGTCTGCCACGGATAGAGGCCGCGCTCGTCGCCGTACGAGCCGGCGCTGTAGTACGCGATGGGCTGCACCCCGAGTTCGACGAGAGCGTCGAGCCATTGGCTGGAGGTCGCGACGATCCGCTCGGGTGTGCCCTCGATCGTCGTCGTGCCGTAGGAGTGCTCGACGGTGACGGTCTCGCCGCCGGCGGTCGCGGTGTCATCGGTGTCCGACGAACACGCCACGAGGGTCGGGGCGACGAACAGTACGAGCGCTACCGCGGAGAGAACGACTCGGCGCATGGGCGACCTCCACCTCAGGTGAGGCTCACCTCAGCTCGAATGTGGACGTCCGTGTGCCGGCGCAGTGCTCAACGGAAGCGGGACAGCAGGGTCTCCGCCTGTTCGGCGATACCCCGGATCACCTCGCCCGCGGGTCGCTCGGAGCGCACCAGACCGGCGGCCTCCCCCGCGTAGACCACCCCGATGTCGGGATCGTCACCGGTGTACGCCGCGGCGAGGGTGTCCTCGTCGGCGCCCCGGCCGTGCCACTCCTCGGTGAACGCATTGCGCAGGGCGCGTCCGCCCCAGCGCGCCGGCCACGGCTGGTGCCGGGCCTTGTCGAAGACGTCGGTGTAGACGGTGTCGGCGCTGCCGGCCTCCACGAGCCGGCCACGGGCGTAGTCGGGGCCGACGGTCTCCGGGCTGGCGAGCAGCGCCGTCCCGACCAGGGCGCCCTGCCCACCGGCTGCGAGCACCGCTGCCAGACCGCGACCCGTGGCGATGCCACCTGCGGCGAGCACGGGCAGCGACGTCGACTCGAGCACCTCCTGCAGCAACGGGAGGGTACCGATCCTGCCCGTGTGCCCACCGGCCTCATGGCCCTGCGCGATCACCGCGTCGACACCCGCTGCCTCGACCACGCGCAGATCGTCGACCGTGTTGATCTGCGAGAGGACGACGGCCCCGGCCTCGTGGACGCGCTCGATGTAGGGAGCGGGATCGCCGAACGAGAGCGTGACCAGTTGCGGGCGGTACTCGAGCACCGCGGTGAGGAGGCTGTCGTCGTCGGCAAGCGCCCAAGTCATCAGACCGAATCCCACGGCCCCACCACCGATCTCGCGGGCGGTGCGCACCTCGCCCTCGATCCACTCGGCGGTGTTGTACCGGGCGGCACCGATCAGGCCGAGTCCGCCGGCCCGCGTCACCTCGCCGGCGAGCCGCCCACCGGCCCGGCCACCCATGGGCGCACCCAGCAGAGGAACGGAGATTCCGAGTTCACGGGTGAGCCAGGTGTCGAGCACGCGAATCCTTCCGGTGGGCGTCGCAGCAGGAGCGACTACTTCTTCGGCTTGTCGGACGAGGCCTCGGACGACAACGCGGCGACGAACGCCTCCTGCGGAACGTCGACGCGGCCGATGGTCTTCATCCGCTTCTTGCCTTCCTTCTGCTTCTCGAGCAGCTTGCGCTTACGGCTGATGTCGCCGCCGTAGCACTTGGCGAGAACGTCCTTGCGGATCGCCCGGATGTTCTCGCGGGCGATGATCTTCGAGCCGATCGCGGCCTGGACGGGCACCTCGAACTGCTGCCGCGGGATGAGTTCCTTGAGCTTGGTCGTCATCTTGTTGCCGTAGGCGGCCGCGGCGTCCTTGTGGACGATCGCGCTGAATGCGTCGACGGCCTCGCCCTGCAACAGGATGTCGACCTTGACCAGCGCGGCCTCCTGCTCTCCGGCCTCCTCGTAGTCCATCGAGGCGTAGCCGCGGGTGCGCGACTTCAGCGAGTCGAAGAAGTCGAAGATGATCTCGGCCATCGGCAGCGTGTACCGCAGCTCGACGCGGGTCTCGGACAGGTAGTCCATACCGCCGAGCTCACCGCGCCGCGACTGGCACAGCTCCATGATCGAACCGATGAACTCGCTCGGCGCGATGATGGTGCACTTGACGATCGGTTCGTAGATCTCGCGAGCCTTGCCCTCGGGCCAGTCGGACGGGTTCGTCACGACGACTTCCTGGCCGCCTTCGAGCACGACGCGGTAGACGACGTTGGGAGCCGTGGAGATCAGGTCGAGGCCGAACTCGCGCTCGAGGCGCTCGCGGGTGATCTCCATGTGCAGCAGACCGAGGAAGCCGCAGCGGAAACCGAACCCGAGAGCGACGGACGTCTCGGGCTCGTAGGTGAGCGCGGCGTCGTTGAGCTGGAGCTTGTCGAGCGCGTCGCGCAGCACCGGGTAGTCGGAGCCGTCGACCGGGTACAGACCGGAGTAGACCATCGGGCGCGGTTCGCGGTAGCCGGTGAGCGGCTCCTCCGCACCGTGGCGGGCGGTGGTGACGGTGTCGCCGACCTTCGACTGGCGCACGTCCTTCACGCCGGTGATGAGATAGCCCACCTCGCCGACGCCGAGACCGGCGGTGGCCTTGGGTTCGGGCGAGACGATGCCGACCTCGAGCAGTTCGTGGGTCGTGCCCGTCGACATCATCTTGATCTTCTCGCGGGGCACGATCTTGCCGTCGACCACACGCACGTACGTCACGACGCCGCGGTAGGTGTCGTAGACGGAGTCGAAGATCATGGCGCGGGCGGGCGCGTCGGCGTCACCGACCGGCGGCGGCACCTGGCGGATCACGGCGTCGATGAGTTCGGGGACGCCCTCGCCGGTCTTGCCGGAGACCCGGAGCACGTCGGACGGCTCACAGCCGATGATGTTCGCGATCTCACCGGCATAGCGGTCGGGATCGGCCGCGGGCAGGTCGATCTTGTTGAGGACCGGGATGATCGTCAGGTCCTTGTCGAGCGCAAGGTAGAGATTGGCGAGGGTCTGCGCCTCGATGCCCTGCGCGGCGTCGACGAGCAGGACCGCGCCCTCGCACGCCTCGAGCGCGCGGGAGACCTCGTAGGTGAAGTCGACGTGGCCCGGGGTGTCGATCAGGTGCATCACATAGTCTTCGCCGTCGAGCTTCCACGGCAGACGTACGTTCTGCGCCTTGATCGTGATGCCACGCTCGCGCTCGATGTCCATGCGGTCGAGGTACTGGGCGCGCATCTGCCGCTCCTCGACCACCCCGGTGAGCTGCAGCATCCGGTCCGCGAGCGTCGACTTTCCGTGGTCGATGTGCGCGATGATGCAGAAGTTCCGGATCTTTGCGGGGTCCGTGAACGTGGTGTCGGCGAAGGTGCTGATGTCGTGCTCCTGACTCGGACTGGCAGCGGCCAGCAGACCGCGGTCACCCTGCAGAATATCCAAGTCGGGCGACGGCCGGGATTTCGCCCGGGTCAGGTCCGGTTAAGCTCGGTTCCCGTGGCCGGTACATGGAAGAAGTTGGGCAGGCAGCTGGGGCGTCTCGCCGTCGACCAGGGTCCGAAGATCTACCAGCAGTTGCAGCAGTCCGGGGCGCTCGACAAGGCGCGCGCCGCGTTGAACGCGGCCGGCCGGACCGGCGCAGCGAGCGGAACCTCGGGGAGCGGTACCACTGCGGCACCGAAGCCGGGCGCGTCCGGGACCACGGCGCCGAAGCCAGGTGCCGCGAAGACCCAGTCCGGCACGAAGCGTCCGGCCCCCGGTCGCCCGGTGGCGTCGCGCACCACGCCCACGGCGCAGCGTGCCCGCCGCCTCGAGTACTCCCCCGACCTCGACGGTCGCGCCGATCCGGGCGAGATCGTGTGGACCTGGGTGGCCTATGAAGAAGATCCGACGGAGGGCAAGGACCGCCCGGTGCTCGTCGTGGGCCGCGACGACAGGACGCTGCTCGGGCTGATGCTCTCGTCGAACTCCGACCGCGACGGTCACCGCGACTGGCTCGGAATCGGCTCCGGACCGTGGGACGCGGAGAACCGCCCGAGCTGGGTGCGCCTCGATCGCGTGCTCGACGTCCCCGAGGACGGCATCCGCCGCGAAGGCGCGATCCTCCCCCGCGCACGATTCGATCAGGTCGCGACCCGGCTCCGTACCGATTTCGGCTGGAGCTGAATCGGGCCGCGCCCTGACCGCAGGCCCTCAGGAGGCCTGGAGCCCGTACCGCCGCCCGAAGAGGAAGGTGTAGACGAGCGCTCCGAGCGCTCCGCCGATGAGCGGGAACACGATGAATGCCCACAGCTGCCCGAGCGCACCGTCCTGGTAGAAGGCGACGGCGAGGCTACGGGCGGGATTGACCGACGTGTTGTCGATCGGGATCGAGATCAGGTGGATCACCGCGAGAGTGAAGCCGATGGCGATGCCGGCGATCGGCGCGTCGGCCACCTGATCGGTCGCACCCAGCACCACGAAGACGAGCACGGCCGTGAGCAGGACCTCGACGACGATCATCGCGCCGATGCCGTAGCCGTTCTCGAGCACGCCGCCGAGCGGACCGTGCACCGCCGAGGGGCTGTGCGCGCCCCAGCCGTTCGCCCCGAGGCCGTCGGCGGCACGGTCGTAGCTCGGCAACGACGACGCCACCGCGTAGAGCGTCAGACCGGCGACCAGACCGCCGACGACCTGCGCGATCCAGTAACCCACGGCGCGCACCGGCGTCACGTGACCGACGATGAGCTGCCCGAGCGTCACCGCCGGGTTCACGTGACACCCGGAGATCGGGCCGATGGTGTACACGAGGAACAGCAGGGTCAGGCCGAACGCCAGTGCGACGCCGAGCTGACCGACATAGGTTCCGGCGAACACCGCGGTACCCACCGCGGAGAACACCAGGAGGAAGGTTCCGATCGCCTCCGCCACGTACTTCCGCAGGTCGGAGAACTCACCGGGGTCTCTGATTTCCAGGGAGGTCTGGCGTGCGAGATCTTCGTCGATTCGGGACTCGGGATCGCGTGGGGGTTCCATGGGTCACCTCGATGTTCGTGGTCCCGCTCGCAGGCGGAACCTGGTGGTAGAACACTTCGAGTCGATGCACCGCAGCCGCGAACTCGTCGTTCGCGCTGTGAGGGAGATTACGCATGCGCCGTGACCTCGACAACGACATCGTGCACCGTGGCGTGTCCGCCCATGTAGATGCCCTCCCGCGGCGGCACGCAACAACAACAGTCAGGTGCGCGTAGTCCTGGCCGAAACGATCAGGCCGGTGAGAAGGGTGATTCGACCGCCGGTTTGGGCTTTGCGATCCGTTCTTGGTAACCTTGTCCATCGGTGCTCAGATGCACCCAGAGCTTTCCTACCAGCTACCAGCAAGACGACAGGATTTTACGCGTGGCCAACATCAAGTCCCAGGTGAAGCGGATTCGCACCAACGAGCGCAACCGACTCCGGAATCAGTCGGTGAAGTCGTCGCTTCGTACGGCGATCCGTTCGTTCCGCGAGGCTGCGGCCGCTGGCGACAAGGACAAGGTCAACGAGCTCCTCGTCGCCACGAGCCGTCAGCTCGACAAGGCTGCCAGCAAGGGTGTCATCCACCCCAACCAGGCTGCCAACAAGAAGTCTGCTCTCGCGAAGCTTGCCAACAAGCTCTGAGTTCATCGCTCCGAGGTAGTAGACGCAGGCTCTGCTTCACGAAGGCCGTCCCCCGCCGGGGACGGCCTTCGTGGCGTTGAACGACAGAAATGATGCCGCCCGCCCGGAATCGGCCGCGGGCACGAGCACGGGCACGGGCACGGGCACGGCGGAGAAGCCTCAGGCCGCCAGCTCGGAGATGACCCGCACGGCGTGCTCGAGGGCGTAGTCCGGATCGGCCGCGGCTCCCTTGACGTCGGCGTTGAGCGCAGCGACCACCGTGAGTGCGGTCCCGATCGACGCCGGCGCCCACGTGCGCGCCTGCGCCTGCGCCTTCTTCACCTTCCACGGCGGCATACCCAGCGACGACGCGAGGGAGAACGGGTCGCCGCGACCGGCCGAGCCGACCCGGGCGATCGTGTGCACGGCGTCGGCGAGAGCATCGGCGAGCAGCACGTGGGCGACACCGCGGTGCATCGCCCACCGTAGCGCTTCGAGCGCACCGGCCGTATCGCCGGCCACGGCCTTCTCGGCTACGTCGAATCCCGACACCTCGGCCTTGCCCGAGTAGTAGCGTCGCACGGCCGCAGCATCGATCTTGCCGCCGGTGTCGGCCACGAGCTGGCTGCACGCCGCAGCGAGTTCGCGCAGGTCGGAACCCACCGCCTCGATGACGAGCTGTTCGACATCGCCCGAGACTCGCACCCCCGCAGCCTGGAACTCCTTGTGGACGAACGTCCGCACCCACGCCGCCTTCTCCCCCGCCTTCGCGGGAGCGGCACACATGTGCTCCTCGGCGCCGCGCTTGCGCAGCGCGGGCACCATCGCCTTGGTGCGTCCCCCGCCGCTGTGGAGGATCACCAGTGTCACGCCCGGAGGCGGATCGCCCGCGACATCGAGGATCAGCGCCGCGGCGTCCTTCCCGGCGTCGGCGGTGGATTCGAGGATCACGATGCGTTCTTCCGCGAACAGCGACGGACTCAGCAGCTCGGCGAGTTCGGGTACGCCCGCGTCGCCGGCGCGGAGCCTGGAGACGGGGAGATCGCCGGGAGTTTCGCTGCGCGTGCGGACATCGGACACGATCTTCGCGACGGCACGGTCGACGAGCAGTTCTTCCTCACCGAGGATCAGATGCAGGGACGCGTCGCTCACGGTTCGATCGTGCCACGCACGTCCGACACCACCGCGAGCGCCCCGGAGGCGGCACGGAGCACTGCAACGTCGCCGTGCAGGTCGGTCCGCAGGACCCGCGCCCCGATTCCGGTCAGGGTGGAGACGATCTCGGGATGGGGATGCCCGAACAGGTTGTCTCGCCCGGCGCTGACGAGGGCGACGCTCGGCCGCACAGCGGTGAGGAAGCGTGCGGGTGTGGTGCGCGAGCCGTGGTGCGGCACCTTCAACACGTCCGCACGCACGTCGGTGCCCGACCGCACGAGTGCGTCGAGCGCGGCCTCCTCCGCGTCTCCCGGCAACAGGACCCGGCCCACGACGGTGTCGACCGCCAGGACGAGCGAGTTGTCGTTCTCGGAACCGCCTGTCCGTCGCCCGGCCGGGCCCAGCACCCGGATGTCGAGATCGCCCGCACGCAGGGTCGCACCGGCACCCGCTTCCCGCACCACGACACCGGTCCCGGTCGCCGCGTCGAGCACACCCGCCGCGTCGTCACCGGCAGCACCCGGCCCGACCACGACCATCTCGACCGAGCGCCCGGTGAGGACACCGCGGATCCCACCCGCGTGGTCGGCGTGCAGGTGTGACACGACGAGCAGTGCGATACGGCGAATCCTCAACCGGCGCAGGCACCGATCGACGGGTTCCGGTTCGGGTCCGGTGTCGACGACGACCGCGCGCCCGTCCCCCGTCGCCAGCACCAGCGCATCGCCCTGACCGACATCGCATGCGACGAGTACCCATTCGGCTCCGGGCCAGCCCGGTCGCAGCATCCGCACCGGCAGCCACACCGCCGCGACGGCCACCGCAATCACGAGAGCCGTGATCCGCACCCGCCGGTGACGAGCCACCGACCACGCCACCGCGACCAGCACCGCCGCGACCACTGCCCCCACCGGCCCGTCCGGCACCTCGAGTTCGGCCGACGGCAACGATGCCGCCCGGTCGGCCACCGTGATCAGCCACCACAGGAACGGCCCGGTGCCGCGCGCGAGCACCTCCCCAACCCACGGGACGACGGAGGCGCCCAGCGCGACCAGCGAACCGAGGACCGTCAGCGGCGCAAGTACCGGGGCGACGAGGACATTGGCCGCGACCGACACGACACTCACGGTCCCGCTCACCGCCGCGACGAGAGGTGCGGTCGCTACGAACGCGACCAGCGACATTGCCGCGACCTCCGCGATGGGACGCGGCCACCCGCGATCCACGAGCCGGGTCACGACAGGTGGCGCGGCGACGATCAGTGCCGCCGTCGCGGACACCGACAGCGCGAACCCGACGTCGACGGCGAGGTCGGGCAGGAGTACGAGCAGTACGCCCACCGCGGTGCACAGGGCGGGAAGTGCCTGTCGCTCACGACCCGTCACGAATGCCAGCAACCCGATCGATCCCATCGCGGCCGCGCGCACCACACTCGCCGACGGACGGACCACGACGACGAAGGCGACGAGAGCCGTCGCGGCGAGGATGGTCCCGGAACGCGGTCCGAGTCCTACCGCGCGCACGAGGAGCAGTACCGCTCCGAGGACGATGCTGACGTTGGCTCCGGACACGGCCGTCAAATGCGTCAGTCCGGCCACCCGGAAGTCCTCCCGCACCTCGTCGGTCAGCGCCGTGGTGTCGCCCACCACGAGACCGGGCAGCAGGCCGGCCCGATCGGCGGGAAGCACCGCGGAACCCACCTGCGCGAGCCGGTCGCGTACCGTGCCAGCCCATCGCTGCCACACCGGGGGCGGGCCGACGACCGTGGGTGCGTTCTCCGCGTGGAGCACCGCCACCGTGGTGCCCGGCCCGGTGTGCGGCGCCGCCCGCACGCGTGCGGTGACGGACTGCCCGGGCAGGAGATCTCCCCACGAGTCGGCCGGTGCGAACACCACCACCGATCCCCCGGTGTCCATGGATCGCCCACCGACCATCACGTGCTCGAGCCGGGCCGGGATGCGTACCCGGGGTGTGTCGTCGAAGGCCGCAGCCCGGATGTGCCGCGGGTCGTCGGTGGGGAGGAGGACGACGCCGGCCCAGGATCCCTTCTCCGCTGCGGAGGCGATCGGGTGCTGGTCGGCGGCCCACATCCGGAGGCCGGCGGCCGGTCCGAATCCCGCGACGACGGCCAGTGCGGCGAGGAGGATCCGCGCACCTCCGCGTGGGATGCGACCGGTCGCGACGAGACGGACCGTCACGGAGCACCCGACGACGGCCGCGACCGCCACGACGATCACGATCCGCCATCCCGTGTACAACCCGAGAAGCGTCACGGCCCACGCGGCCAGCGCGCACGGCACCAACCGGGCATCGAGAACCGTTGCGGCGTCGGACCCGTCGTTCCGTCCGGTCACACCGTCACCAGTTCACGCAGCCTCGCGAGTCGCGCCGGTCCGATCCCGTCGACCTCACCGAGTTGTTCGACGTCCGTGAACGGTCCGTTGGTGTCGCGCCACGAGACGATCGCCGCTGCCGTGACGGGACCGACGCCCGGCAGCGCGTCGAGCGCGGTCTCGTCGGCGGTGTTGAGATCCACCGGTCCGCCTGCCTCCGGTGGAGCATCGCCCGGTGTCTGCGCCCCGACGATTCCACTGGCCTGCGGAACAGGTTGGGGCGGGGCGATTCCCACGACGATCTGGTCACCGTCGGCGACCCGCCGGGCCAGATTCAGGCCGATGAGGTCGGCGCCGTCGACGGCACCGCCGGCAGCGTCGAGCGCGTCGGCCACACGGGATCCCGCCGGCAGCCGCACGAGCCCGGGGCGTATCACCGCACCCACGACGCTGACGACGAAATCGGCGGAATCCGGTTGTGCCGTGTCCGTCTCCCTCGCGGCGGACGGCTCTGCAGTGTCCACGACTTCGACTCTCGGCAGCGGCGGTACCGGTTCGGGGACCGGCCGGTCGCGCCACACGACGACGAGTGCCACTGCGGCGGCGAGTACTCCGATCGCGGCGAGTGCAGCGGTTCCCCGTCGTCCGGTGTCCCATCGCGCTGCGGTCAGCCGATCGACGAATCGTTCCCGGCCGGGACCGCTGTGGAGGGGTTCGTCGCCGTCGTCCGGATCCGCCCAGGGGTGGTCGTTCGCCGACCTGTCGTCGGTCCAGGGCGGTTCCGCGGGCATCGCCGAGGAACGCGTGATCGCGCCGAGGCGGGTGCGCGCGAGATCACGGTGGTCACTGCTCGCCATGCCGCGACGCTAGCCGCGGCCGCGACCGCCGGATTCGGTGTCGGCGCCGATTCGGCCGGGGTTGTGGATGACCCGCACCCCTGTGGATGAATGCCCGGAGGGGGCCTCCACCGGCATCATCCGGGCCGGGAGGTGGTGTAGGTGGTCAGTCCTCGGAGACACCGGTCGCCGCGGAGGCGACGACCACACCGACCGCACCCGGCCCGACGTGCGCGCCGAGAACCGCGTCGAGTTCGGACACGACGATCTCGGTGCCTTCCGGAAGGCGCTGTGCGAGCTGATCGACGAGGCTGCGCGCCCGCTCGGGTGCCCCACGGTGGTGCACCGCGACGAGCGGTTCGTCGCCCACGTCGGTCGCGGCTCCGTCGACGAGCTTGGCCATCGCCTTGGTCATCGTGCGGGTCTTCTCCCGCAGGACGAGCTTGCCGTCGGAGATGTGCAGCACGGGCTTCATCGCGAGCGCGGTACCCAACAGCGCTGTGGCCGTGCCGATCCGGCCACCGCGACGGAGGTGGTCGAGCCGGTCGACGACGAGCAGGGTCCGGGCGGACGCCGCGACCTCCACGGCCCGCTCGTACACCCGGGCCAGGTCTTCTCCGGCCCGTGCGGCGCGCACCGCTTCGAGGACGGCGAAACCCGAACCCATGGCGGTGTTCCGCGAATCGACGAGCCGGATCCGGTCGCCCAGCGATTCGGCGGCGTGCCGGGCTGCGTCCCATGTCCCGGACAGCACCCGCGAGAGGTGCACGGCTACGACGCCGTCTCCTCCACTGTCCTCGAGCGCCTCGGTATAGGCGTCGGTCAGTTCTGCGGGAGACGGACCGGAGGTCGTCACGGTCGACAGGTCCTCCGGTAACTCGTCGACGCCCTCGCGGAGGTCGCGTCCGCCCGCGATGATGTGCAGTGGCACAACACGGATGTCGTACCGACGGACCAGTTCAGGGTCGATACAACTCGACGAATCTGTGACGACGACGACGGACACGACGCCTACCGTAGGCCCTCCACCGGGACTTCCGCATCCCGATGCACGATCCGGACCGCGTCGCCGACAGCGGCGGCGACACGGCGGTGTCCTTCCCAACCCCAGTGGATCCCGTCGGGATTGGCGTCGTCGGAGAAGACGTTCTCCCGCACCGCTTCGGCGAGATCGACGAGGGGAACCGACTTCTCGGCCGCCCAGCGGGTGATCGCGCGTGCCGCGGGGAGCCGGCCGGCATGCACCGACCGGTACTGCTCGCTGCGGTGCACCGACGGCATGGTGCCGATGACGGGCAGATCAGGGCGCATGTATGCCAATGCGTCCCTGATCGTTTCGAGGTACTCGACGCTGACCCGGGGTGGGAGCGCCACCGGTCGCCCGAGCGGTGACAGTCGCGGCTGCAACCACCCGTAGGCGTTACGCGCCGCGCGACGCAGGGCCGGCGGGCGGATGTAGCGCAGGCCCTCCCGCAGTGCGGTGGGCAGCGGGGACGGGAGGGTGTCCATCCCGCCCACGGCCAGGACGACGGCTCCGGCGTGCGGGATCGCGGCCCACACCCGCGGGTCCTGGGTCATGGCCCACCACGCGTCGCGTGTGGTCCACCCGATCCGGGCGACGAGTTCGACGTCCCATCCGAGTTCGGCCGCGACCAGGTTGGGCCAGATCTGCGGATGGTCGGCGGGCAGGCCGCCCTTCGGGCCGTAGTAGCTCAGGGAGTCACCGATCACCAGCAGGACCGGGCGCTGCGGGGCGGCGTCGGTTCCGATCGGCGTGGGTTCAGAGGACGTCATCGGGCGCCATTGTGGCCGACGCGTTCCAGACGTCGAGGCGCCAGGACGGCACCTCGCCGTATCCGCTGAGCTGCACCCAGCCGGTGTTCCCGAGACCGCCGAGGACGGACCACCGATCGACGGGCAGGTCGAGCAGGGCGGCGGTGAGCGCGGCGATCAGACCCCCGTGTGCGACCAGCACGATGGGCCGATCGCTCCAGTCCTCGTACTTGTCGAGCAGTTCGCCGACGACGGCCATGCTGCGCCGCGCGACGTCGATCCGGTTCTCGCCACCCGGCGGTGCCCAGGTCGCGTCGGCGCGCCACGCGCTGCGCGCGCCCGGGGCCACGGCGTCGACCTCGGTGTGGGTCAGGCCCTGCCATTCGCCGAGATGCGTCTCGCGCAGCCGCGTGTCGATCGCGACCGGCAGCCCGATGCGATCGCCGAGCGCGGTCGCCGTGTCGTAGGCGCGGCGCAGATCGGACGAGACGACGGCGAGCGGATCGAACCGGGCGATCGCGTCGGCGACGGCGAGCGCCTGCTGCCGGCCGAGCTCGGAGAGGTCGGTGTCGAGCTGGCCCTGCATCCGCCGCGTGGCGTTGTACTCGGTCTGGCCGTGGCGCAGCAGCACCAGCTGCCGCACCCGCGGGCTCTGCGAACCCTCCTCCGGACGACTCACACGTCCTCCGGCGAGTCGGCGGCGTCGATCGCCGAACGGGGGCCACCCACACCGTCGACCTCGATGGTCGGGCAGTCCTTCCACAGGCGGTCGAGGGCATAGAAGTTGCGCTCGTCCTCGTGCTGGATGTGCACCACAACGTCGACGTAGTCGAGCAACGTCCACCGTCCCTCGCGGGTGCCCTCGCGGCGGACGGGCTTGTGGCCGGCCTCGCGCAGCTTCTCCTCGACGTTGTCGACGATGGCGTTGACCTGACGCTCGTTGGGTGCGGACGCGATGACGAAGCAATCGGTGATCACCAGTTGCTCGGACACGTCGAGCACCACGACGTCGGTGGCGAGTTTCTCGTCGGCGGCCAGGGCTGCGATTCGGGCCATCTCCGTGGCTTCTGCCGTTGCGCTCACTGCGTGCTCTTTCTCTCGATGGTGCCGGGGGTGTTTCCGTCGAACACCGGGACGGGATCTCCGTCGGGGTGCGTATTCGTGCGGTAGAGCCGGCGTTTGCTGATGTACTGCACCACTCCGTCGGGGACCAGATACCAGACGGGACGGTTCTCGCGGGCCCTCCTGCGGCAGTCCGTGGAGGAGATCGCCAGTGCCGGGATCTCCACCAGGCTCACCGCCTCGGCCGGGAGTTCGTCCAGATGCGGTGCCAGGTGTTCGGCGTGAAGGTCGTATCCGGGCCGGGACACCCCGACGAAGCGGGCGAGGTCGAACAGGGTCTGCCAGTCCTGCCAGGACAGGATCGATCCCAGTGCGTCCGCGCCGGTGATGAAGTACAGATCCGCGTCGGGATACTGCTCGCTGAGATCGCGCAGGGTGTCGACGGTGTAGGTGGGTTTGCGTCGATCGATGTCGACGCGGCTGACGGAGAACCGCGGGTTGGATGCGGTCGCGATCACCGTCATCAGGTAACGGTCCTCGGCGGGGCTGACGTCGCGTCCGGTCTTCTGCCAGGGTTGCCCGGTGGGCACGAAGATCACTTCGTCCAGGTCGAAGCTCGCGGCGACCTCGCTGGCCGCCACGAGGTGTCCGTGGTGGATCGGGTCGAACGTTCCACCCATGACGCCCAGGCGGCGCCTGGGGGCCGAGGGCCGATCCGTTGGCTGATGCACGGTTGTCCAGCTTACGGGTTCACACGGGGAGCAGACTCGCCACCACCGTTGCGAGCTGCTGCGCCGACCGGCACTCGTGCATCGTGACGACCTCGCTGTAGACCCTGGCGGCCGAATCCCCCGAACCCCATTGTCCCTTCGGCTCGGGATTGAGCCAGTGCGCGTGCCGTGCGACGGACACGAGATGTTCGAGGACTTCGAGGTTCGGATTGCGGTAGTTCGTGCGGCCGTCGCCGAGGATCAGCAGCGAGCTGCGGCTGGTGAGGGCGTGGGCGTGGTTCTCGGCGAAGCCGCCGAGGGCGTGTCCGTAGTCGGAGTGACCGTCGTAGGTGATCAGCTCCGCTTCCTTCAGCATCCGCGACATGGACTCGCCCAGATCGGACCCTGCGGCGAAATGATGGGTGACCTCGTCGGCGGTGTCGATGAACGCGAACACGCGCACGCGGGAGAACTGTTCGCGCAGGGCGTGCACGAGCAGCAACGTGAAGTGCGAGAAGCCGGCGACGGAGCCGGAGACGTCGCAGAGCACGACGAGCTCGGGACGCGCCGGACGGGGCTTGCGGTTGACCAGGTCGATGGGCACGCCACCGGTCGACATGGACTTGCGCAGTGTGCGCCGCAGGTCGATGGCGCCGGCACGAGCGCGCCGGCGGCGCGCCGCGAGACGGCTCGCGAGCAGACGCGCGAGCGGCATGACGCTGCGGCGCAGGGCGACGAGTTCCGCGTCGGACGCGCGCAGGAAGTCGACCTCCTCGGCAAGCTTGGGCACCCCGTACTTCTCGACGCGTTCGCGGCCGAGCTGCTCGGCGGTGCGTCGCCGGGTCTCCCGTTCGACCATCGCCCGGAAATCGGCGATGCGCTGGGCGGCGGTGCGCCGCGCGACCTCGCTCTCGTAGGCGGCGTCGTCGCGTTCCTCGCGGGTGCTGTTGCCGAGCAGTCCCTCGAGGATCTTCGTGAGCAGGGTGTCCGGGGAGACGTCGCGAAGCGCCTGATAGGCCGAGAAGGACGGGCCGTTCGACGACGCATACTGGCCGAGTTCCTCGACGATGGCGGAGACGAGCATCTCGGAGGCCTCGAGTGCCTCCGGCGACTCGTCGGACAGCAGCTCGGCGATGAGATCGCGTAGGGCCTCGAAGTCGACCTCCCCCGTGGGGGTGCGTGGGATGCTCGCCTGAGGGTCGGTGGCCTCGCGGCGTCCGATCGCGGGCGGGAACCACAGGTCGAACAGGGCGTCGAAGGTCGGCCGGTGTGTGGACCGGCGGAGCAGGGTGCACGCGAGGCCTTCGCGGAGGGCCTCCCGATCGAGGAGATCGAGCACCGTCATGACCCGTCCGGCGTCGACCGTCTCGGACGGCCCGACCGCGATGCCGCGACGGCGCAGCGCCTCGACGAATCCGACCAGGTGCCCGGGCAGTCCGTGGGGTGCCGGGGGCGCCTCGGATCCGGGAAGGTGCGCGGCGGCCATGTCAGTTCAACCGGAGCTCGGCGGCAGCGCGGATCTGGTCGGACTGGTGCTTGAGGATCACGCCGAGCGTGCTGCGCAGCGCGGTGTCGTCGAGGGTGTCGAGTCCTAGTGCGAGCAGGGTGCGACCCCAGTCGATCGTCTCGGCCACCGACGGCACCTTCTTGAGCTGCATGCCGCGGAGCACGCGGACCGTGCGTACGAGTTGGTCGGCGAGCGCGTCGGGCAGATCGGGGACCCGGCTGGCGAGGATGCGTCGTTCGAGGTCGGCGTCGGGGAAGTCCAGGTGCAGGAACAGGCACCGGCGCTTGAGCGCTTCGGACAACTCGCGGGTGGCGTTCGAGGTGAGCACCGCGAACGGCTTGCGGGTGGCCCGGATGGTGCCGAGTTCGGGCACCGTGACCGCGAAGTCACTGAGCACCTCGAGCAGCAGGCCTTCGATCTCCACGTCGGCCTTGTCGACCTCGTCGACGAGCAGCACGGTCGGATCCTCGCGGCGGATCGCGGTGAGCAGCGGCCGCGACAGCAGGAACTCCTCGGAGAAGACGTCTTCCTTGGTGCGGTCCCACGACTCGCCCGCCGCGGCGGTCGCCCCTGCCGACTGGATGCGCAGGATCTGCTTGGCGTGGTTCCACTCGTACAGTGCGCGGGACTCGTCGACGCCCTCGTAGCACTGCAAGCGCACGAGTTCGGCCTCGGAGGTCTCGGCGACGGCGCGGGCAAGTTCGGTCTTGCCCACGCCCGCGGGTCCCTCGATCAGCAACGGCTTGCCGAGGCGATCGGCGAGGAACACCGCGGTCGCGGTGGACTTGTCGGCGAGATAACCGGTACCGGCCAGACGATCGACGACGTCCTGGACGTCCGCGAAGATCGGCGGGGTGGTGGGCAGCGCACGATCCACACTGGTTCCTTTCGTCGGGCCGGTCTCGATCAGGCGGGACGGGTGTGGCCGTCGCCCCACACCACCCACTTCGTCGACGTCAGTTCGGGCAGACCCATCGGGCCGCGAGCGTGCAGCTTCTGGGTGGAGATGCCGATCTCCGCGCCGAATCCGAACTGCTCGCCGTCCGTGAACGCCGTCGAAGCGTTGACCATAACGGCTGCGGCGTCCACGCGCGTCGTGAACTCCCGAGCAGCGGCGAGGTCCGAGGTGACGATCGCCTCGGTGTGGCCGGTGCCGTAACGGTCGATGTGGTCGACGGCCGCGTCGAGGTCGTCGACCACCGCGAGGGCGACGTCGAGCGAGAGGTACTCGTCGGACCAGTCCTGGTCGGTCGCGGGCACGAGGCCGGGCAGGTCGCCGTGGACCGTCACGCTGTGTTGCTGGAATGCCTGCAGGAGCTTCGGGACGGCGGTGTCGGCGATCGCCTTGTCGACGAGGATCGTCTCGGCGGTGTTGCACACGCTGGGCCGGCGGGTCTTCGCGTTGATCACGATCTTCTCCGCCATCTCCAGATCGGCCGCCGAGTGGACGTAGACGTGGCAGTTGCCGGTGCCCGTCTCGATCGTGGGGACGGTCGCGTCGCGCACCACCGCGGCGATCAGACCGGCGCCACCGCGCGGGATCACGACGTCGACCAGGCCTCGGGCCTGGATCAGATGCGTGACCGACGAGCGGTCGGCGCTCGGCAGCAGCTGCACGGCATCGGCGGGGATGCCCCGGCTCTCGAGCGAGGCGCGCAGCACCTCGACGAGCGCGGCGTTGGAGCGGGCCGCGGACGACGAGCCGCGCAGCAGCGCGGCGTTGCCGGACTTCAGAGCGAGACCGAATGCGTCGACCGTGACGTTGGGCCGTGCTTCGTAGACCATGCCGACCACGCCGAGCGGGACGCGCACCTGGCGCAGCTCGAGACCGTTCGGCAGCGTCGAGCCGCGGACGACGCCGCCGATCGGGTCGGGCAGTCCGGCCACCTGGCGCAGGCCGGCGGCGATCCCGTCGATCCGGGCAGAGGTCAGGCGCAGGCGGTCGAGGATGGCCTCTTCGGTGCCACCGGCGCGGGCGGCCTCGATGTCCTCCGCGTTCGCGGCGAGGACGGTGTCGGCGGCGGCGAGCAGAGCGTCGGCCGCGGCGTGCAGAGCCGCGTCCTTCTCGGTGGTGGTGAGCAACGCGAGACGACGGGAGGCCACGCGGGCGCGACGCGCAGCTTCGTGGACGGCCTCACGGGTGTCCGTGCCGGCGTCGGTCGCAGCTGAGTCGGGGGTCACGGCAGTCATGTATCCAGCCTAGTCGGGTCCTCGCGGAAGCCGACAGGCCGTGTGCCGTCAGCGCAGGCCGGTGCCCCGCGCCAGCGCCGTCTCCACCAGGATCGACAGCAGCTCGGCGTACTCCACTCCGGTGGCGTCCCACATCCTCGGATACATCGAGATGGAGGTGAATCCGGGCATCGTGTTGATCTCGTTGATCACCGGTCCGTCCTCGGTGACGAAGAAGTCGACGCGGGACAGGCCGTGGCAGTCGAGGGCGCGGAACGCCCGGACCGCGAGTTCGCGGATCCGGTCGGAGGTCTCCTCGTCGAGCTTGGCCGGGACGTCGAACTCGCAGACGTCGTCGAGGTACTTCGTGTCGAAGTCGTAGAACGCCTCGTGGTCGTCGGAGGTGTCGGGCATGCGGATCTCGGCGACGACACTCGCGCGGACGTCGCCGTCCGGGAACTCGAGCACGCCGCACTCCACCTCGCGGCCGATGATCGCGGACTCGACGATGACCTTGGGGTCGTGCTGCCGGGCCTTCGCGACGGCGTCGTCGAAGGCGGCCCAGTCGGCCACGCGACTGATGCCGATGGACGATCCGCCGCGGGCGGGCTTGACGAAGACGGGCAGGCCGAGGCGGGTCTTCTGCTCCTCGGTGAGGGTCGCGGTGCCGGGACGCAGGACGATCTGGAAGCCGACGGGCAGGCCTTCGGCCGCGAGCAGTTTCTTGGTGAACTCCTTGTCCATCCCGGCGGCGCTGGCAAGAACCCCGGGACCGACGTACGGGATGTCCGCGAGTTCGAGCAGACCCTGGATGGTGCCGTCCTCGCCGTAGGCGCCGTGCAGGACGGGGAACACCACGTCGACCGAGGCGAGCACCCGGCCGTAGGAGCCCTCGTCGAGGGCGACGATGTCGCCACCGCGGGTCGGATCCGCGGTGAGGACGAGATCGGAGCCGTCGCCTGCGACGACGGGCAGTTCGCGACCGGCCGCGGCGAGGCCGGCCGGGTCCGCGTCGCCGAGGACCCATGCGCCCTCGGGAGTGATGCCGATGGGCACGACCTCGTACTTCTCCGGATCCAGGTTGCGCAGGATGCTCCCTGCCGAGATGCAGGAGACGGAATGTTCGTTGCTGCGACCACCGAAGACGACGGCCACCCGGGTTCGGGGCATACTCACGTGTCGAACCGTACCGGGTGGCGATCTCCGCGTGTCGAGCGAGTCCTAGGCGGGTGGGGCCGGACACCCTGCTATGTCTCCGCGGGCTCCGGTCTCCCTCGGTGGAGGGTCGTCTCCTTCAGCGCCGCGTCGAGATCGGCGAGCAGATCCGCGGTGTCCTCGATTCCGCACGACAACCGGACGAATCCCTCCGGCACCGCATCGCCCCATCGTGCGCGACGATCCGCTGTCGTGTGGATACCGCCGAAGCTGGTGGCGGGTGCGACGAGCGTGGCCGCGCGGACGAAGCGGTGCACCTCGTCGCGGCCGGGTAGCCGGAAGGTGACGAGGGGGCCGAAGCGGCTCATCTGGCCGGCCGCCACGGCGTGGGCGGGGTCGCCGGCGAGTCCGGGATAGCGGACGTCCGTGACAGCGGCGTGCTCGAGCAGCATCCCGGCGACGGCGAGCGCGTTGGCGCACTGCCGTTCGAAGCGCAGTCCGGCGGTGCCGAGGCTGCGGTGCGCGAGCCAGGTCTCGAAGGGTCCCAGCACGGTTCCCGACAACAGTCGTTCCCGGTCGATCGCGGGCAGCAGTTCGGGATCGGCGACGGCGATGTATCCGAACAGCAGGTCACTGTGTCCGCTGAGCGATTTCGTCCCGCTGGCCACCACGACGTCGGCGCCGAGGTCGAGGGGCAGCTGGCCCAGGGGTGTGGCGGTGGTGTTGTCGACGAGCAGGAGCGCGTCGGAGACGTGGCACGCGGTCGCGATCGCGCGCAGGTCGACAGTGTCGAGGCCTGGATTCGACGGGGTCTCGACCAGTACGACGGAATTGTCGGGAGCGGTCACCAGAACGTCGGTCAGGGTGCCGTCACCGAACTCCGCGACCGACATCTCGACGACCTTCACTCCGTGCGGCGCCAGGAATTCCTGCGCGTACGCGCGCACCTGGTAGTAACCGTCGGAGGGGACGACGACCGTGCCGCCCGGGGCCACGAGGGATCGCAGGGCGACCGTGATCGCCGACATTCCCGAGCCGACGACGCGGGCGGCCGAGGCGTGCTCGAGGTCGGCGAGCGCTGATTCGAGTGCGCGCCAGCCGGGATTCGAGGCCCGCGCATAGGTGTCGACGTCGTCGCGCTCGTCCTCCCCGAGGAGATACGGCGCCGCGAAGACCGGTCCCGCCTGCAGCGGGGAGCCCGGAACACCCTCGTGTGCAACTGCCTTCACACAGCGAGTCGAATCGCCCGTCATGCCACTCATTCCGGCTTGATCCGGCGTCCGAGCAGCTGCCCGATCGCGTCCTGCACCGACATGCCTTCGTGGCACACGCGGTGCACGGCGTCGGTGAGCGGCATCTCGACGTCGTAACTCGCTGCGAGGGCGCGGACCGAGGTGCACGACTTGACCCCTTCGGCCACCTGACCGTGGGTGGCCTCCTGCGCGCTCTCGAGGGACTCACCGCGGCCGAGTCGTTCGCCGAACGAACGGTTGCGGGACAACGGGGACGTACATGTGGCGACGAGATCGCCGACACCGGCGAGACCGGCGAGCGTGGCCGGCTTGGCCCCGAGGGCGGTTCCGAGCCGGGTGATCTCGGCGAGACCGCGGGTGATAATGCTCGCGACGGTGTTCTCACCGAGCCCGACCCCGGCGGCCATGCCGCACGCGAGGGCAATGACGTTCTTGCAGGCGCCGCCGACCTCGCAGCCGATGACGTCGGAGTTCGTGTACGGACGGAAATATTTTGTGGCGCAGGATTTCTGGATCTCCATGGCGCGGGTGGAATCGGGGCACGCGATGACGGTCGCGGCCGGTTGCCCCTCGGCGATCTCACGGGCGAGGTTGGGGCCGGACAGCACGGCGATGCGATTCTGCTCGGCGCCGGTGACCTGACCGATCACCTGACTCATGCGCATCAGGGTGCCGCTCTCGATTCCCTTGGCGAGACTGAGAAGTGTCGCGTCCGGTCCGATATCTGCCTTCCACTCCTCGAGATTGGTACGCAGGGTCTGACTCGGGACGGCGAGGACCACGAAATCGGCGCCCTCGAGGGCCACCCGATGATCGGCCGTCGCCTTCAGCGAGTGCGGCAGTTTCACACCGGGTAGATAGTCGGAGTTCTCGTGCCGCTCGGCGATGCCACGCGCCACCTCCTCGCGCCGCGCCCAGATCGTCACGTCCGTTCCGGCGTCGGCCAGCACCTTGGCGTACGCCGTCCCCCACGAACCCGCGCCCAGAACTGCTGCTGTGGTCACGCCATCCTCACTCTCATCCGATGCCCGGCACTCACGCTCGCGATCGGCCTGGAGCGGGCGGTCGCGACCGGTTCGGTCCGGGCGGTCACCACCCACGGTCGCACCCAGTATCGCGCAGGCTCCACCGACACCGCGCCGGGTCGGAGGACGGACCGCACACGACCCGGTCGCACCGGGCGGTCGTGCGGTTCGTCACCTGGCGCGACCGTGCGATTCGATACTGATGGCACAATCGGGCAATGCCCGCGACGCACGTGCTCGTTCCCGTCAAGGCCCTCGGCCTGGCGAAGTCGCGGCTCTCGCACGTCCTCGACCCGGCAGCACGGGAATCACTGGTGCTTGCGATGCTGCAGGACACCGTGACGGCGGCGCTGTCCGCCGGAGACGTGACGGTCACCGTCGTCACCGCCGACGAGCGGGTCGCGGCCGCGGCGCTGGACTGCGGCGCGGACGTCCTCCCCGATCCGGTGCGTCCCGACTCCCCCGACCCACTGAACTCCGCACTGCTCGCAGCGGCCCGCCGGGCGCGGGAGCACGCACCCGGCGCCGAACTCGTGGCGTTGCAGGCCGACCTTCCGTCCCTGCGGCCCGAGGATTTCGTGCTCGCACGCGAGACTGCGCGGCGGACCGGAACGGCCGTGGTCGTCGACCACACGGCGAGCGGTACGACGGCGTTGCTGCACTGCGTGAGCGGCACCCTGCCGCCACTGTCGTTCGGTCCGGGATCGGCCGGTCGCCACATCGATGCCGGTGCGTACCCGGTACCGGACGCCCTCCCCGGACTGCGACTCGATGTGGACACACCGGACGATCTTGCCGCCGCACTGCAACTCGGCGTCGGACCGGCCACCGCGGCCGTGCTCGACACGGTCGAGTTCCCCCTGTGCCACCCGTGCGACAGCGCTGCAGGGAGCCGTCGCTCTGCAACAATGAACTCGTGACCAACGGCGATTCCCCCGATCCCACGAGTTCCGAGCACGCGGCACCATCCGGTGCCGCACGACCCGCCGGTCGCGTAGCGACCGCCACCAGCGCCCCTCCGGCCGCGACGGGACTGCAGTCGAGGACCGATCACGACAACACGCTTCCCGTCGACCGCTATCTCAACCGCGAACAGAGCTGGCTCGATTTCAACGCCCGCGTTCTCGCGCTCGCGGAGGACACCTCGCAGCCGTTGCTCGAACGCGCCAAGTTCCTCGCGATCTTCGCGTCGAATCTCGACGAGTTCTACATGGTGCGGGTCGCCGGGCTGAAACGTCGCGCCGAGACGGGGTTGTCGGTCCGGTCCGCGGACGGACTGACCCCGCGCGCCCAGCTCGCGCTCATCGCGTCGAGCACGCGCGAACTCGCCGGTCGCCAGGCGCAGGTCTTCCTCGACTCGGTCATGCCCGCCCTGGCGGCCGAAGGCATCTCGATCATCCGATGGGCGGATCTGACGGAGGACGAACGCCGACGACTGACACAGTATTTCGCCGACCAGGTCTTCCCGGTCCTGACGCCGCTCGCGGTCGATCCCGCACACCCCTTCCCGTACATCAGCGGCCTGTCCCTGAACCTCGCTGTCACGGTCAAGGATTCGCAGTCGTCCGGTGAACACTTCGCGCGCGTGAAGGTGCCCGACAACGTCGATCGGTTCGTCCGGGTCGATCGCGCGGGTTCGTCGCACGGACTGCCGGCCTTCCTCCCGCTCGAGGAGCTGATCGCCGCCCATCTCGACGTGTTGTTCCCGGGCATGGAGATCGTCGAGCACCACGCATTCCGCGTCACCCGCAACGCCGACTTCGAGGTCGAGGAGGACCGCGACGAGGATCTCCTTCAAGCCCTCGAACGCGAACTCGCCCGGCGGCGCTTCGGATCTCCCGTGCGGCTCGAGGTGTCGGACGACATGACCGAGCACATGCTCGACCTCCTGTTGCGCGAACTCGACGTCGATCGGGTGGACGTCGTCCAGTTGCCCGGGCTGCTCGATCTGTCGTCGCTGTGGCAGGTGCACGCCGTCGACCGACCGGATCTGAAGGACGCCCCCTTCGTGCCGGCGACCCATCCCGCCTTCGGCGAGCGAGAGACACCGAAGAGCGTGTTTTCCACCCTGCGCGAGGGCGACATCCTCGTCCACCACCCGTACGACTCGTTCTCCACGAGCGTGCAACGGTTCATCGAACAGGCCGCCGCCGACAGCCAGGTCCTCGCGATCAAGCAGACGCTGTACCGGACGTCGGGCGACTCCCCCATCGTCAACGCCCTGATCGCCGCTGCCGAAGCGGGCAAGCAGGTCGTCGCGCTCGTGGAGATCAAGGCACGCTTCGACGAGCAGGCCAACATCAAGTGGGCGCGCAAGCTCGAACAGGCCGGTGTCCACGTCGTATACGGACTCGTAGGTCTGAAGACACACTGCAAGACCTGTCTGGTCGTGCGGCGCGAGGGTTCGACGATCCGCCGCTACTGCCACATCGGCACCGGCAACTACAACCCGAAGACCGCTCGTCTCTACGAGGACGTCGGCCTGCTCACGTCGTCACCCGAGATCGGCGCCGACCTCACCGACCTGTTCAACACCCTCACCGGATACTCCCGGAAGGCGCAGTACCGCAATCTGCTCGTCGCACCGCACGGAGTCCGCAAGGGCATCATCGAACGCGTCGAGCGTGAGATCGAGCACCACGCGGCCGGTCGCCCCAGCGGGATCCGGCTCAAGGCCAACGCCCTCGTCGACGAGCAGGTGATCGACGCGCTCTACCGCGCGTCGCGGGCGGGGGTGCGGACCGAGGTGGTCGTGCGCGGGATCTGTGCCCTCAAGCCGGGCGTGCCCGGCCTGAGCGAGAACATCACGGTGCGCTCGATTCTGGGGCGGTTCCTCGAACATTCGCGGTTGTTCCATTTCCGGGGCAGCGACGAGTACTGGATCGGTAGCGCCGACATGATGCACCGGAACCTCGACCGTCGCGTCGAGGTGATGGTGCAGGTGAAGAACACCCGGCTCGCAGCGCAGTTGGACGGCATCTTCGATTCCGCGCTCGACCCGGTCACCCGCTGCTGGATTCTCGAGGGCGACGGCACCTGGACGGCGTCCCCCGAGCCGGGAACCGCTGCCCGCGACCACCAGGTCGAACTCATGCGTAGTCGTGCGTCCTGAGGTGGAGGGAACGTTGACCGAATCACGCGACAAGCCCGTGAAGGCCAACATCTTCGCGGCGGGCGCGGTCCTGTGGCGTCCTGTCGACGAGAACGCTCCGGACGATGTGCAGGTCGCGCTCGTGCATCGCCCGCGCTACAACGACTGGTCCTTTCCGAAGGGCAAGCTCGACGCGGGTGAGACGGCCGTGGTTGCCGCGGTGCGGGAGATCGAGGAGGAGACCGGATTCCGCTCCGCGCTCGGCATTAGTCTCGGGAAGGTCGTCTACCCCGTTCCGGGTCACCGCAAGCTCAAGCGGGTGGACTACTGGGCTGCGCGGTGCCTCGACGGGCAGTTCGCGCCCAATGACGAGGTTGACGAATTGCGTTGGGTGTCCCCCGAAGAGGCATTCGATCTGTTGTCCTATCCGATGGACCGCAGTGTCCTGCGCCGGTTCCGCCGGGTGCCGTTGGACACGACCATGGCGCTGATCGTGCGGCACGCCAAGGCGGGTAGTCGGAAGAAGTACAAGGGCGACGACCGTTACCGGCCCCTCGATGCGTCCGGACGGGCGCAGGCCGAGGCTCTCGTTCCGCAGTTGACGGCATTCGGCGGCGACAGCGTGGTGTCCGCCGACCGCACGCGGTGCATCGCGACGGTCGAACCCTTCGCCTCCCGGCACGGACTCGAGATCGCGATCGAGCCGTCCCTGTCGGAGGAGGAGTACCGCGCCGATCCGGACCGCGGCCGCAAGCGGGCGCTGGAGATCGCGTCCGGTCCCGGCACTCCCGTGATCTGCAGTCAGGGCAAGGTGATCCCGCCGCTGCTGGAGTGGTGGGCCGAGCGCGACGGTCTCGCGCTGCCTCCGGCGCGGAACCGGAAGGCGAGCATGTGGGTGTTGTCGCTGCGCGGCGATCGTCTCGTCGCAGCCGACCACCTCGACAGCCCTCTTCCCACGGGCCGTCCACCGGCGGACGACGAGAGCATCTGACCGAGTACACACGACGGCGGCCACCGGATGTCCGGTGGCCGCCGTCGTCTCACCTGTGCGGCTCGCACGTGTGCGAGCCGCATCGCGGGTGGGTGTTACTTCTTGGTGCTCTTGCGGGCCGTGGTCTTCTTGGCCGGGCTCTTCTTGGCCGCGGTCGACTTGGTGGCGGTGGTCTTCTTCGCCGGAGTCGACTTGGCCGCCGTGGTCTTCTTCGCCGCGGTGGTCTTCTTCGCCGCGGTCGACTTGGTGGCGGTGGTCTTCTTCGCCGGAGTCGACTTGGTGGCGGTGGTCTTCTTCGCCGCGGTGGTCTTCTTCGCCGGAGTCGACTTGGTGGCGGTGGTCTTCTTCGCCGCCGTGGTCTTCTTCGCTGCGGTGGTCTTCTTCGCCGCGGTCGACTTGGTCGCCGTGGTCTTCTTCGCCGCCGTGGTCTTCTTCGCCGCCTTCTTCGCTGCCGCGGTCTTCTTGGCCGCTGCAGCTGCACCGCGCTTCACGGCCGGACCCGAAGCCGGGAGCTTCTGGGTGCCCGCGATGATGTTCTTGAAGGACTGGCCGGGACGGAAGGCCGGCACCGAGGTCGGCTTGACCTTGACCGTCTCACCCGTGCGCGGGTTCCGCGCGACACGCGCGGCCCGACGACGCTTCTCGAAGACACCGAATCCGGTGATGGTGACGCTCTTACCGTCGTGCACGGCGCGAACGATCGCGTCCACGATGTGCTCGACGGCCGCGGTGGCGGTGCGCCTGTCCGAACCGAGTTTCTCGGTCAGAACGTCGATCAGTTCTGCCTTGTTCATTGATTTCCTCCGCACATACACGGTCCACCGTCAGACCGACTCCAGTCCACGGTAGACCCGCAAACGGGCAAGAGTCTATGTGCCACGCGGATTCTCATGCAAATAACCTCCGGGCCCGGCCCGACGGGAGCGTCGGACCGGACCCGGAGAAGGCGCGTTCGGGGGTGTTTTCAGGGCGCCGGAAGGGTACTCGGTTTCCATGACGGCCTTGACTTTTCGTACTCGGAAATCGCGTCTACCTGGCGCAATGTCAATCCGATGTCGTCGAGACCCTCCAGCAGACGCCACCGCGTGTAGTCGTCAATGGTGAACGGCACCACGGTGGTTCCGGCGGTCACCGTCCGGTTCTCGAGATCCACTTCCAGTTCGAGTCCGGGCTGCTGCTCGATGAGCTTCCACAGCAGTTCGACGTCGTCCTGCGAGACCTGAGCGGCGAGCAGACCGGCCTTTCCGGCGTTGCCCCGGAAGATGTCGGCGAAGCGGGACGAGATCACGACCCGGAATCCGTAATCCGACAACGCCCACACGGCATGCTCACGCGAGGAGCCGGTGCCGAAATCCGGTCCGGCGACGAGAACGCTGCCGCGGTCGAAGGGCGGGGTGTTGAGGACGAAGGACGGGTCGTTGCGCCATGCGGCGAACAGACCGTCCTCGAATCCCGTACGGGTGACGCGCTTCAGGTACACGGCCGGGATGATCTGATCCGTGTCGACATTGGAGCGGCGCAGCGGGACGCCGATGCCCCTGTGGGTGGTGAAGGCTTCCATCGAAAATTCTCCTCGTCGGTCCTGTGGTCTAGTCCAGATCCGCCGGTGCGGAAAGCGTTCCCCGCACCGCGGTTGCGGCGGCCACGGCCGGCGAGACGAGATGCGTCCGTCCGCCCTTGCCCTGCCGTCCTTCGAAATTCCGGTTCGAGGTCGACGCGGAACGCTCGCCCGGCGCCAACTGGTCGGGGTTCATGCCCAGGCACATCGAGCACCCGGCCTGACGCCACTCGGCCCCTGCGGCGGTGAAGATCTCGCCGAGACCCTCCTCCTCCGCCTGCGCGCGCACCCGCATCGAACCCGGCACGACGAGCATCCGGACGCCGTCGGCGACCTTGCGGCCCTGCAGGACATCCGCCACGGCACGCAGATCCTCGATGCGGCCGTTGGTGCACGAGCCGACGAAGACGGTGTCGATCTTCACGTCGCGCAGCGGCATGCCCGGTTCGAGATCCATGTAGCGCAACGCCTTTTCCGCTGCAGACCGCTCGGTTTCGTCGGCGATCTCCTCGGGTACCGGAACGCTGGACCCGAGCGCAGCGCCCTGGCCCGGGTTGGTGCCCCACGTGACGAAGGGGGTCAGAGCGCTGCCGTCGATGTGGACCTCGGCGTCGAAAACCGCGTCGTCGTCGGTCTTCAGCTGCTCCCACGCCTCCACGGCAGCATCCCAGTCGGCGCCCTTCGGGGCGTGCGGGCGGCCCTTGATGAACTCGTAGGTGGTCTCGTCGGGGGCGATCATGCCGGCGCGGGCGCCCGCCTCGATCGACATGTTGCAGATGGTCATCCGCGCTTCCATCGACAGTGCGCGGATCGCCTCGCCGCGGTACTCGAGGACGTAGCCCTGTCCGCCGCCGGTGCCGATCTTCGCGATGATCGCGAGGATGAGGTCCTTGCTCGTCACTCCCGGCGCGAGGGTGCCGCCGACGTTGATGGCCATCGTCTTGAACGGCCGCAGCGACAACGTCTGTGTCGCCATGACGTGTTCGACCTCACTGGTGCCGATGCCCATCGCCAGTGCGCCGAAGGCGCCGTGGGTGGAGGTGTGGCTGTCGCCGCACACCACCGTCATGCCGGGCTGCGTGAGACCGAGCTGCGGGCCGACCACGTGGACGATGCCCTGATCGAGGTCGCCCATGGGGTGCAGACGGACACCGAACTCCTCGCAGTTGCGGCGCAGGGTCTCGACCTGTGTGCGCGAGACCGGGTCGGCGATCGGCTTGTCGATGTCCACCGTGGGGACGTTGTGGTCCTCGGTGGCGATCGTGAGGTCGGGACGCCGCAGCGGGCGTCCTGCCAGCCGCAGACCGTCGAAGGCCTGCGGGCTGGTCACCTCGTGTACGAGATGCAGGTCGATGTAGATCAGGTCCGGCTGTCGCGCCGATCCCTCTCCTTCACCGCGCACGACCACGTGCTGGTCCCACACCTTTTCCGCCAGAGTCTTTCCAGCCATCTTCTCCACCTTGTCGTACGTGACGAACGCGGGATCCCGGGGGCTGTCCGGCCGCGTATGGTGTCGTCCCCACCGTTCTCGGCATGCGATATGCTTCCCATTATGCGAGACGGAGGTATCGACCTATGAGACAGCATAGCGGGATCGGAGTGCTGGACAAAGCGATGACAGTCCTCCATGCGGTTGCCGAACAGCCGTGCAACCTCAACGAGTTGTGCGCGCGGACCGGCCTGCCCCGTGCCACGGCGCACCGTCTCGCCGTGGGCCTCGAGGTCCACCGCCTCCTCATGCGCGACAGCGACGGACAGTGGCGTCCCGGCCCCGGACTGGCCGAATTGTCCGCGGGCGCAGGCGACACGCTCGTCGAGGCCGCCTCGCTCGTCCTCCCCCGTCTGCGCGAGATCACCGGCGAGAGCGTGCAGTTGTACCGCCGCGAGGGCACCCAGCGGGTCTGCGTCGCCGCTCTCGAACCGCCGACCGGTCTGCGCGACACGGTCCTCGTCGGCGCACGCCTTCCGATGACGGCCGGCTCCGGCGCGAAAGTTCTGCTCGCGTGGGCCGATACGGCGACCCAGCGCGCCATCCTCCCCGACGCGGCCTTCGGTGAACGCGTGCTCGTCGAGGTCCGCCGCCGCGGCTGGGCGCAGAGCGCCGCCGAACGCGAACCCGGTGTGGCGTCGGTCGCCGCACCCGTGCGCGACAGCAGCGGTGGCGTGATCGCCGCGATCTCCGTATCGGGCCCCATCGACCGCATGGGCCGCCGACCGGGCGCCCGCTGGGCCGCCGACCTCCTCGCCGCCGCAGAAGCGCTCCAGAAGCGTCTCTGAGGCCGACCGCATGCCCGTGTCCCTCCCGGGTGGAGCCCAGGAGGGACACGGGCGGGGCGGGAGGAAGACAGCCGTGCGGCCCCACGCTCTGCCAGAGTGCTTCGCATGGGAACCAACCGCCGCGCAGGCATCACGATGACGGAGTCGGAGATCGACGAGTTCCTCCACCGCAGCCGGGTCGCGAACCTGGCGACCCTCGGACCGACGGGCACCCCGCACCTCGTCGCCATGTGGTACGCGGTGCTCGACGGGGAGATCTGGTTCGAGACGAAGGTGAAATCGCAGAAGGTGGTCAACCTCCGGCGCGACGATCGCGTGACCGTCCTCGTCGAGGCCGGCGACACCTACGACCAGTTGCGTGGCGTCTCGATCGAGGGGCGGGCGGAGATCGTGGACGACCACGACCGCCTGTTCGAGGTCTGCCGCGACGTGTGGGAGCGGTACACCGCCCCGTACACGGAGGAGGCGCGCCCCGCGGTGGAGCAGATGATGCACAAACGGGTGGCCGTCCGTGTGGTGCCCGCGCGGGTGCGTTCGTGGGATCACTGCAAGCTCGGGATGCCTGCCATGGAGATCGGCGGCACGACGGCCGCCTATCTTCCGTCCGCCGCGCACTGACCGCCCATACGCGAAAGGCTCTCCGATCGATGATCGGAGAGCCTTCGTGGTTGTACCCCCGATGGGATTCGAACCCACGCTACCGCCGTGAGAGGGCGGCGTCCTAGGCCGCTAGACGACGGGGGCCTGGAACTTTCCGAGGAATCGACGAGTCGACGCCTCCGAGAGAAGAACACCCACCGACCCGGAGATCGGTGGGTAGTCCGTTGTACCCCCGATGGGATTCGAACCCACGCTACCGCCGTGAGAGGGCGGCGTCCTAGGCCGCTAGACGACGGGGGCCTATGGAACTTCTTCTCTTCGCTTCCCGAAGGAAGCTCAGCCAGCATAGCTGGCTGAGACGTTGCGGGCAAACCGCCGCGTCTCAGCTGGGGTACCAGGACTCGAACCTAGAATGGCTGAACCAGAATCAGCTGTGTTGCCAATTACACCATACCCCAATGGTTTGTTCCTTCGGCCTGCCCTGCGGGCGTTGTGGCCTCCGTTCCGAACCGAGAAGAAGATTAGCACCAACCCCGCCACCAACTACAAATCGGCTGGTCAGAGGAGTGCAATCGAGCTCAGGACGAGCTCGGTGGCATGAAATCGAGCCCGGAGGGAGTTCGGCCCGTCGCCGGCGGGTGCCGACGACGGGCCGAGAGCGACCATGCAGGGGTCAGGCGATGCGCGCCCGCCCGGCACGCAGTCGTGCAAGGGTGCGCTCACGGCCGAGCAGTTCCATCGACTCGTAGAGCGGCGGGCTGACGTGCGAGCCCGTCACCGCGACCCGCACGGGAGCGAAGGCCTTCCTCGGCTTCAGTTCGAGCCCCTCGATCAGTGCGCTCTTGAGCGCCTCCTCGATCGCCGGCGTGGTCCACTCGGTCAGGCCCTCGAGGGCGGCGACGGAGGCGTCGAGCACGGGCGCGGCATCCTCCTTGAGATTCTTCGCCGCGGAGACCTCGTCGAGCGTGAAGTCGGCGTCGTCGACGAACAGGAACTTCAGCAGGTCCCACGCGTCCCCGAGAACGACGATACGGGTCTGTACGAGGTCGGCGGCCGTCCGGAAGAGCGCGTCGTCGACGTCGGCCCCGATCCGGCCGTGCTCGACGAGGTACGCCTTCAGCCGGATCGCGAACTCCTCCGGCTCGAGCAGGCGGATGTGCTCGGCGTTGATGGCGTCGGCCTTCTTCTGGTCGAACCGGGCGGGGTTCGAGTTGACCTTGGAGATCTCGAAGGCCGCGACCATCTCGTCGAGGGAGAACACGTCGCGGTCGTCGGCGAGACCCCAGCCGAGCAGAGCGAGGTAGTTGAGCAGGCCCTCGGGGATGAACCCGCGATCGCGGTGCAGGAAGAGGTTGGACTCCGGGTCGCGCTTGGAGAGCTTCTTGTTGCCCTGCCCCATCACGAACGGCAGGTGGCCGAACTCGGGCATGAAATCGGTGACGCCGATGCGCTGCAGCGCCGCGTACAGCGCAAGCTGACGCGGGGTGGACGACAGCAGGTCCTCGCCGCGCAGGACGTGTGTGATCTTCATCAGCGCGTCGTCGACGGGATTGACGAGCGTGTAGAGCGGGATGCCGTTGCCGCGGGTCAGCGCGAAGTCGGGCACCGAGCCCGCCTTGAAAGTGGTCTCGCCGCGGACCAGGTCGTTCCACGTGAGGTCCTCTTCGGGCATGCGCAGTCGCACGACCGGCTTGCGCCCCTCGTCGAGGAATGCCTGCCGCTGCTCCGGGGTGAGGTCGCGGTCGAAGTTGTCGTAGCCGAGCTTCGGGTCGCGGCCGGCGGCCTTGTGCCGCTCCTCGACCTCTTCCGGCGTCGAGAACGACTCGTAGGCCTCACCGGAGTCGACGAGCTTCCGCACGATCTCGAGGTGAAGGTCGCGTCGCTGCGACTGCCGGTACGGCTCGTACGGTCCGCCGACCTCCGGACCCTCGTCCCATTCGAGACCAAGCCACCGGAGGGCGTCGAGGATCGCCTGGTACGACTCCTCGGTGTCGCGTGCGGCGTCGGTGTCTTCGATGCGGAACACGAAGGTGCCGCCGTGATGACGCGCGAAAGCCCAATTGAACAGGGCGGTGCGCACCAGACCCACATGCGGGGTTCCGGTCGGTGACGGGCAGAAACGTACGCGTACTTCGCTGGTGGTCATGACTCGCTCAGGGTTGAGGATCGACGGGAGACCTTCCCAGGCTATCCGCCCCGCAGCGAGCTCCGGTCAGGATCCCTTGGCGACGACCGGATTCGTGAGCGTTCCGATGCCCTCGACGGTGATCGAGACTGTGTTGCCCGGCTCGATCGGTCCGACACCTTCGGGAGTGCCGGTGAGGATGACGTCGCCCGGCAGCAGGGTCATGACACCGGAGATCCATTCGATGAGCTTCGGGATGTCGTGCACCATCTTCGAGGTGCGGCTGCGTTGGCGGATCTGCCCGTCGACCTCCGCCGAGATCTCGAGATCGGAAGGGTCGATGTCGGTTTCGATCCACGGACCGAGCGGGCAGAAGGTGTCGTGGCCCTTGGCTCGGCCCCACTGGCCGTCCTTGCGCTGATGGTCGCGCGCGGACACGTCGTTGGCGATCGTGTAGCCGAGGATCGCCTCCCGGGCCTTCGCGGCGGGGACGTCCTTGCAGGGACGCCCGATGACCACGGCGAGTTCGGCCTCGTGATGGACGAGCGAGGTGGTGGGCGGAATCACGATGGGCGCGCCCGGGCCCACGATCGACGTGTTGGGCTTGAGGAAGATCATCGGCTCGTCGGGGACCTCGTTGCCCGACTCGGCGGCGTGGGCGGCGTAGTTGCGACCGACCGCGATCACCTTGGTGGCGAGGATCGGGGCGAGAATCCGCACGTCGGCGAGGGGCCAGCTCCGGCCCGTGAAGGTGGGGTTCCCGAAAGGATGCTCGGCGATCTCCTTCGCCGTCGCGGACTTCCCCTCCCCTTCGATGCTCACGAACGCGACACCATCCGGGCTGGCAATTCGACCAAGGCGCATGTCCGGAGTCTAACGGTGCGCGCACACTGCGATCGACGCCCGGGTGCCGCGGGTATAGAGTCCGACCAAGATTTCATATAACGGTACGACTTTCTCGGATAGTGGGACTCATGGACACTCCGGACATCGGTCGGCGCCGATGGCTGATCCTGGCCCTCGGCGTCCTCGCCCAGGCCTCCCAGGCCACCGTCATCAACGGCGTCGCCTTCCTCATCCCAATCCTGAACCAGGAGGGTGGCTTCACCCTCGCCCAGGCCGGAACCCTCGCCGGCGCACCGATCCTCGGCGGCGTGTTCACGCTCGTCGTGTGGGGCGCGATCGCCGACCGGTTCGGCGAACGTCTCGCGCTGGCCGCCGGACTCGGGATCGCGGCCGTCTCGATGGGACTCGCGAGCGCGACCACCTCACTGGACCTGTCCCGCACCACCTCCGCAGCACTGCTCGGCCTATTGCTGATGTGTGCGGGAGCCGGCGCCGTGAGCGCCAATTCGGCGAGCGGTCGCGTGGTGGTCGGATGGTTCCCGCCGCACCAGCGCGGCCTCGCGATGGGCATCCGGCAGATGTCGGTGCCGCTGGGTGTCGCCGCGGGCGCACTCGTCATCCCCACTCTCGCGGGCGACCACGGGATCGCCTGGGCGCTCTCGTTTCCCATGCTCGCGTGCGGGCTCGCAGCCGTCGTCTGCGCGGTCGGCGTGGTGGATCCGCCCCGACCCGGACGGGTGGAGGCCGAGCGCGCAGGCGTGCTCGGCAATCCCTACCGGAGTTCCATGTCCCTCACGCGGATCCATCTCGCGTCGATCCTGCTCGTCGTTCCGCAGTACGTCGTGTGGACCTACGCCCTGGTCTGGCTCATCGCCGACCGCGGCTGGGACGAGGTCGGCGCCGGTCTCGTCATCACCGCCGCCCAGATCCTCGGCGCCCTCGGACGTGTCGTCACCGGGGCCTGGTCCGATCGGGTGGGCAGCAGGCTGGGACCGATGCGCCTCGTCGCCGCATCGGTCGTCGTGTCGATGGTCGCGCTCTCCGTCACGGCGTGGACGGATTCGGCGATCGCGGTGGGCGTCCTGCTCGTCGCGTCGATCCTGACCTCGGCGCCGAACGGGTTGGCATTCACTGCCGTCGCGGAGATCGCCGGCCCGTTCTGGGGCGGCCGCGCACTCGGGATCCAGAACACCGGGCAGTTCGTGTTCGCCGCGGCCGTCGGACCGGTCTTCGGTGGGCTCATTGCCGCGGTCGGATTCCCCGCGGCCTTCGCCCTGGCCGCCATCGCTCCCGCAGCGGCGGTCCCGGTGATACCGAAGGACTGATACGCGAAACGCGCGTGGCGCCGGACGGGACGTACCCGCCGGCGCCACGCGCGTTTGTGCCGAAGAACTCGGTGCCCGGAGAGAATCCGCGCTCAGAGATCAAAGAGAAGCAGCGATCCGATCGCCGATCTCGGTGGTCACGATCGGACCGGTGCCACGATTCGCGAGGTCGGCCTCGACGGCCCGCTCGACGCGTGCAGCATCCTCCTCGCGCCCGAGATGGCGCAGCAGCAAGGCGGTGGACAGGATCGCCGCGGTGGGATCGGCGATGCCCTTGCCGGCGATGTCCGGTGCCGAGCCGTGGACCGGTTCGAACATCGACGGGTTGGTGCCCGAGGCGTCGATGTTGCCGCTCGCGGCAAGGCCGATACCGCCGGTTACGGCGCCGGCGAGGTCGGTGATGATGTCGCCGAACAGGTTGTCGGTGACGATGACGTCGAAGCGCGACGGGTCGTCGACCATGTAGATGGTCGCGGCGTCGATGTGACAGTAGGCCGTGGTGACCTCAGGGAACTCCTTGCCGACGGTCTCGACGGCGCGGGTCCAGATGGCGCCGGCGTTCGACAGCACGTTCGTCTTGTGGATGAGCGTGACGTGCTTGCGGCGGGTCTGCGCGAGCTCGAAGGCGTAGCGGACCACGCGCTCGGCTCCGAACCAGGTGTTCACCGAGACCTCGGTGGCGATCTCGTGCGGGGTGCCGACGCGGATCGCTCCCCCGTTGCCGGTGTACGGGCCCTCGGTGCCCTCGCGGACGACGACGAAGTCGATCTCGTGGTCGGCGGCGAGCGGCGACTTCGAACCCGGGTACAGGCGCGACGGCCGCAGGTTGACGTGGTGGTCGAGTGCGAACCGCATGTTCAGGAGGAGACCGCGTTCGAGGATGCCCGGCGTGACCGACGGATCGCCGATGGCACCGAGGAGGATCGCGTCGTGCTCGCGGATCGCGGCGAGATCGGCATCGGGCAGGAGTTCGCCGGTCGCGTTGTACCGGCGGGCACCGAGGTCGTACTCGGTCGTCTCGAGATCCGGGACGAGGGCGCGGAGCACCTTGAGAGCTTCCGCCGTGACCTCGACACCGATGCCGTCACCGGGGATGACCGCAAGTTTCATGAGCACTACTCACTTCCTGTGCGACGGTGGCCGCGACCGTGCAGACGGTCGCGGCCACCGGATGATGGAGAACCGAAGGATCAGGACAGGTCGACCTGGGCGACGCGCGCGTCGAGCGCCTCGGTGATCTGTCCGACCTCGGCGTCGCCGACGACGCGGTCGACACGGAGGATCACGGTGGCGCCGGGGCCCTCCGCGTCCTGGCTCAGCGCCGCGGCCTGGATGTCGATGCTCGCGTTGCCGAGCACGGTGCCCAGCGTTCCGAGGACACCCGGACGGTCCTGGTAGTGGACGATCAGGTTGTGGCCCTCGGCGCGGAGGTCGAAGCTGCGGCTGTTGATGTTGACGATCTTCTCGACCTGCTGCAGGCCGGTGAGCGCACCCGCGACGGACGTGACGTGTCCGTCCGGCGCCACGGCGCGGACCTCGACGGCGCTGCGGTGCGTGGTGGCCTCGCTGACCTTCTCGACCTCGACCGTCACGCCGCGCTGCTCCGCGAGCTTGGGGGCGTTGACGAAGGTGACGGGCTCGTCGCTGCTCGCCGAGAACAGGCCGCGGAGGGCGGCCAGGCCGAGAATGTCGGTGTTCTCGGCCGAGAGCTCACCGCTGACGACGACCTGCACGTTCTGCACGGCCTCGGGCGAGAGGGTGCCGGCGAGCAGACCGAGCTTGCGAACGAGCTCGAGCCACGGCGCGACCTCCTCGCCCACGGGGCCACCGGAGACGTTGACGGCATCGGGCACGAACTCGCCGGCGAGGGCGAGCAGCACGCTCTTGGCAACGTCGGTACCGGCGCGGTCCTGGGCCTCGGCGGTGGATGCACCGAGGTGCGGGGTGACGACGACGTTGTCGAGGTCGAACAGCTTCGAATCGGTGCACGGCTCGGTCTCGAAGACGTCGAGGCCGGCAGCGCGGACCTTGCCTTCGACGAGCGCGTCGTACAGCGCGTCCTCGTCGATCAGGCCACCGCGGGCGGCGTTGACGATGATGACGCCGTCCTTGGCCTTGGACAGACGCTCGGCGTTGATCAGGCCGGCGGTCTCCTTGGTCTTGGGCAGGTGCACCGAGATGAAGTCGGCGCGGGCGACCAGCTCGTCGATGTCGACGAGCTCGATGCCGAGCTGTGCGGCGCGGGCGGCCGGCAAGTAGGGGTCGTACGCGATGACGTGGGTTTCGAACGCCGCGAGACGCTGGGCGAACAGCTGGCCGATGCGGCCGAGGCCGACGACGCCGACCGTCTTGCCGAGGATTTCGGTGCCGTTGAAGCTCGACCGCTTCCAGGTGTGCTCACGCAGGGTGCGGTCGGCGGCGGGAACCTGCCGCGCCGCGGACATGAGGAGCGCGACCGCGTGCTCGGCGGCGGAGTGGATGTTGGAGGTGGGCGCGTTGACGACCATCACACCGCGCTCGGTGGCAGCAGCGATGTCGACGTTGTCGAGGCCGACACCGGCGCGACCGACGATCTTGAGGTTGGGCGCCGCAGCGAGCACCTCGGCGTCGACGGTGGTCGCGGAGCGGACCAGCAGCGCCTGGGCCTCGGGCACGGCCGCGAGCAGGGCGGGGCGGTCGGGGCCGTCGACCCAGCGCACCTCGACACCGTCACCGAGCGCATCGACGGTCGACTGCGCAAGCTTGTCGGCGATCAGGACTACTGGACGGCCATTCTGGCTCACGTGCGGACTCCCTGTGTCGTGAATGTGTGAGTGGTCGACGGCGCTCGCGCCCGACAGCATGCGTGGGCACCCGCGACCGCCCACAGTTTAGTGCCCCGGCCCCTCCCACGGGGCCACCGGGACCGGGATCACGGTGGTGCGGGCCGATCCTTCCGCGGGGGCGGGACGATGTCCTGCGGGGGCGCGTCGAGCACACTGCGCTCGATGCCGGGCTGGTTCCGGTGCCGGAAGGCCACCACGGCAGTGCGGACGGTCGGATGGAATCGACCGGCCCCGAAGCGATTCCCCGATTGCATCCGGTGCAACTTGTCCTTGACCGGCCCCTTCATCGCGGCGAAGGCGAGCCGTATCCCCCTGTGGGCGAGGTAGTCGTCGAGACGTTCGATCTCCTCGACGGCGCTGATGTCTAGATCCGTGATCGGTTCGGCCGCGAGTACCACCCACTCGATAGGGTCCTCGCGTTCGCGGACGAGTTCACGGACGAACTTCGTGAGGATCACACCGTTCGCGAAGAACAGCGGAGCGTCGAATCGCACGAGCACGAGACCCGGGATGCGGTGGCCCTCGGGATGCCGCTCCCGGTCGTGATATCCGGCGATGTTCTCGAGTTCGACGAGTTCGGTCCGGTGGGGTTGCCAGGCACGCACGATCACGACCGCCAACGACAATGCGATCGCGACGAGTACACCCCTCAACACACCGGCGAGACCGACCGCCACGAATGCGGCGAAGGACAAACAGAATTCGATCTTGTTGACCCGCCACAGGCGACCGAGCCCCTTCGCATCGACGAGCGCACTCGCCGCGGCGATCACGACGGCAGCGAGCGCGGCCTGCGGCAGGTACGCCGTCGCCCCCGGCGCGGCGAGCAGGAAGATCGCGACCGTCACCGCTCCGACGGCACCCGCGAGCTGGGTACGCGCTCCGGCCTGTTCGAGGACGGGAGTGCGACTGCCGCTGCCGCAGATGGGGAATCCGCCCGTCGCACCGGCTGCGATGTTCACCACACCGAGGGCGCGCATCTCGGAACTGCCGTCCACGTCCTCGCCCCGTCGGAGCGCGAACGAGCGCGACAGCACCGCGGTGTCGGCGAACGCGATGACGGCGACCGCGACCGCGGGTGCGAGCAGTTCGATCACGTCTCCCCGTTCGATACCGCCCAGAACGGGCGCGGGGATCCCGGAGGGCAGCGCCCCCACCATCTCCACCCGATCGGTGAGCCCGAACACCTCGACCGCCGCGGAGGCGGCGACCACCGCGACGAGCACCGCGGGTATGCGGGGAACGACCTTCTGCAGCACGAGGATCACAGCGAGGGTGCCGGCGCCGAGGAGAAGTCCGACCGGTTCGACACCGTCCTCGAAGACGTCGTCGACGACGTCGAGAACCTCGGCGACGACACCGGATTCGTCGGCCGAGGTGCCCAGCAGGAGCGGGAGCTGCCCGACGATGACGATGATCGCGATCGCGTTGAGGAAACCGACCCGGATCGGTGTGGAGAGCAGATAGGTCAGGAATCCGAAGCGGAGTATCCCCCCGACGAGGAGGATCGCCCCGACGAGGAGGGCGAGCACACCGGCGAGGGCGACCGCACGCTGCGGGTCACCGTCGGCGGCGAGCGGGATCACCGCGGCCGCGATGAGCGGGGCGAGCGCGGAATCCGGTCCGAGCACGAGGATCCGGGACGGACCGACCACCGCGTACACGAGCATCGGCACCACTGTCGC
This sequence comes from Rhodococcus sp. DMU2021, assembly GCF_019641445.1. Taxonomy (NCBI): domain Bacteria; kingdom Bacillati; phylum Actinomycetota; class Actinomycetes; order Mycobacteriales; family Nocardiaceae; genus Rhodococcus; species Rhodococcus sp. DMU2021. Next base: position 397,559 of record NZ_JAIFKB010000003.1, read on the forward strand.
GTAGAGACCGGTGTAGGGCGGCAGTCCCGCCGCCTGGGCATATCCCATGCCGGTGGGGACGAGCAGGGCGCTGAGCGCGAGACCCGCCGTGACGTCGCCCCGCAGCCACCCCCGCCGGTAGGACCGTGCGGTGGCGACACCCGGGAGCCGCCCGAACGCGGCGAGGAGCCACATCAGCCAAGTATCCTCCGCGGCCTCGGCCCGTGGCTGCGACATCGCTCACGCGCACCGACGACGGCGGCCCGGCACCCCCGTAGGGGTACCGGGCCGCCGTGACCGGATCAGGTGGCTGTCACGCCGTCTCGGTGATGGGGCGATCGACCCAGCTCATCAGGTCGCGCAGCTGCTTGCCGACAACCTCGATGCCGTGCTCGGCGTTCTGCTTGCGCAGACCTTCGAGCTCCTTGTTGCCGCCCTCGACGTTGGCGACGAGACGCTTGACGAAGGTGCCGTCCTGGATGTCCTTCAGGATCTCCTTCATGCGCTCCTTGGTGCCGGCGTCGATGACGCGCGGGCCGGAGAGGTAGCCGCCGAACTCCGCGGTGTCGGACACCGAGTAGTTCATGCGGGCGATGCCCCCCTCGTACATGAGGTCGACGATGAGCTTGAGCTCGTGGAGAACCTCGAAGTAGGCCATCTCGGGGGCGTAGCCCGCCTCGACCATGACGTCGAAGCCGGTCTTGACGAGCTCCTCGGTGCCACCGCAGAGCACGGCCTGCTCGCCGAAGAGGTCGGTCTCGGTCTCTTCCTTGAAGGTGGTCTTGATGACGCCGGCCCGGGTGCCGCCGATGCCCTTGGCGTAGGACAGCGCGAGCGCCTGGCCCTCACCCTTGGGGTCCTGATGGACGGCGATGAGCGCGGGAACCCCCTTGCCGTCGACGAACTGACGACGCACGAGGTGGCCGGGACCCTTGGGGGCGACCATCGCGACGGTCACGTTCTCCGGAGCGGTGATGAGACCGAAGTGGATGTTGAGGCCGTGGCCGAAGAACAGCGCGTCGCCGTCCTTCAGGTTGGGCTCGATGTCGTTGGTGAAGATCGACGCCTGGGCGGTGTCGGGCGCGAGGATCATGATGACGTCGGCCCACTCGGAGACCTCGGCGGGGGTGCCGACGGTGAGACCGGCTTCCTCGGCCTTGGCCCGCGACTTCGAGCCCTCCTTCAGACCGATGCGAACGTCGACGCCCGAGTCGCGCAGGCTCAGCGAGTGCGCGTGTCCCTGACTGCCGTAGCCGATGACGGCGACCTTACGACCCTGGATGATCGACAGGTCGGCATCGTCGTCGTAGAACATCTCGACTGCCACAGTGATTACCTCTTTCAGCAAGTATGGGTGTGTTAAGGCTAACGGGTAGCCGTGATGGACTTCGGACCGCGTCCGACGGCGACGACACCGGACTGGACGATCTCGCGGATTCCGTACGGTTCGAGCATGCGCAACAGCGCGTCGAGCTTGGACCGCGTACCGGTCGCCTCGATGGTCAGCGACTCGGGCGAGACGTCGATCACCTTGGCGCGGAACAGATTCACCGTCTCGATGACCTGGGTGCGTACACTCGCGTCGGCGCGCACCTTGATGAGCACGAGTTCGCGGGCGACGGACGCCTCGTCCTCCTGCTCGACGATCTTGATGACGTTGACGAGCTTGTTGAGCTGCTTGGTGACCTGCTCGAGCGGGAACTCGTCGACGGTCACCACGATCGTCATCCGCGAGATGTCGGGCACCTCGGTGCCACCGACGGCAAGGGATTCGATGTTGAAGCCGCGTCGCGAGAACAGCGATGCGACTCGGGCGAGCACGCCCGGCTTGTCCTCGACGAGAACACTGAGGGTGTGACTCGTGCTCACTTGGTCTCCTCCTGGGCCGCAGCGTTCTCGCTGCGGGTTTCGAGCGCGTCGATGGTCTCGTGGATGACGGCGGGATCGTCGGCAGCGGCGTCGTCGTCGAACAGCGGCCGGATGTCGCGAGCCGCCATGATCTCGTCGTTGCTCGTGCCGGCGGCGACCATCGGCCACACCTGCGCGTCCTTGCCGACGATGAAGTCGATCACGACGGGACGATCGTTGACCTCCTGCGCCCGGCGGATCGCAGGCTCGACGTCTTCCTCGCGCTCGACGCGGATGCCCACGCAGCCGAGGGCCTCGGCGAGCTTGACGAAGTCGGGGATGCGTAGCGAGTGCGTCGCCAGGTCGGTGTTCGAGTATCGCTCCTCGTAGAAGAGGGTCTGCCACTGCCGGACCATGCCGAGATTGCCGTTGTTGATGAGCGCGACCTTGATCGGCACACCCTCGACGGCGCACGTCGCGAGTTCCTGGTTGGTCATCTGGAAGCAGCCGTCGCCGTCGATGGCCCACACCTCGGTGTCGGGGCAACCCATCTTGGCGCCCATCGCGGCGGGCACCGCGTAGCCCATGGTGCCGAGACCACCGGAGTTGAGCCAGGTGCGCGGCTTCTCGTAGTCGACGAACTGCGCCGCCCACATCTGGTGCTGACCGACGCCTGCGCAGTAGATCGCGTCGGGACCGGCGAGCTTACCGACGGCCTGGATGACGTACTGCGGCGACAGGGTGTCGTCGGTGGGACGGTCGTAGCTCAGCGGGTAGGTGCGACGGATGTCGTCGAGGTAGGCCCACCATGCCGTGTAGTCGAGCTTCGTGCCGGTCGCCAGGTCGGCGCGGATCGCCTCGAGCAGTTCGACGATGACCTCCTTGCAGTCACCGACGATCGGCACGTCGGCGTGCCGGTTCTTGCCGATCTCCGCCGGGTCGATGTCGGCGTGGATGACCTTGGCGTCGGGCGCGAAGGAGTCCAGCTGACCGGTGACGCGGTCGTCGAAGCGGGCACCGAGGGTGATGAGCAGGTCACTCTTCTGCAGTGCGGCCACCGCGGCGACGTTGCCGTGCATGCCGGGCATGCCGCAGTGCAGGTTGTGGCTGTCGGGGAACGCACCGCGGGCCATGAGCGTCGTAACGACCGGGATGCCGGTCAGCTCGGCGAGCTCGAGCAGCTCGGCCGACGCCTCGGCCTTGATGACACCGCCGCCGACGTACAGCACCGGGTTCTTCGCGTCGGCGATCAGTCGCGCGGCCTCGCGGACCTGCTTGCCGTGCGGCTTCGTCACCGGGCGGTAGCCGGGCAGGTGCATCTCCGGCGGCCAGCTGAAGGTGGTCTGTGCCTGGAGGATGTCCTTGGGGATGTCGACGAGGACCGCGCCCGGTCGGCCCGAGGAGGCGAGGTAGAACGCCTCGGCCAGGATGCGCGGGATGTCGGCGCCGTCGGTGACCAGGAAGTTGTGCTTCGTGATCGGCATCGTGATGCCGGAGATGTCGGCTTCCTGGAAGGCGTCGGTGCCGATGAGCGGGCGACCGACCTGGCCGGTGATCGCGACGAGGGGCACGGAGTCCATCTGCGCGTCGGCGAGCGGGGTGACGAGGTTCGTCGCGCCCGGACCGGAAGTGGCCATGCACACGCCGACCTTGCCGGTGGCCTGGGCGTAACCGGTGGCAGCGTGCCCGGCGCCCTGCTCGTGACGGACGAGCACGTGGCGCACGCGCCGCGAATCGAAGATCGGGTCGTAGACGGGCAGGATCGCGCCGCCGGGAATGCCGAATACCGTGTCGACCTCGAGTTCCTCGAGTGCGCGGACCACCGACTGGGCGCCGGTGACCCGCTCGGGGGCGACCTGGCGTCGATTGGCGGGCTGCGTCGCGGCAGCTGCGGGAGTCGGGGTGGCGGACCCCGGCTTTCGCGGCGAGGGTTGAGGCCGTGCGGTTGGTGCGCTCACTGCGAATTCCTCTGATTCTGGCTCCGGGCAACAAAAAACCCTCGTCAGCAAGTCTGCTGTACGAGGGTGGCGCGTCGTGGGCGAGTTGCGAAATGCGGCTCAGGCGACGACGCGCCGGCCGATTACGAGCAACCCATTCTGATTCACGCGCTCGACGGTAGGCGCATGGTGTCCAGACAGTCAACTTGGTGCGGTCCACTGTCCCAGAATGTGAGATGCCGCGGCTGCAGTGCGAAGATGTAGAGGTGTCATCTTCCCAGCAGCCCGTGCCACCGCCCCCATCATCCCACACGCCCGATTCGACGACGCAGGTCATCCAGATCTCGCGACTGTCCTTCCTCGCGTGCGCTCTGCTGTTCCTCGCCCTCGCCTCCCCCGCGCTGGCGTGGCCGGAGGCCTTCGCATGGACGCTGATCATCCCGTTCCTCGTCGCCGCCTGGGTCGTGCGGGTACGCACCGTCGTCGGCCCCGAGGGCATCGTCGCGCGAGCGACCTTCAAGACGACGAACCTGAAGTGGGACGAACTCGACGGCCTCCGGTTCCCGAAGCGGGGCTGGGCCCGCGCACGGCTCACCGACGGCAGCGAGGTCGCACTGCCGGTCGTCACCTTCGGCCGGCTGCCGCAGCTGTCGGAGGCCAGCGGAGGCCGCATCACCGATCCGTACGCGGCCGCACAGCTCGCCGAGGAGAAGGCATACCGCGAGAAGGCGGCCGCCGAAGCCGGTCCGGATGCCGAAACCACCGACGACGCAGTCACCGTCGAGAAGAAGGGGGACCGCTCCTCCTGATCCTCGCGACCGGGTGCGAATAGAGGCATCCGGAAGCACGCGAGTAGATTCGTCGGTGCCGTTGCCCGGATCCGCCCAGCCCGGCGCCCGGACGCGGCCCGGCCGATTGCGCACCAGCCACCGTCAAGGAAGTCAGCCCATGCCCCCGTTGAGGTCACGCACCACCACCGTCGGACGAAACGCCGCGGGAGCGCGCTCCCTGTGGCGCGCCACCGGCCTGACCGATTCCGACTTCGGCAAGCCGATCGTCGCCATCGCGAACTCCTACACGCAGTTCGTACCCGGTCACGTCCACCTCAAGGACGTCGGTGAGATCGTCGCGAAGGCCGTGCGCGAAGCGGGCGGCGTGGCGCGCGAGTTCCACACCATCGCAGTCGACGACGGCATCGCCATGGGCCACGGCGGCATGCTCTACTCGCTGCCGAGCCGCGAGATCATCGCCGACTCCGTCGAATACATGGTCAACGCGCACACCGCCGATGCACTGGTGTGCATCTCGAACTGCGACAAGATCACCCCGGGCATGCTCAATGCCGCGATGCGCCTGAACATCCCGACGGTCTTCGTCTCCGGTGGTCCGATGGAGGCCGGCAAGGCGGTCGTCGTCAACGGTGTCGCGCAGGCCCCCACCGACCTCATCACCGCCATCTCGGCCTCCGCCAGCGAGGCCGTCGACGACGCGGGTCTCGACGAGGTCGAGCGCAGCGCGTGCCCGACCTGCGGTTCGTGCTCGGGCATGTTCACCGCCAACTCGATGAACTGCCTCACCGAGGCTCTCGGTCTCGCGCTGCCCGGCAACGGTTCGACCCTCGCCACCCACGAGGCGCGACGCGCACTGTTCGAGACCGCCGGCCGGACGATCGTCGAGGCCGCCCTGCGCTACTACCGCGACGACGACGAGTCGGTGCTTCCGCGCAACATCGCCACCCCGGCCGCCTTCCGCAACGCAATGGCGCTCGACGTCGCCATGGGTGGTTCCACCAACACCGTGCTGCACACCCTCGCCGCCGCGCAGGAGGGTGAGGTCGACTTCGATCTCACCACCATCGACGAGATCAGCCGCCGGGTGCCCTGCCTGGCGAAGGTCTCCCCGAACTCCGACTACCACATGGAGGACGTGCACCGCGCCGGCGGAATCCCCGCCATCCTCGGCGAGCTGCGCCGCGGTGGTCTGCTCGAGACCGACGTCTCCACGGTCCACACGAAGAGCTTCGACGAGTGGCTCGACACCTGGGACATCCGTTCCGGCAAGGCGTCCGAGACGGCCCTCGAACTGTTCCACGCCGCACCGGGCGGTGTGCGCACCACCGAACCGTTCTCGACGGACAACCGCTGGTCGTCGCTCGACACCGATGCCGCGAACGGTTGCATCCGCGACATCGAGCACGCCTACACCGTCGAGGGCGGCTTGTGCGTGCTGCGCGGCAATCTCGCACCGGACGGCGCGATCCTCAAGACCGCCGGTATCGACGAGGATCTGTTCCACTTCGAGGGCCCGGCCTACGTCGTCGAGTCGCAGGAGGAGGCCGTCTCGGTCATCCTCGGCAAGAAGATCAAGGCCGGCGACGTCGTCGTCGTCCGCTACGAGGGCCCGGCCGGCGGCCCCGGCATGCAGGAGATGCTGCACCCGACCTCCTTCCTCAAGGGCATCGGTCTGGGCAAGGTGTGTGCCCTGATCACCGACGGTCGCTTCTCGGGCGGCACCTCCGGTCTGTCCATCGGGCACGTCTCCCCCGAGGCCGCGTCCGGTGGTGTGATCGGCCTGATCGAGCAGGGCGACCGGATCCGCATCGACGTCGCGACCCGCACCCTCGAGGTGCTCGTCGAGGACGAGGTGCTCGCGGATCGTCGCGCGAAGATGGAGGCCTCCGAGCGTCCGTGGCAGCCCGTCGACCGTGAGCGCACGGTCTCGAAGGCGCTGCGCGCCTACGCCGCTCTGGCGACCTCCGCCGACAAGGGTGCCGTTCGGCGCGTGCCGTAACACTTCACGACAGCAGGAACGAGGGCCCCGCGATCATCCCGATCGCGGGGCCCTCGCCTGGTGTCCGTCCTTCGTATGTCAGCGTCCGAAGATCCACAGGCACACGCCGGCCGCCACACCCAGCAGCAGCACGACGAACGAGCCCAGGAACGGACGCGTCGCCCAGCCGCGTCGTCCGTCGATCGCGATGCGTCCCGGTCCGGTGAGGGTGATCGTCACCGCGCAGGCGACGAGAAGGGCCTCGAACTCGAAGCCCGACGATTCGGCAGCGAAGAACTGGACGCCCGGCTCGAGTTCGTGTTTGAACAGCACCGCGTTGACCATGATGGCCACGATCGCAGCAGCGGCGAACGGAGTGAGCAGACCCAGGACGAGCAGTCCTCCGGCCGCGATCTCACCGACCGCGCCGACGATCGCGAGCACGGCGGGCTGCTGGTACCCCGCGTCGCGCAGCAACGACTCGAAACCGTCGAGACCCGGGCCGTTCCACAGACCCACCAGCTTCTGCAGTCCGTGTGCGACGAGGATCGCCCCGACCGCCGCGCGCAGGACGAACAATCCGAGGTCGAGCGTCCCGCGGCGCACCTTCGGGGTCTGCTCGCCGACGGCCACCGCGCCGCCCGCATCCGCACCGAATACCGGCTCCGGCCGGTACATCTGCTCGGTGGGAGCGGCGTAGGCGTCGGTGCCGAGGGGCGTTCCCCCGGCCCCGAAGTCGTCGTCCGATCCGAGATACGACTCGCGTGGTCGGTGCATCTCGAGTGTGTGCTCGTCGGGCTGGTTTCCGTAGGAACTCGAACCCGCGTCCGGTATGCCACCGTTCTTGTTGTCGGCCACGCTCCCAGCCTAGGCCCGTGACTGCCCCCACACCCGGCATCCGCGGGTGCGCGCGTCGTGCCGGTAACGTTTGCGGCATGACACGGGGTACGCGGTGGACGGGTTCGTGGGGCGTACGTGCGGCAGCGGCGGCGCTCGCCGTCGGAGTCCTCGCCGTCCCATCCTGCGCCCGCTTCGACGACTCCGCATCGAGCCCGTTCACTCCCGAACCCACCTTCGATCCGGGACCGGGCGTCGGGCCCCAGGACCCCACCGAGACGACCACGCCGAGCGCCTCCCCCAAGCCTCCGGGGCCGTGTGTCGATCCCGACCCGTCCGTGATCGCGACCTGCCTCGACGTCACCGGCGGCCTGGTGACGATGCCCGACGGCAACTCCGCGCTCGTCACCGAGCGCCGGACGGGTCGGATACTGCAGGTCGCGCCGGAGACCGAGCCGGTGGAGATCGCGACGATCCCGGTCGACGGATCCGGGGACGGTGGGCTCCTGGACGTGGCACTCTCCCCCACCTTCGCCGAGGACCGACTGCTCTACGCCTACATCACCACGGCCTCGGACAACCGCGTGGTCCGCATCGCCGCGGGCGACACTCCCAAGGACGTGCTGACGGGAATCCCGCGCGGCGCGACGGGCAATTCCGGCGCCATCGAATTCGTCTCGCCCACCGAGCTCGCCGTCCTGACCGGCGACGCCGGAAACGCAGCGGCCGCAAACGATCCGAACGTCCTGTCCGGCAAGCTCCTGAACCTGCCGCTCCCGGCACCCGGCGCAGCACCCACTCCCTCGGTGATGCTGTCGGGGATCGGCACCGCGGGCGATGTGTGCCGCGATCCGAACGGCAACCTGTGGATCACCGACCGCACTCCCCTCGAGGACCGGCTCCAACGGGTCGGGGTCGACGGCTCGACCGGCACCGGCCCGGCCTGGACGTGGCCCGAGCGGCCCGGTGTCGCCGGGTGCGCGGCGGCTCCCGACGGGATCGCAATCTCGCTCACCGACGCGAAGGCCGTCGCGGTCGTCGCTACCGATCCGGGGACCGGCGCGGTCACGGCGTCCCCCGTCCTCGCGGCGGAGGACCGCTACGGCATGTTGCGCGGCGCCTCTTCGTCGCCCGACGGCCTGCTGTGGGTCTCGACGGTCAACAAGTCCGGCGCCGAACCGGGACCGAACGACGACCGCGTCATCCGCATCCAGTTCCCGGCCGGTGGTGGCGGATTCGACTGATCATGCCCGCCCCGGTGTCTGCGCCGCAGCGGGGTGGTGGAGCAGCCCCGCGAGCATCGGGAGGACGAGGACGGTGACGGCGCCCGCCGCCACGAGGATCGACGCGCTCGCGTTCGTCATCTGATCGGCACTCACCGCGACGCCGGTGACCGCGACGATCAGTGGCAGACCCGTAGTGGAGTACAGGGCGATCTGCAGTTGTTCGGCGGTTCCGAACATGCGGTTGCCGGTCTCGTCGCGTTCGAGGCGCGATGCGACGAACACCGGTACACCCCTCACCAGGACGAGCAGTCCGAGGAATGCCAGCAGGATGCCCGGGGCACTCGCAACGGCACCGACGTCGATCGCCATGCCCGAGGTGACGAAGAAGATCGGGATGAGGAAGCCGTATCCGAGACCGTCGAGCTTCTTCTCGAGCCGCTCGTCGCCCGCCGGGATCGTGCGGCGCAGGATGAAGCCGGCGGCGAAGGCCCCGAGAATGATGTCGAGATCGAAGGCGGCGGCGACGGCGATGAGTCCGACGAGCAGCAACATTGTCAGGCGCACCGGGATCTGGGCGGTGGTGTCGGAGCCGAGCCGGACGAACTGGGTGAACCGTGAGCCCTCCCCCAGGATCCAGGTCGGCAGCACGGCGACGGCGACGGCCACGACCGCGAACGCCAGCAGGACGATCAGCGAGCCGAGTGCGCCGCGCGCACCGAGCAGGGTTGCCATGGCCACAACGGGCAGCAGTTCTCCGAACGCACCGTGATTGAGCACCGACCGTCCGAGTGGGGTCGCGACGAGCCCGCGGTCGGCGAGGATCGGCAGGAGCGTCCCCAGCGCTGTGGATGTCAGGGCGATCGCCACGGCAATCTCGGCGTGCACCTGGCCGACCGCTCCCAGGGCGGCGACGGTACCGAGCGCCAACAGCATGCACACGCACCAGGTGAGCATCGCGCGGCGCCCACCCCGCCCGCGCAACTCGGCGGGGTCGATCTCGTATCCGGCGAGCAGGAAGAGCATCCCCAGGCCGAGTTCGCGCAGGATGCCGATCTCGCTGCCCGCCTCCGCGAGGTCGAACGCGTAGGGGCCGATGAGGACACCGGCCACCAGCAGCAGCACGACCTCGGGCACCAGCCGACGCGGGACGGCGCCGGCGATCAGCGGTGCCAGCACCGCCGCGACGGCGATCCAGAACAGCGAGGTGGCGACAGCAGCGTCCATGCGCCGCTACTCTAGCCGCGCAAGATCAACTGCACGCAGCGATGACGAGTTCCTTCACGCGCGCCGGATCGGCCTGTCCGCGAGTGGCCTTCATGACGTCGCCGACGATCTTGCCGGCCGCCTGGACCTTGCCGGAGCGGATCTTGTCGGCGATGTCGGGGTTGGCGGCCAGCGCGGCGTCGACCGCGGCCTGCAGCGCAGAATCGTCGCGCACGACCTCGAGACCGCGAGCGGCGACCACCTCGTCGGGCTCGCCCTCACCGGCGAGCACACCGTCGACGACCTGACGGGCCAGCTTGTTCGTCAGCTTGCCGTCGGCCACCAGCGCGATGACGCGGGCGACCTGTTCGGGTGTGATAGGCAGTTCGGCGAGTTCGACACCGCGGGTGTTGGCCTGCTGGGCCAGGTAGGCGACCCACCACGAGCGGGCCTCCGAGGCGGGGGCGCCGGCCTCGGTGGTCGCGATGACGAGGTCGAGCGCTCCGGCGTTGACGAGGTCGCGCATCTCCTCGTCGGAGACACCCCAGTCGGCCTGGATGCGGGCGCGGCGCAGCCACGGCAGCTCGGGCAGCGTCGCGCGCAGCTCTTCGACCCAGGCGGCGTCGGGCGCGATCGGCTCGAGGTCGGGCTCCGGGAAGTAGCGGTAGTCCTCGGCGGTCTCCTTGCGGCGACCGGGCGAGGTGGTGCCGTCGGCCTCCTGGAAGTGCCGGGTCTCCTGGATCACCTCACCACCGGAGACCAGTACGGCCGCCTGGCGCCGCATCTCGTAGCGCACGGCCACCTCGACGGACTTGAGAGAGTTGACGTTCTTCGTCTCGGTGCGGGTACCGAACTCCTTCGCGCCGATGGGCATCAGCGAGATGTTCGCGTCGCACCGCATCGAACCCTGGTCCATGCGGACGTCGGAGACGTCGAGTGCCTCGAGCAGGTCGCGCAGGGCGGTGACGTAGGCGCGGGCGACCTCGGGGGCGCGCTCGCCGGCACCGACGATCGGCTTGGTGACGATCTCGACGAGCGGCACACCGGCGCGGTTGTAGTCGAGCAGCGAGTGGCTCGCACCGTGGATGCGACCGGTGGCGCCACCGACGTGCAGCGACTTGCCGGTGTCCTCCTCCATGTGCGCGCGCTCGATGTCGACCCGCCAGGTGGTGCCGTCATCGAGTACGACATCGAGATATCCGTCGGTGGCGATCGGCTCGTCGTACTGCGAAATCTGGTAGTTCTTCGGCTGATCCGGGTAGAAGTAGTTCTTACGCGCGAAGCGACCCCACGGGGTGATCGAGCAGTTCAGCGCGAGGCCGATGCGGATCGCGGACTCGACCGCGGCCTGGTTGACGACGGGCAGCGCCCCCGGCAGACCGAGGCAGACCGGACACACCTGCGTGTTGGGCTCGGCGCCGAAGGTGGTCGGGCAGCCGCAGAACATCTTGGTGGCGGTGTGCAGCTCGACGTGCACCTCCATGCCCATCACGGGCTCGAACTTCGCGAGCACGTCGTCGTAGGCGAGCAGGTCAGCGGACACGGAGGCAGTCATGGTGTCGATTTTAGACGGCGCCGACAGTGCCGACGCGCCGCCTCACCCGAACAGGATCCGCATCTCCTGATAGCGCTCGTCGGGCACGTACTTCGGTTCGGCGAGCTCGTCGAAATCGACCCGAGCGATGTCGGTGCCGTGCAGCGCGACCATGCGCCCCCAATCCTCCTCGGCGACGAGATCGGTCACCGCCATGCCGAGTCGCGTGGCGAGCACCCGGTCGAATGCCGTGGGGACACCGCCCCGTTGGATGTGACCGAGCACCGTCGCGCGGGCCTCGACGCCGGTGTGCTTCTCGATGAGCGGCGCGAGCACCTCCGCGATACCGCCGAGACGCGGCCGGTCGAATCCGTCGAGCCCCTTGGTGGAGTACGCCTCCTCCATCTCGGGCAGTGTGAAGCCCTCAGCGACGACAACCATCGGCGAACGCCCGCGGTCGCGGACGCTGGTCACCCACTCGCAGATCTGTTCGAGGCTCTCGGGGTGTTCGGGGATGAGGATGGCGTGTGCACCACCGGCAGTACCCGCGTGCAATGCGATCCATCCGGCGTGCCGGCCCATGACCTCGAGCACCATGCACCGCTTGTGGGAGTTGCCGGTGGTGCGGAGACGGTCGATCGCCACCGTCGCGATCTCGACGGCCGTGTCGAAACCGAAGGTGTAGTCGGTGTGGCTGAGGTCGTTGTCGATCGTCTTCGGCACACCGACGATGCGGATCCCTTCACCGAACAGTCGCTTCGAGGCGGCAGCGGTGCCCTCTCCCCCGATGGCGATCACCGCGTCGATCCCGAGGCGGCCGAGGGTCTTCTGGATGTTCTGTGCCCCACCGTCGGGTCCCTGGTACGGACCGAACCGGCTCGTGCCGAGGATCGTGCCACCCTGCTGGGCGAGACCGCGAACACGGCTGCGGTCCAACGGGATCACATCGCCCTCGACGAGACCGCGCCAGCCGTCGAGGAATCCGACGAACTCCTGTCCGTGGACCTCGGTGCCCTTGAGCACCGCACCGCGGATGACCGCGTTGAGCCCGGGGCAGTCCCCGCCACTGGTGAGAATTCCGATCCTCGTCACGCACTACCTCCCGTCGCATGGTTCCGTACCGCACGGACCGATACCGCCCGGACCGCTGCTGCATTGCCATCCTGCCCGTTCACCGGCGCGACGGCAGCCCGATTCAGCCGGGTGTGACGAGACCGGACTCGTAGGCGAGCACCACGGCCTGTGCCCGGTCGCGCAGGTGCAGTTTTGCGAGAACCTTGCCGACGTGGGTCTTCACGGTCTGCTCGGCGACGAACAATCGTTCTGCGATCTCGGTGTTCGACAGGCCGTGTGCGATCAGTTCCAGCACCTCGAGTTCGCGCGGGGTCAGCGGATCGAGGACGCGGTCGCGCCCTCTCGCCGGCCGGCGCCGGCTGGTGACGTCGGCGATGAGGCGACGGGTGACGGTCGGCGCGAGCAGTGCCTGACCATCGGCGACCACCCTCACGGCCCGCACGAGTTCGTCGGCGGGGGCGTCCTTGAGCAGAAACCCGCTTGCTCCCATCCCGAGCGACTCGTAGACGTAGTCGTCGAGGTCGAAGGTGGTGAGCATGAGCACCTTCGACCGCGGCTCACGGGTGTCGGCAAGGATGTGCCGCGCCGCGTCGAGACCGTTCATCTCGGGCATGCGCACGTCCATGAGGACGACGTCGGGCCGCAGTCGCGCGACCTCCGAGACAGCCGCTCGACCGTCGGGGGCATCGCCGACGACGCTGATGTCGGGCTGGGCTCCGAGCAGTGCTCCGAAGCCCTGCCGGACCATTGCCTGGTCGTCGGCGATGAACACGGTGATGGGAGGGTGCGGTTCGGTCATCGGCACCCACCTTAGGCCCCGGTCAGCACCGGGAGAACCGCTCGGACCTCGAATCCGCCGCCGGGGCGGGGATGGGCGACGAGTTGCCCGCCCACGACGGACGCACGTTCGACCATGCCGAGGATTCCGTTGCCGCCGCTGCGGTCCGACTGCCGAACGGTGGTGTCGACCTGACCGGGCGAGGCCGGCCCGTTGGTCACCTCCACCGTGACGGTCGCCGGCTCCCACTGCAGTCGTGCGGACACGCGGGCGCCGGGTGCGTGCCGGGCCGCGTTCGCCAGGGACTCTTGCAGGATCCGGTAGACGGTGAGTCCGACACCGTCGGAGACGGGTGCGGGGACGCCGACCGTCTCCGTCTCGAGCGCCATCCCGGCTCGGCGGGAGGACTCGAACAGCTCACCGATGCGGTCGATGTCGGGCTGCGGTTCGTGTTCGGGGAGCTGCCCGTCGCTGCGGAGTACTCCGAGCAGGGTGCGGACCTCGTTCAGCGCCTCCCGTGCGGTCGCACCGAGGGCGTCGAATTCGGCGCGCACGTCGTCGTTCACGTCCGGGAGCCGGTAGGGCGCGCTCTGCGCCTGCACGACGATCATCGACATGTGATGGGCAACGATGTCGTGGAGGTCGCGTGCGATGTGGGCCTTCTCCTCGAGGATGGCGCGCCGTGCACGTTCGAGCTCGCTGGCTTCCTCCTGCTGGGCGAGTTGCCGTCGGGAGATCACCAGCCAGCGCACCAACAGCCCGAACACCATCAGGGCGCTGATCCCGATCCCCCAGCCCCAGCCGTCGCTGCCGGGGACGAAGGCCGCGAAGAGCAGAACCGTCGAGACCCAGACGACGAGGACGATCCGGATCTCCTCGCGGATCGCCACGGCGAACACCAGCGCGAGCATCACCATGATGTGCACGACCTGCCACGGATAGTCGTAGCCGGGGACCAGGTCGAACGCTATCGGGATGACGAGTCCCGCCGCCGCGGCCACCGCCCACCCGAGCGCCGGCCGGACGAGCACGAGGAGGAACGGGAACACCGCCATCCCCGAGATCAGCGGCAACAGGGGTGGGGAGACGTCGTGGGTCAGGGGCAGCGTCGGCCACGCGATCGCATAGAGGATCAACGTCACGGTGACCACGGTGATGACGCTCCACCGCCCCCGGCCCAGGCGTCCCGCGGTTCTCACGCCGGACTTCGCAAGCTCTTTCACCTCACCCACGCTAGGAGCCGGGGTCTCGACTGTCCTCATACCTGGGGGTGAGATCCGCATAGCTCTGCGGGTGGTGTCGGCCTCCTCGAGATCGCTCCGTCGCGGGGTCCGGTGCAGGGCTGCGCGTTCCTAGCGTCACCGGCATGACAGTGAGATCCGCAGCGGTCCGAGTCGCGTCGGTCGCCTTCCTCGCCACCGCAGCATATGCCGCCGTGCCGGGGGCGCTCGCCCACTCCGCCGCGCCCCCGACGGAGGACGCCGCGGCCGCAGCGACGGTGACGGCGCTCGTCGCCGACGACGCGGAGGGAGCACTGTCGTCCCTGCCGGCCGATTTCACCGCCGTGATGGGGTATGCGCCGATCGTCGAACAGTGGGCGGACGGGACGACGGTGCTCGCCGACCCCGAAGGTGACTGCTCCGCCCCGGTGCCGCTGCCGGCGGCGTTCGAATCGGCATGCCGGGTGCACGATCTCGGGTACGACCTCCTGCGGTACGCCCACACCACCGGTGGCGAGCTGGGCACCGGTGCCCGCCGCGACCTCGACGGTCTGTTCGCACGGCATCTCGACACCGTCTGCCGTTCCGAACCCGGCATCCCCTCCTGCACGCCGATCGCAGGGATTTCTTCTGCAGCAGTGGAATTCAACTCGTGGCGACAGGCTCACCGGACACCTGTCGCGGAATCGCCGTGGGCCCTGGCCGTCGCTGCGGGCTCGGTCGCTCTGGGCTTCACGGCACGAAAGGTACGGCGATGACGATCCTCATGGTGGTTCTCGCGACGGTGATCTCCCTCGCCCCTCCCCTGCTGCCGCGACAGTCGGTCGTGCAGGGCGTCGTCACAGGGGTGTTCGTCGTGGTCGCGCTGGCCGTTCTCCGTCTCGTCGTGACCGCGAGGCGGCGGACCGGTCGGGCTCCGCGGCCGGCGAGACCGGAACTGCGTGTGCCCGTCGGCCTCGTCGGCGGATCCGTCGTTCTGGTCACGGCCGCCGGTGCGCATCGGTGGCAGAACGGTCTGCGGGAGGCGATGGCGGTCCCGGCGCTGGATGTGCGCTGGTGGCTGGAGGCACTGGCAGTCGCGATCGTGGTCGTCGCGGCGCTGCTCGCCCTTCCGCGCCTCGTGCACCTCCTGTCGCGACGCGGGGTGGCGGTGGCCGTCGCCGCGACGCTGGGAATCGGCGCCACGGTTGGGATCGGCACCACGGCGGCCTTCTCACCCGGAGGGGCGGTCGACACGGTCGCCTCCCCCACCGCGCTCTCGGCGGGATTGTCGGGTGGCGTGGGATCGGCGGTGTTGTGGAACCGGTTGGGTCGAGAGGGGCAGAAGTTCGTGTCCCTGCCCTCCGAGGGGTCACCGATCCGGATCTACATACCGTTGTCGGCCGCGCCGGATCCGTCTGCGCGCGCCGAGTTCGCGGTGGACGAACTCCGCCGGGCGAGAGCCTTCGACCGACCGCATCTCGTGGTGGCCGTGCCGACCGGCTCGGGCTGGGTCGATGCCGCTGCGGTTCGCGGCTTCGAGGACCGGTGGGGCGACGATGTCGCCATCGTCGCCCAGCAGTACTCGGACATGCCGAGCTGGGTGACCTTCGTCCTCGATCGCGGTGCTGCGGAGGAGGAGGCCCGCGCGCTCGTCACCGCCTTGCGGGCGTACCTGTCCACGCTGCCCGACGAGCGACGCCCCGCCCTGCACGTCTACGGGCAGTCTCTGGGAGCGTCCGGCGCGAGCGCCGTCTTCGACGACGAACCGGAGCCGTGTGCACTGTTCCTCGCGGGGCCACCCGCGGGGGTCCGCACCGCCGGTGCGAGTGTCCGGGCGAACACCTCCGACCCGGTGGTGTGGTGGCGGCCGTCGCTGCTGTGGTCGCCGCCCGATCTGTCGCATGCGCGCGCCGATGCCCCGACCCCGCCGTGGCTGCCGGTGGTGTCGTTCGTGAACACAACGGTGGACCTGCTCACCTCGCTCGAGACGGCACCCGGTCACGGTCATCGCTACGGCGACGATCAGGCGCGGTGCATCTCCGCCGACGGGTAGATCGCGCCCACACGGATCGGCGTCCGGATACACCGCGACCCGCCGGCCGACGAACGGCACGACGGGTCGTGGTGTGGGAAAGGATCAGGCGACGATGGGTCCTCGTGCCACCTCGAAGGCCGCACCCACGCGGTACAGGCGCTCGTCGGCCAGGGCCGGGGCCATGATCTGCAGACCGACGGGGAGACCGTCGTCCGCCGAGAGGCCGGACGGCACCGACATCGCGCAGTGCCCCGCGAGGTTGGTCGGGAGCGTGCACAGGTCGGACAGGTACATCGCCAGCGGATCGTCGACCTTCTCGCCGAGCTTCCACGGCGTGAACGGGCTCGTGGGCGAGACCAGCACGTCGACCTGCTCGTAGGCCTTGTCGAAGTCCTGCGCGATGAGGCTCCGGACTTTGAGTGCCTGACCGTAGTAGGCCTCGTAGTAGCCGGAGGACAGCGCGTAGGTACCGATCATGATGCGGCGCTTGACCTCCTTGCCGAAACCGGCGGCGCGGGTCGCGGCCATGACCTGCTCGGCACTCATCGTGCCGTCGTCGACGCGCATGCCGTACCGCATCGCGTCGAAGCGGGCCAGGTTGGAGGAGACCTCCGACGGCAGGATCAGGTAGTACGAGGCGAGCGCGTACTCGAAGTGCGGGCACGAGACCTCGACGACCTCCGCGCCGAGCTTCGTGAGCGTCTCGACCGCCGCATCGAACGACGAGAGCACGCCGGGCTGGTAGCTGTCGGAGTGCAGCTCCTTGACCACGCCGACCTTCAGGCCCTTCAGGTCGCCGGCCGCACCCTGGCGCGCCGCCTCCACGACGGGACGCACGGGGGCGTTCACCGACGTCGAGTCGCGCGGGTCGTGCCCGGCGATGACCTCGTGCAGCAGCGCCGTGTCGAGGACGGTGCGGCCGCAGGGACCACCCTGGTCGAGCGACGACGCACAGGCGACGAGGCCGTACCGAGAGACCGTGCCGTAGGTGGGCTTGGTGCCGACGGTGGCGGTGACAGCGGCGGGCTGGCGGATCGAGCCACCGGTGTCGGTGCCGATCGCGAGGGGTGCTTGATACGACGCGAGCGCCGCAGCGGAACCGCCACCCGAGCCACCCGGGATACGGCTGGTGTCCCACGGGTTGCGGGTGGGGCCGTAGGCCGAGTTCTCGGTGGACGAACCCATCGCGAACTCGTCCATGTTGGTCTTGCCGAGGATGGGGATCCCGGCCTCGCGCAGCTTCGTGGTGAGCGTCGCGTCGTAGGGCGAGACCCAGCCCTCGAGGATCTTCGAACCGCACGTGGTGGGCATGTCCGTGGTGGTGAACACGTCCTTGAGCGCGAGCGGCACACCGGCGAGCGCCGAGGCCGGTTTCTCGCCCGCGGCGACGGCACGGTCGACCTCGTCCGCGGCGGCGAGCGCCTGCTCGGAGGCGACGTGCAGGAAGGCGTTGTACTCGCCGTCGACCTCGGCGATGCGATCGAGGTGGGCCTGGGTGACCTCCACCGACGACAGTTCGCCGGCATGGATCTTCGACGCCAGGGTCGCGGCGTCGAGGCGTGTCGTATCCGTGCTCATTCGCCCTCTCCCAGGATCTGCGGGACCGAGAAGCGATCCTCCTCGACGGCCGGCGCACCGGAGAGCGCCTGCTCGGGTGTGAGACCGGGGACGACGACGTCGGGTCGCGTCACGTTGGTGACGGCGTTCGGGTTCGCCATGGGAGCCACATCGTCCGCGGCCACCTCCGACACCGCCTTGACGTGGTTGAGGATCGAATCCAACTGACCGGCGAACTCGTCGAGTTCGGCATCGGTCAGCGCAAGCCGGGACAACCGGGCGAGATGCGCGACCTCGTCACGGGAGATGGCAGGCACCGTGAATGGCCCCTTTCCGATGGAGAGTGAACGTCCTGTCCAGGGTAATGCGTCCTGGAAGCGACGGCGCACGCGGTTCGGCGACATCACTCGTCGCCCGGTCGGCGTCGCGTCCCGTCCGCCGATGTTGCAAGCTTCGCAACGCTGTGTTGCGTTCGTGTGACATGCACCGTCGCGACCGGGGATTATCGATGAGGTCGGCATAATTTCGGATCTGCGCCGTCCCGGACGCCGGCGCCGAGGTGCAAGGATGTGGTCTGCCAGAGGTCGACACGGGCCCCTGGGCCGGCACTCGGATGCCGGCGCACCATGTGCCGTCGATGTGGCGTTCGTCGACGGCACGAAACCGACTGGGGAAAGGACTCACGTGTCGTACCTCTTGCGTGTCAGGCTCCCCGATCGTCCCGGTAGCCTCGGCTCGCTCGCCCTGGCGCTCGGTTCGGTCGGCGCCGACATCCTGTCGCTCGACGTCGTCGAACGCGGCACGGACTTCGCGATCGACGATCTCGTCGTCGACGTCGAGCCGGGCAAGCTCCCCGACACGCTCCTCACCGCGGCCGAGGCCCTGCCCGGTGTGACGGTCGACTCGATCCGTCCCTACGCCGGAATCCTCGACACCCATCGCGAACTCGAACTGATCGATCACGTCGCCGCCGCCCGCGACGACCGCATCCAGATCCTCGTCGACGGTGCTCCCCGGGTGCTCCGCGTGGGTTGGGCGACCGTGCTCGGAGTCGGCCCGAACGGCATCTTCCGCCTCGCGGGGAGCCCGGGTTCGCCGGAGACCCACCTCGACGGCGTCCCCTGGATGCCGCTCGCCGAGGCCACCCTGCTCGACCACGACGGTGAGTGGGTGCCGCAGCTCTGGCGCGACATGGACACGATGCTCGCGGCCGCTCCCCTCGGCTCGCCCGAACGTGTCCTCGTCCTCGGCCGCCCCGGCGGACCGGAGTTCCGTCCGTCCGAGATCGCACGCATCGGTTACTTCGCGGGCATCGTCGGCACCGTCCTCCGATAGTCCCCGGGGTTCCGGTCGCAGCTTCGGGAAAGGGTCTCAGCCGACGACGAGCCTGTGCGCCTGCGCGATCGCTTCCTCACGCGAATGCACGCCCAGTTTCCGGTAGAGGGAACGCAATTGGGTCTTGACGGTGTTGAGGGTGACGAACTGTTCCTTGGCGATCGTGCTCGCCGTGCCGCCGGCGAGCAATGCGTCGAGGACCGCGCGCTCGCGTGGGGTCAGCCGTACGACGACACGGATCTCACGGAAGATGCCGTACTCGGCCATCGCCGGGTCGAGATCGATCGGCAGGTCGACCCCGAGCGACAGGATGTCGCGCACGGCCGAGGGCGGGACTCCGACGAACGGCCGTGTCACCCCGGCATGTTCCGCCAGCACCACGGCCCGCTGGAGATGCCGTCGCGCATCGGTGCGGCGACCGAGTCTCAGAGACGCCACCGATCCGATCAGGGCGAGTTCCGCACCGACGGCCGGACAGTGCTCACGGGCGGCATCCCCACGATGCACGATCACCTCCGCGCCTCCGGGATCGCCGCCGAGCAGACGCAATCGCGCACGGGCCGGAGCCGTGAGGGGGTGCGTCGAGCTGTCGACCAGCTCGCGCGCCGCGCGGGCCTCGCCGAGCGCGAGGTGCAGGTCGGCACGCGCGGCATCGACCAACACCGCGGAGATACCGGTGAGGCGATG
The DNA here is from genome assembly GCF_019641445.1 of Rhodococcus sp. DMU2021. NCBI lineage: Bacteria > Bacillati > Actinomycetota > Actinomycetes > Mycobacteriales > Nocardiaceae > Rhodococcus > Rhodococcus sp. DMU2021. The sequence goes on from NZ_JAIFKB010000003.1 coordinate 417,560, forward strand.
GGAGAAGTGCTGAAGTTCCGAATCGATGTACAGCAGGCCGTCGGCGGGCACACCGCTCAGCAGCGCCAGTCGCCCCCGCGCGTACATGACGGCCGCCCACAACTCTTCCGTGTGGCGGGGAGTGCCGAGTTCGGAGAGCGCGCGGAAGGCCGTGCCGGTGTCGAGCCTGTCGAGGGCCACGAGCGCGGTGGCGACCAGGCCCGCCGTACGGATGAGGGCCTCGGCCTCTCCCATGATCGGCGGATGCCGGAGCTCCTCCTCGATCCACCGGGTCGCCTCGTGGGTCCGGCCCCGGAGGGCTTCGAGGAGCGCGAGTTTGCCCGCGGCCTCTCGCTCGACGAACACACCGCGACCCGCCGTGTGGGCACGGCGCAGCATCGTTCCGGCATCGGTGGTGCGTCCGCCGAGGAGGTAGACGGTGCCGAAGTTGAGGTATTTCAGTCCGTGGGCGTGCCGGGTCGTGTCGTCCAGCGTCTCGAAATTCGGCACGGGTTCGGTGGCCAGGCCGTCGCACACTTCCATCGCCTCGTCGTAGGCACCCTGCATCCGGAGACTTCCGAGGCGAAGGATCGTTTCGAAGGATCGAGGGAAGGCCCACTGTTCCGGCTCTCCCGCCTTGTTCCGGGCACGGGTGATCGTCCGCAGCGACGCGACGGTGCGATCGTTGGTCGTCATGTCGTCGGGGAGCAGCTCGAGCAGCACGATCCCCAGGGAGCGGAGCGATCCGCTTCCGTACAGTGCCACCCAGTTCTTCTCGACGATGTCGATCGCGCATCGCCAGTCGCGCCGCTCCACGGCATGTTCGAGGGCGATGTCCGGACGCGAGCGCTGCAACCAGTAGTCGATGAGAGCCGACCGCGCATCCCACAGCTCCTTCGGGTATTCGGCGCTGCCCACCCGCAGGAGTGATCTGTGGACGACCTCGGGATAGCGCCAGGCGGTCTCGCCGTCCGTGGAGTCCTCGTCCGTCGAGCAGGCCTCGATCAGTCCCGACTCGGTCAGCGCGGTGAGGAAGGCGTCGCTGTCGTCGATGTGCGGTAGAGCCGAAATCGACGACTCCGTCACCGTGTTGGGTGCGGCGGAGACGAGGACCGAGCGGGAGGACAGTGCCAGTGAGGGATCCGCGGCCACGACATGCATGACGACGAGATCGACGGTCGAGTCGACCAGGACGTCGAGGGCGTCGGTGCCGTAGACCCGATCCGGCTTCTCGGCGCGCAGCGTCGCACACACCGCCGCGACGAATGCGGCGAATCCTTCGGTGCGGCGGGTGATCCACTCGATGGTGCGTTGGTCCCGCGCAAGTCCGAAGAGCCGGCACAGTGCAGCGGTCTCGTCCACGGTGAACGCCAGGTCGTCGTCGCCGACGATCGTCCTGTGCGGGTGTCCGTCGACAAGTTCGGCCCACGAGCCTGCGGCCCTGCTGGTGACCACCATCCGCACCTGCGGCCCGAGCCGCAGCAACTGCCCGACCCGGTCTTCGATCGCTTCGACCGACCGGACACCGTCGAGCACGAACATCACGGGCCGGGGGTGCCGGACCAGTATCGAACACAACGAGTCGAAGGAGCCTTCCGCCGCAACGGGTTCGTCGACTCCGAGGGAGGTGCACAGCAACGATGCCACCGTCGCCCAGTAGGTCTCGGGTGTGACGTCGTGCGCGGGTTCGGGAATCACCACCGGCGCCCACTCGGGACACGGGTCGATCGCCAGCCACGTGTCGACGAGGGTCGTCTTGCCGGAGAAGGGGCCACCGAGGATCACGGCGAGTTCGGAATGCGCGGACAGAACGGAGAACAATCGGCGACGGGACAAAGGCAGTGTTCTCGGCACGTCCACTATCCCTTTCGCATCCGGGCAGCATCGCCCTCGAAACGGACTCACAGGTATGTGCAAATATTAGCAGCCGGCGGGGGAAATGACGGATTTCGCCGGGATTCCGATCGCGCGCCAGGAATCACATCGAAGTAACTCCGCACCTCCATTCACACGGTCCACGAACGGATTTCACGTCGGCGGGGGAGAAACTCGGTGAGCTTCTCCCCCGCTGCGACTTCGTTCAGTGTGCGAATGCCTGGTCGGTGTGGCCGCGACCGACACCCTCGCGGAGATATCCGACTACATCGGCGATGTCTTCACCGAGCTTGTGGGCGATGTCCCGGCTGAAGCCCTCGCGAAGCACGATTCGCAGGACCGCGACGTCCTCCGCGTCGGCCGGCATCGTGTAGGCCGGAACCTGGAATCCGCGGGCCCGCAATTCGTGGGAGATGTCGAACACCGTGAAGCCGGGGTCGCCCGTCACCTCGAAGGAGATGACCGGGATGGCGGAGCCGTCCGTGATGATCGCCATGTTCTCGATCTCGGAGATCTGCTTCGACAGCATGAGCGCGGTGTCGCGCAGGGTCTCCATGATCTGCGTGTACCCGGCGACACCGAGCCGAATGAAGTTGTAGTACTGGCCGATGACCTGGTTACCAGGACGCGAGAAGTTGAGCGTGAACGTCGGCATGTCGCCACCGAGGTAGTTGACCCGGAAGACCAGGTCCTCGGGCAGATGTTCCTTCGAGCGCCAGACGACGAAACCGATACCCGGATAGGTCATGCCGTACTTGTGACCACTGACGTTGATGGACACGACCCGCGGCACACGGAAGTCCCATTCGAGGTCCGGATGGAGGAAGGGCACCACGAAGCCACCGGAGGCGGCGTCGACGTGCAACGGGACGTCGGGACCGCCGGAGGCCGCGAGCTCGTCGAGCGCGGCGGCGATCTCCGCCACGGGCTCGAGTTCACCGGTGAAGGTGGTGCCGAGGATCGCGACGACGCCGATGGTGTTCTCGTCGACCGCTTCACGGACCTGCTCGGGGGTGATGACGTAACGGCCGGGCTCCATCGGCAGGTACTTCGGCTCGATGTCGAAGTAGCGGCAGAACTTCTCCCACACCACCTGCACGTTGCTGCCGAGCACCAGGTTCGGCTTCGACGCGTCCTTGCCGGCGGCCCTACGGGCCTCACGCCAGCGCCACTTGAGCGCGAGACCGCCGAGCATGACGGCCTCGGACGAACCGATCGTCGAGACGCCGGTGGCCGATGACGGATCGGCCGGATCGAGGTTCTCGGCGTGGAACAGGGCCGCGACCATGTTGACGCAGCGGGTCTCGATCTCCGCCGTGGCCGGATACTCGTCCTTGTCGATCATGTTCTTGTCGAACGTCTCGGCCATGAGACGACCCGCCTGCGGATCCATCCACGTGGTGACGAAGGTCGCCAGGTTGAGCCGCGAGCTGCCGTCGAGCATCAACTCGTCGTGTATGAACTGGTACGTCGCCTCCGGATCGGTCTCCGACTTGGGAAGTCGCAGAGCAGGAATCGGGTCGGTACCGAGTCTGCCGGTGAAGGCAGGTGCGAGTGTCTCGGCTGGAGCATTGGACTCTGACATGGTTTCCTCCATTTCCCGCATCGAACACTCGTCGATCCGGTGACTTCAGGACATACGGGGCGGCTCTCACACCTCGATCGGCGGGTACAGCCTCTCCATCGTGTAGCGGCGGTTGCGCCGAACCGACAGGGCACTCAGCGTCAACGATACGAGCAGGATTCCGGCCAGGACAGCGATTGCGATCCACAATCGCGAATCGATGTTCTCGGCGACGGTGAGCTGCCGCAGACCGTTGACGGTGTAGGTCATCGGGTCGAACGGGTGGATGTACTGGAACGGCTTCGCCGTGGTCGGCACGGGGTAGATACCGCCGGCCGAGACCAGTTGCAGCATCAGGAAGGCCAAGGTCACCACCCGACCGACGGCGACGCCGAAGATCGCATTGAACGCTTGGATCATGGCCAGATACGTTGCGGAGATCAACATCAGGAACAGGATCGTCCCCACGACGTGCTTCACGTCCAGTCCGACGCCGAAATGGACGACCGTGTACATCACGACCACCTGCAGGATGCCTACCAGCAGAGCCGGCCAGTACGACGCGAGGACCGTGCGGTAGGCACCGAGTCCCGCGACGGTGGGCCGCGACTGCAACGGGGTGAGCAGCATCCAGGTGATGATGCCGCCGACGAACAGGGCGAGCGACAGGAAGAACGGGGCGAAACCGGTACCGAAGGTGGGTGCCTCGTTCGTGTAGTTCTGTTGCAGTGCAACCGGAGTCGACAACGTCTCGGCGGTGGCGGTGCGTTGTTCGTCCGTCCAGTTCGGCACCTGGGTGGCACCCTGGCTCAGGGCCTGCGCGAGTTCCTGCGAACCCGACTGCAACTCGACCATGCCCGAGGACAGCTCTCCTGCTCCGTCGGCCAACTGGACACTGCCGTCGGTGAGTTGGACGAGACCGGAGTTCAGCGTGGCGGCACCGGAGCTCAGTTCGTCGACACCGCTGCGGAGTCGGTTCACGTCCGCCGCCAGTCCCCCGTTCGACAACGTCGCCAGGGCTCCCTGTAGCGGACTGTTCGGGTTGCCGAGTTGATACTCGAGTTGTTCGGCGCCTGCCTGCAGACGCATGATCTCAGCGCGTAGGGCGTCGGCATCGGAGGCCGCCTGTTGCGCCGTCAGCGGTGTCAACGCGGTGATCGCCTGCTGCACGACCGGATCGGAGCTCCGGTTCAGGATGTCGACGACCTGCTGTACGGCCTGGTTCACCGTCGACTGCGTGGTCTGCGGTACCCGCGATTCGAGGGCGTCGAGCGAGGCCCGCAGCTCCGCTGCCTGCCCGACGACACCCGAGAGGGAACCGCTGTCGAGCGCGCTGAGCAGCGGACCCGTCACGCCGTCGATCGCGGTGGCGAGTTCGTTCGCGCCGGTAGCGAGCTGCGCCGACCCGTCTCGCGCCGTGACCATGTTCGTCGCGAGCTCCTGCGATCCCGAAGCGAGCTGGTCCGCGCCGCTCTTGGCCGTGTCGATGCCGTCGGCGAGTTGCCCGGCACCGTCGGCGGCCTGCTTCAGACCCGAGCCGGCGCTCTCGAGACCGGTGAGCACGGTCCCGACACCTTGGGCACCGATCGTGGAGTTCACCTGTCCGATCACCTGTTCGGACGCGTCCTGCCCGATGATCGTCGCGAGATAGTTGTTCGCGTCGTTGAAAGTGAAGACCAGATTCGCCTTCTCCGGGTTGTCGCCGTTGGGGGATTCGACCGCTTCGGTGAAATTCTCCGGAATCGTGATGGTGTAGTAGTACTTTCCGTCGGCCAGACCCGCGACGGCGTCCTCTTCCGACACCTCCGCCAGATCGAGCTGACCGGATGCGATGAGGGACTTCACGACCTGATCGCCGGCGTCGACCTGTTCCCCCGTCGACGAACGACCGGTGTCGTTGTTGACGATCGCCGCGGGAATCTTGTTCACCGCACCGAACGGATTCCAGAAGGCCCACAGGTACATGGCCCCGTACAGCAACGGCATGAGAATGATCGTCGCGATCGCGATGCGCGGCATCGTGCCGCGGAAGTATCGCTTCGAGTCGCTACCGAGAGAGACGCCTGCGAGCACTCGTCACTTCCTCTTCGTCAGGACGCCGATGTCACCGGGTCCGAGCAGATCGTGCATGTCAACCACGGCCCGTACCCCGCTATCGGGGTCGACGGGGTTCACGTCGCCGATGATCACCGCCTGGTTCTCACCGAGCGCGACGAGCCGGCCGAGCAGGGTCGCACGTTCGACGTCGTCGGCGATCCGATCGATCCGGCCCACCACCAGCAGTGGTGGACGCCGGGTGTTCGCCACCGAGATCCGCAGGAGCAGTTGCTGGAGTTCGGGCAGGTCGTCGACGAACGCCTCGAGCGGTGGCAGCGGTACGTCGCCGAAGATCTCCTCGCACATCTCGGCGATACCGTCCTCACGGACCCGCGGAACGAACTTGTACCACGGGGAATCCCACCGCTTCTGCTCGGTGACGAGATCGCGCACGGTGACCGACGGGCGCACCTCGTCGAGCTCGTTCATGCACGCAATCGCCGACCGCGCGATGATCTTCTGCGGTCTGTCCTCGCCGAGAATCGTCAGCGATCCCCGGGTCAGTCGCATGCGACCGCACAGAGCCATGAGCAACGCGGTACGCGCAGCACCGGCCTGCGCGGCCAGAACCGTCACTCCCCCGGCGTCGAGGTCCAGGTCGAGGGGGCCGAAGACATGGCCCCAGGGTCCGTGGAGTTCGATCCCGCGCGCCGACACGAGTGTGCCCGGCGTCTGCCGGGCGGTTGCCCGCTGCACGACCGGAGTGCCGTACGGCGGAGTCCCGACATCATCCGGTTCGGCTGTGCCCACCGGTGTTCCGCCGTAGTTTCCGTTCACGACGAAGGGATCCTCGAGCTGCTCGTCCGACAACTCGTCCCAGGCCTCTGCGTCGCTGTGCTGCCCGTAGTGAGTCACCGACTGTCCTTGCGCCGAGCGAGTGGGGTGTGGTGCCGTGTCCGATGCGCTGCCACGGTCACAGGCTGTTCTTGACGACGTGGCCGTTCTTCACGATGACCGACAGGTTCTTTGCCGGATCGGCGATCAGACTCAGATCCTCGAGCGGGTTGCCGTCGACGAGGAGCACGTCCGCCCAGGCGCCCTTGTCGATCACACCCCATCGGGCCTGACGGTAGGGATCGCGTTCGCCTGCGAGCCGGAACAGTTCGGCGTTTCCGGAGGTGAGCATCCGCAGCGCGTCGAGGTTGCTGTAGTGGTCGCCGAGCCGCGCGGCCATCTCGCTCTGGCGCGGCGCGATCTGCGGCTCGAGCAGCAGGTCGGTTCCCCAGGCCGTCTTCACGCCGTGCTTCTGCGCCCACTCGTAGACGTGGTCGGTGCCGGTGCAGATCTGCTTGTCCTTCTCCGCGCGATCCGGGTCGGGATAGTGGTGGTCGCCGAGCGCGAAGGGCTGCATCGACAACCACACCTCCTTCTCCGCGAGCAGTGCGACGGTCTCCTCGTCGGCGAGGTGGCCGTGCTCGATCGACTTCACCCCGGCCGCGACCGCGCGGCGGATCCCGGTGACGTTGTAGACGTGGGTGGCCACGTACGTGCCGTAGTCGGATGCGGCCTGGACGGCGGCACGCAGTTCTCTGTCGATGAACTGGACGGTGTACAGCGGGTCGTACATGGACGCCGCTCCGCCGCCGACCATCAGCTTGATCTGCGATGCACCTTTCTTGAGTTGCTCGCGCACGGCTGCGAGGACCCGGTCCTCACCATCTGCGACCCGCATGAAGCCGATCTGTTCGGCGCGGGCCTGATCCCCACCGAGGGCTGTGGGGCATTCGTAGACGAAGCCGAAGTCGCCGTGCCCGGACGTCTGCGAGATCGCGGCCTGGGACGGGTAGATGCGGGGACCGTCGAACAATCCCCGGTCGATCACCGATTTGATGCTGCCGGTGTCGCCGGCCATGTCGCGGACGGCGGTGAAGCCGCGCAGCAGCATGTTGCGGGCCTCGGCGAGGCCGTTGAGCGCGATGTGCGCTTCGCTGCCCATCACCATGTCGATGTAGGAGTTCGCGTTACCGACGAGGTGGACGTGCGCGTCGGACATGCCGGGCATGAGGACCCGCCCGCCGCCGTCGATCACGTCGGTCTCGCGGCCGGGTTCGTCGCCGATCGGCGATTCGGATACGGCGACGATGCGGTCTCCGTCGATCAGTACGTCGCCGGTGACGAGCTCTCCGGAAACTCCGTCGAAAACTCGCACATTACGAAAAAGAAGGCGCTGAGTGGACTTACCGGTTTCCGTCATGGCTGGGACGCTAACGCGCATCGAACACGACTTCCGACCAACCGAAAGGATCCCGAACCAATTCACCCCAACCGTTCACCCTTTTCGAAAGTTCGTTCTGAACTGCACCTATTCGATCGGATAGCTTCTTTTGAAAACACACAGATTTCCGATCTTCGACTTACACTGCGCCAATGCTGATTCACCCGACATTGCGCATGCAGTCCTGGGGATTCGTCATCGGCGCCGCCCTGTTCGCATTGGGTTCGGCGCCCGGAATTGCGACGCTTCTCGGCACCGCCGGTGCAAATACTTCGTTCTTCGTGGGTTCCTGGTTCTTCACGGGTGCAGCATTCGTCCAATTGATGCTCAGTGGGCCGGCCACCGTCACGGACAAGGGCAGCCCGGCGATCCGCGCCGACTGGCTCGCGTCGCTGATCCAGTTCATCGGTACGCTGCTGTTCAACGTCAGCACGGGAGCCGCACTGCACGCCCACACCGTCAAGGGTGAGGAGCACCTGGTGTGGAACCCCAATCTCGAAGGTTCCCTGTGCTTTCTGGTGTCGAGCGCGATCGCGTGTGCAGTCCTCTGGCGAGCGGGCTCGCATTGGGCGCCGCGCTCGAAGGACTGGATCAGCGGGTGGCTGAACATGCTCGGGTCGATCGCTTTCGGGGTCTCCGCCGTCGGTTCGTTCGTCCTCGACGACGGAAACACTCTCGACCCGAGCCTTGCCAACGCCGGCACGTTCGTCGGGGCGATCTGCTTCCTGCTCGCCGCGGCGGTATTCCTCGGGAGGCGCAGCGCCGAGGAACCGGAATCCGCAACGGCCTCCTGAGAATTCGCCGGCAGGGCACCTGCCGACGGAGAGCGTCTCAGTTCTCCCCTTCGCGCCCTTCGAGATAGGCGCGAGCGGCGTCGGGCCCCTCGTCGAGCAGGATCCGGAAACCGTCCTCGTCGAGCACGGGTACTCCGAGATCGGCGGCCTTGTCGGCCTTCGAACCCGGGTTGTCGCCGATGACGACGAAAGCCGTCTTCTTCGACACCGATCCGGCGGCCTTGCCTCCGCGCGCGAGGACGGCCTCCTTGGCCTGGTCGCGGGAGAATCCCGCGAGCGTGCCCGTAACCACGATCGACAGTCCTTCGAGGGTTCGCGGGATCGATTCGTCGCGTTCGTCGGCCATCCGCACACCCGCTGCCGCCCACTTGTCGACGATCGCGACGTGCCAATCGACGGTGAACCAGTCGGTCACCGCCGCGGCGATCGTCGGTCCGACGCCCTCGACGGCCGCGAGCTCGTCGACGGACGCGGCCCGGATCCGGTCGAGGCTGCCGAACTCGGTGGCCAGCGCACGCGCAGCGGTCGGTCCGACGTGCCGGATGGACAGGGCGACCAGCACGCGCCAGAGCGGCTGTTCCTTCGCCTTGTCGAGGTTCTGCAGCAGACGTTCGCCGTTCTTCGAGAGCACGCCCTTGGTGGTGCGGAAAAACGCGATGCGTTCGAGGTCTTCCTTCGTGAGCGAGAACAGGTCGCCCTCGTCGGCGATGATCTTCCCCTCGAGCAGCGCCGTGGCCGCCTCGTAGCCGAGGGCTTCGATGTCGAACGCTCCCCTGCCCGAGACGTGGAAGACCCGCTCGCGCAATTGCGCCGGGCACGACCGCGAGTTGGGGCAGCGCAGGTCGACGTCGCCCTCCTTCGCCGGGGCGAGGGTGGTACCGCATTCGGGGCACTGCGTGGGCATCTCGAAGGCGTACTCGGAACCGTCGCGCAGGTCGACGACCGGGCCGAGGACCTCCGGGATCACGTCGCCGGCCTTGCGGATGACCACGGTGTCGCCGATGAGCACGCCTTTGCGCTCCACCTCGGACGCGTTGTGCAGCGTCGCCAGCGAGACGGTGGACCCGGCGACGGTGACCGGCTCCATGTAGGCGAAGGGGGTCACGCGTCCGGTGCGCCCGACACTGACGCGGATGTCGAGGAGCTTGGTGGTGACCTCCTCCGGCGGGTACTTGTAGGCGATCGCCCACCGTGGGGCGCGGGACGTGGCACCGAGGCGTCGGTGCAGCCCCATGTCGTCGATCTTGACCACCAGGCCGTCGATCTCATGTTCGATGTCGTGGCGGTGTTCGCCCCAGTAGCGCATCCGCTCGACGACCGCCTCGGCGCCCTGCACGCGAACAGTGTGCGGTGAGACGGGCAGGCCCCAGGCCGCGAAGGCCGCGTAGGCGTCGGATTGCGAGCGGGGTTCGAAGCCCTCCATGCGGCCGTAGCCGTGGCAGTACATGCGCAGACGCCGGCGCGCGGTGACGGCCGGGTTCTTCTGCCGCAGGGAACCGGCGGCGGAATTGCGGGGATTCGCGAAGGGCGGCTTGCCTTCGGCCACCAGCCCGGCGTTGAGGGTCTGGAAGTCCTCGAGCCGGAAGAACACCTCGCCGCGCACTTCGAGCAACGTCGGGATCGGGTATTCGGCGGTGCCGGTGAGCTTTTCGGGAACGTCGTCGATCGTGCGGGCGTTGAGGGTGACGTCCTCCCCGGTGCGTCCGTCGCCGCGGGTGGCCGCGCGGACGAGTTTGCCGTTCTCGTAGACGAGGCTGAGCGCCACGCCGTCGATCTTCACCTCGCACAGATAATCGGGGTGAGTGCCGGTCTCGACCTCGGCGCGCGAGAGCCACGCGCGCAGTTCGTCCTCGTCGAAGACGTTGTCGAGGCTGAGCATCCGTTCGAGATGCTCGACGGCACCGAATTCGGTGGCGAAGCCGCCGCCGACCAGCTGGGTGGGCGAATCCGGCGTGCGGAGTTCGGTGTACTGATCCTCGAGTGCCTGCAGTTCGCCGAGGAGCGCGTCGAACTGACCGTCGGAGATGATGGGGGCGTCGCGCACGTAATAACGGAACTGATGCTCGCGCACCTGTTCGGCGAGATCCTGCCAGCGCTCACGCGCCTCCGGAGGAGCGGTGATGGGTGCGTCCGTCGGTTCACTCACAGCCTGCAAGCCTAGTCGAGGGGACCGACCGGAATACTCAGAGCGTGTCGGCTTCCTCAGCGAAGGCCGACGCGACGTCGCGCAACGAACACAGAGCGGCCCGTGCCCCCTCCGTGGAGGCCGAGGCCAGCCCGCAGACCGGGCTCACCGCCACCGATTGCAGCACCTTCCTGGGGAACCCGAGCCGGTCGATCAGCTCGACGGCCGGTGCCGCGTACTCGCGCCAGCCCGTCGAGGCCGGTGCGGTGGCGGGCACGAGTCCGAGTATCGGGACCGTGCCCGAGTCGAACAGTTCCCCGAGTCCGTCGAGGTCGGAGCGTCGCACGCCTCCGACGTCGAAGGCCACAGCGTCGGCAGCGCTGCGCCGCAGGAAGTCGGCCGGGAAGGTGCCCGCGCAGCAGTGCACCGCGACGGAGAGTCCAGTGCCCCGAATCGTCGTGTCGAGCACGTCCAGCGCTTCCGGGTCCGGCACGGCAAGGACGGTCTCGAGGACGGTCCGGCCCTTCAGCGTTCCGGCGAGCACATCCGGCAGCGACGGTTCGTCGAGTTGCGCGACCACCTGAACCCCGAGCCGGCGGGTGATCTCGGCGGCGTGTCGGGCCAGGCCCTCCGCGAGCGATTCGGCCAGGTCGCGAACGGCGCCGCGGTCGGTGAGCACCCGGCGTCCCGTGGCGAGTTCGACGTGGGCGGCGAGGGTGAGCGGCCCGGCAGCCTGCACCTTCACGGGGCGGCCGGCATCCAGCCCGGCGCGTTCCCAGGCCTCCTCGAGCGCATCGAGGTCCTGGGCGAGCAGGTCGCGCGCCCGGGCGGCCACACCGCCGCGTCGCGACACGAGGCGGTAACCAGTGGTCGAGGTGTCGAGGTACATGTCGACGAGCAGGGCGCTGACCCGCCCGATCATGTCGGCACCGAGGCCGCGTGCCGGCAGTTCGACGAGGTGGGGCAGATCCGTGAGTTCGCCGACGACGACCGCCGCGGCCTCGCGCGGGTCCGTCCCGGGCCACGAACCGATGCCTGTCGCGAGACCGGACCACACCTCGCGGCCGGTGGCAGGTGCCGTCACCGGTCCCCTGCCGCGATGGTTCCGCTGCCGAGGACGATGTCGCCCGCAGCGTCGGACCGGTACAGCACGGCGGCCTGACCGGCGGCGACACCGGTGAGCGGTTCGCGCAGCGAGATCTCGATGCCCGGACCCACCGCTTCGGCGACGGCCGGGGCCAGGCCACCGTGAGCGCGGACCTGGACGACGCACTCGATCGGTCCGACAGGAGCGGTGCCGGAGGTCCACACGGCGCGTTCGGCCCGGATCGACTCGACCTTCAGCTGTTCGGCGCTGCCGACCCGGACGGTGCCGCTCTCCGGTTCGATCGCGGTGACGTAGCGGGGGCGTCCGTCCGGTCCGGGCCCGGCGATACCGAGTCCCTTGCGCTGGCCGATGGTGAAACCGTGCACGCCCTCGTGCTGCGCGAGCACCTCACCCGAACGGTCGTCCACGACGGCGCCGGGACGCACACCGATGCGGGCACCGAGGAAGGCGCGGGTGTCGCCCGACGGGATGAAGCAGATGTCGTGGCTGTCGGGCTTGTTCGCCACAGCGAGTCCGCGCTCGGCGGCCTCCTCGCGGATCCGGCTCTTGGGGGTGTCGCCGACGGGGAACACCGCGCGCGACAACTGCTGCGCCGTGAGCACGGCGAGTACGTACGACTGGTCCTTGTCGGCGTCGACGGCGCGGCGCAGCACCCCGTCGTTCAACTGCGCGTAGTGACCGGTGGCGACGGCGTCGAAGCCGAGCGCGACGGCACGGTCGGCCAGCGCCGAGAACTTGATCTTCTCGTTGCAACGCAGGCACGGGTTCGGGGTCTCACCGGCGGCATAGGACGCGACGAAGTCGTCGATCACGTCCTCCTTGAAGCGGTCTGCGAAATCCCAGACGTAGAAGGGAATTCCGAGCACGTCGGCGGCGCGGCGAGCATCGCCGGCGTCCTCCTTCGAGCAGCATCCGCGCGAGCCGGTGCGCAGTGTGCCCGGCGCGGCCGACAACGCGAGATGCACTCCCACGACGTCGTGTCCGGCCTCGACCATGCGGGCGGCGGCGACCGCCGAGTCCACACCGCCGCTCATTGCCGCAAGAATCCTCATCTCCGGTCACCTCCTCGTCCACCGGCGCTCGCCAGTCCGGCGGCGCGAGCCCTGTCCACCACGGAAGGGAGAGTTTCGATCAGTTTGTCGATGTCACTGCGGGTTGTGGTGTGCCCCAACGAGAATCGGAGCGAACCGCGTGCCGTGATCGGGTCCGCCCCCATCGCGACGAGTACGTGACTCGCGCGCGCGACCCCGGCGGTGCACGCCGAACCGGTCGAGCATTCGATACCGGCCGCGTCGAGCAACATCAGCAGCGAGTCGCCTTCGCATCCGGGGAACGTGAAGTGCGCGTTGTTGGGCAGTCGTCCGACCTCGCGAGGACCGTTGAGGATCGCGTCGGGGATCGCCGCCTCGACACCCGCGACAAGAAGATCGCGCAGGTGCGCGAGTTCGGCGGTGCGGCCGGGCAGATCCGAGGTGACCTCGCGCAACGCCGCGGCCATCGCCACGATGGACGCGGTGTCCTGCGTCCCGGACCGCACGTCGCGTTCGTGGCCCCCACCGTGGGCGAGCGGCACGCACGGTACCTGCCTGCCGAGCAGCAGCGCTCCCACTCCCTGCGGACCACCGAACTTGTGAGCGGCCAGGGTCAGTGCCGACAGTCCGCTCGCGGTGAAATCGACTGGGAGATGCGCGACCGCCTGCACGGCGTCGCTGTGCATCGGGACGTCGAACTCGGCGGCGACCGCAGCGAGTTCGGTGATCGGCATGACGGTGCCGACCTCGTTGTTCGCCCACATCACGGACACGAGGGCGACCTCGTCGGCGTGGCGCGAGAGTTCCTCGCGGAGCGTGGTGGGATCGACGCGGCCGGAGCCGTCCACCGGCAGCCACGTCACCTGGGCATCCTCGTGCTCGACGAGCCATTCGACGGCGTCGAGCACGGCGTGGTGTTCGACCGCGCTCGCGAGGATCCGGCGACGCCGGGGGTCCTGGGCGCGGCGACCCCAATAGATGCCCTTGACGGCCAGATTGTCGCCCTCGGTGCCACCGGAGACGAAGATCACCTCGGAGGGCCGGGCGCCGAGGGCGGCCGCAATCGACTCCCGCGACTCCTCGACGCGCCGGCGCGCTGCGCGCCCCGATCCGTGCAGGGAGGACGCGTTTCCGACGGTGGCGAGGACCGACGTCATCGCCTCGACGGCCGCAGGAAGCATCGGCGACGTCGCGGCGTGATCGAGGTAGACGGTCGTGGAGGTACCGGAGGGACCGGCGGCGGGCGAGGTCATGACCGATCCAGGATAGCGGGTCGGCGCAGGTGCCCGCCGCGCTCAGGGGGGTCGCCCGTCAGGCGGCGTCCACCGTCCGTGCCGTTCCACCGGCCGGTGAGCCGCCGACCGGCAGGAATGTCACGGCCTCGACCGGGCGCTCGGCACGGACCGCGCGGGCGCATCGGGCTGCGAGATCGTGCCGGTCCCGACCCGGATGTTCGAGCGGAGCGAGCACGACTTCGACGACGACACCGCGGTTCCGGATCATCCGCCGGATCGAGGAACCGATCGTCTCGTCACCGACGAAGGCCGGCGCGGCGGTGAGGTCTCCCCCGCGCTCGCCGTATCGCAGGCCGACGGGCTGGACGGGGCACTGCGCGTCCACGGCCGCCTGCAGCAGGGCGGGGCGGAAACCGCCGTGGGACCGTCCGCATCGCGTCGTGCCCTCGGGGAAGACGGCGACGCACCCGCCCTCCAGCAAGCGGGTGCGTACTCGCTCGATCACGGCGGGCAGCAGTCGCAGTCGTTCCCGTTCGATGGGGATGACACGCATCCGGCGTGCGAGCGCGCCCAGCAGGCCCCAGTCGAGCAGGTCCGCTCGTGCGACGAACTCCGCGGGAGCGACTGCGGTGAGGACGAGGACATCCGTCCACGAGATGTGCGGTGCAACGACGAGCACGCCCCCTGCGCGCGCCCGTCGGTCACGCCGATCGTCGATCGTCGGACGGATGCCTACGCACCACAACAACAGGCGCGCACTGCGCCGCACCGTGCTCTCCCGACGCGCCGCGGGAATCATCCGTCCTGCCAGCAGGAGCGGCACCACCGTCAGCACGACCGCGACCGTCGCGATGCGCAACCACACCGTCGGCAGACCCACACGATCCGTCCCGTCCGGCAGGCACCGGATCCCGCACGGACTCGACGGCATCCACGCGTGCACCCGTGTCGTACCGACCCGAGTCACCGCGACCCCCGCTCGGCACGCTCGGCGGCCGCGCGCAGGCGGGCGAGATAGCGGGTGTCCGCCCGGTCCACGGCTAGTATCGCGACGAAGTCGGCGACCCCGAAAACCGGATCGTGGGCCGGTTCACCACAGATCCGGGCACCGAGCCGCAGGTATCCGCGCAGGAGCGGCGGGACCACGGGACGCGGCAACGGAGCGATCTCGTCGAGCGGGTGGCCTTCGACCATCACGGGATTCAGCGGTCGGACCCGCGCTGCGGGTTCGACGGCGTGTCGTTCGAGCAGCAGGTCGCGCACGGCCCGAACGTTCGACGCCTCGGGTTCGTCGGGCGTCGTGCGCATGGGCACCGAGACGCATCCGACGACCTCGTTGTGTCCGGTCGCCTCGAGATAGTGCAGGATGCCGGCCCACATCAGGGTGAGGACCGATCCGGAACGGTGGGCTGGATCGACGCAGGCCCTGCCCATCTCCACCAGGCCGCGCCCGTGTGGGTCGAGTGCGGAGAGATCGAATTCGGTGGCGGTGTAGTACCCACCGGCCTCGCGGGCGGCTTCGGGCGGCAGCATCCGGTAACAGCCGACGACGTCGTCGGTGACCCGATCGCGCACCAGCACGTGGTCGCAGAACTCGTCGAACCGGTCGGCGTCGGATCCGCCCCCCGCATCGGGGATCCGGAAGCCGGGTTCACCGGAGAAAACCCGGTACCGAAGGCGTTGCGCAGCCGTGCGATCCGACGCTTCCGTCGACACGACGAGGGAGTAGCGGGGGCCGGACAGGACGGGAGCGGTGAACCCACTCGGGCGGTACAGCACCGGCGATGTGGTCATGCCCCAAGGTGTAACGACCGTGGGAGGCGCGCCGGCGGCGACGGGGTGTCGCGGCGATGCATCGCCGATGAACACTCCCGCAGAATGCACGCGGCCCCGCTCCTTTCGAAGGAGCGGGGCCGCGCAGGGATCGATCTGCCGGAGCGGATCAGCCCTTGTGCTTCTTGACCTCCTCGGTCAGCTGCGGAGCGACGTTGAACAGGTCGCCGACGACGCCGTAGTCCGCGATCTCGAAAATCGGGGCCTCTTCGTCCTTGTTGACGGCGACGATGGTCTTCGACGTCTGCATGCCGGCGCGGTGCTGGATGGCGCCGGAGATGCCGAGCGCGACGTACAGCTGCGGGGAGACCGTCTTACCGGTCTGACCGACCTGGAACTGGCCCGGGTAGTAGCCCGAGTCGACGGCGGCGCGGGAAGCACCGACGGCGGCACCGAGCGAGTCGGCGAGCTCCTCGACGACGGAGAACTTGTCGGCCGAACCGACACCGCGGCCACCGGAGACGACGATCGACGCCTCGGTCAACTCCGGACGGTCGCCGCCGACGATCGGATCGCGCGAGACGATCTTCACGGCGTTCTCTTCCTGGGCCGGAACCTCGACGGCCACACGCTCGGCGGCGGCAGCCTCGGGCTTGGCCTCGATGGCGCCCGGGCGGATGGAGATCACGGGGACCTCACCGTTGGCCTTGGCGTCGACGGTGAACGCGCCACCGAAGATCGAGTGCACGGCGGAGCCGTCGGCCTTGACGTCGACGACATCGACGAGCAGACCGGAGCCGATGCGGGCGGCGAGGCGGCCCGACACCTCCTTGCCCTCGACGGACGCGGCGGTGATGACGGCGGCGGGGCTGGTGGACTCGACAAGCGACGCGAGGACGTCGACCTTCGGGGTCACCAGGTAGTTGTCGACGTCTTCGGACTCGGCGGCGTAGACCTTGACCGCACCGGCGGCGGCGAGGGCGTCCTGCAGCGCGTCGGCGGTGCCGGGGGCACCTGCGACGACGGCGGAGGGCTCGCCGAGCACACGCGCGGCGGTGATGAGTTCGGTGCTGACCTTCTTGAGCGCGCCCTCGGCATGCTCGACGAGCACGAGTACTTCTGCCATTACTACTTCTCTCCTAGATATGTCAGATGTTGTCGCGGGGCGCGATCAGATGATCTTCTGGCCGACCAGGTACTGAGCGATCTTGCTGCCGCCGTCGCCCTCGTCGGTGACGCGCTCACCCGCGGTGCGCGGGGGCTTCGGAGTCACACCGGTGACGGTGGACGCAGCGTTCGCAACACCCAAGATCTCGGGATCGAGACCGATGTCGGCGAGGGTGAGGGTCTGAACTTCCTTCTTCTTCGCGGCCATGATGCCCTTGAAGGAGGGGAAGCGGGGCTCGTTGATCTTCTCGGTGACCGAGACGATGGCGGGGAGCGGAGCCTCGATGCCGAAGACGCCCTCGTCGGTCTCGCGCTCGCCGGCGGCCTTGCCGTCCGCGATCGTGAGCTTGCGCAGGTGCGTCAGGTGGGGCAGGCCCAGGTACTCGGCGATGATCGCGGGCACGGCGCCCACGCGACCGTCGGTGGCCTCGTTACCGGCGATGACCAGCTCGACACCCTCGATCTGGCCGAGCGCAGCGGCGATCGCGTACGCGGTCTGGATCGAGTCGGAGCCGTGCATGGCGGGATCGTTGAGGTGGATCGCCTTGTCGGCGCCCATGGACAGCGCCTTGCGGATGGCGTCGGTGGCGCGGTCCGGACCGGCGGTCAGAACGGTGACCTCACCGCCGTCGCGCTCCTTGATGAGCAGAGCTTCCTCGACGGCGCGCTCGTTGATCTCGTCGAGCACGGCGTCGGCGGCCTCACGGTCGAGCGTGTAGTCGCCGTCGCTGAGCTTGCGCTCGGACCACGTGTCGGGGACCTGCTTGATCAAAACGACGATGTTCGTCATGGGTCTGCGTCGACCTCCTGTGTGTAGCTGCCTTTGGTCGGCAAGGCGCTGCCTGAACCGAGCACTCGTGTCTTTCGCACGGCGTGTGCGATAGATTATCAGCCGCTAAGTTACCAGTCAGTAACTTGACGGGATTCCCGGTTCACCATAGCCGTACGGAAGGACGACGAAACCTGTGATCTGGAACACCGGAGACCACCCCTCTGGGGAGAGGTCTAATGTCGTGGCGGTGAGCGACACCCCCGCCCGCGCCGATGACGCGCACGCCCTCCCCCTCACCGGCGAACGGACGGTCCCCGGCATCGCCGAGGAGAACTATTGGTTCCGACGTCACGAGGTCGTCTACCAGAACTTTCTCCCCCGTTGCGTGAACCGGGCCGTGCTCGAGGCCGGCGCCGGCGAAGGCTACGGGGCCGACATGATCGCCGATGTGGCGACGCGCGTGATCGGCCTCGACTACGACGAGAGCGCCGTCGCACACATCCGCGCGCGCTACCCCCGCGTGGACATCCGGCACGGAAACCTCGCCGAACTACCCCTCGAGGACGAATCGGTCGATACGGTCGTGAACTTCCAGGTGATCGAGCATTTGTGGGATCAGACACAGTTCCTACGCGAATGTCACCGCGTTCTCACCCCCGGCGGCGAATTGCTCATCAGTACTCCCAACCGGATCACCTTCTCCCCCGGCCGCGACACCCCGCTCAACCCCTTCCACACCCGTGAGCTGAACGCCGCCGAACTGACCGAACTGCTCGAGGACGCCGGCTTCCGCGTCGAACTCATGACCGGCGTGCACCACGGCCCCACGCTGCGCGCACTCGATGCCAAGCACGGCGGATCGTTCATCGACGCCCAGATCGAGCGCGCCCTCGCCGGGCAGCCGTGGCCGGACGATCTCACCGCCGACGTCGCGATGGTCTCCACCGACGACTTCACCATCGTCCCCGAGAACATCGATGCGAGCCTCGATCTGGTCGCGATCGCCGTGAAGGACCCCGCAGCGAAGGACACCGCTCCGTGAGTGCCGCATCGTCCCGCGAACCCGGGATGTTCGCGCTCGTCCTCCACTCCCACCTCCCGTGGCTCGCCCACCACGGCCGGTGGCCCGTCGGCGAGGAATGGCTCTACCAGTCGTGGGCAGCGACCTATCTGCCCGTCACCGACGTGCTGCGGCGGCTCGCCGCCGAAGGCCGAACCCGGATGCTCACACTCGGCATCACCCCGGTACTGGCCGCGCAACTCGACGACCCGCACTGCCTCGCCGGGATGCACCACTGGCTCGGCAACTGGCAACTGCGCGCGCACGAGGCGGCCGGCATGCGGGAGGAGTCCTACCGCGCACTCGGCGCCCGCGAGCACCGCGCCGCCACCGCGGCACTGGAGGACTTCGAAACCCAATGGCGCCACGGCGGATCCCCCGTCGTGCGGCAGCTGATCGACGCCGACGCGATCGAACTGCTCGGTGGGCCTCTCGCCCATCCGTTCCAGCCCCTCCTCGACCCGCGACTGCGCACCTTCTCGTTGTCCGAAGGTCTCGCCGACGCGCACGCCCGCTGGAACCATCGCCCCCGCGGCATCTGGGGCCCGGAATGCGGTTACACGCCGGGCATGGAGAACGATTACGCCGCAGCGGGAGTCGAGCACTTCATGGTCGACGGTCCTGCGCTGCGCGGCGACACCTCGCTCGGCCGCACGGTCCGCGACTCGGACGTCGTGTGTTTCGGCCGCGACCTGCAGGTCTCGTACCGGGTGTGGTCGCCGAAGTCCGGCTATCCCGGCCACTCCGCCTACCGCGACTTCCACACCTACTGCCACGACACCGGACTCAAACCGTCCCGCGTCACGGGCCGCACGGTGCCCTCGCACGAGAAGGCGCCCTACGATCCCGAACTCGCGTCGCACGCCGTCGACCGGCACGTCGCCGACTTCGTCGAGACCGTCCGGCAGCGATTGCGCAGCGAATCCGGCCGCATCGGCCGGGACGCACTCGTCGTCGCGGCCTTCGACACGGAACTGTTCGGCCACTGGTGGTTCGAAGGTCCGATCTTCCTCGAACGACTGCTCCGCGCGCTTCCCGAGGCCGGCATCGAGGTGGGAACCCTCGCCGATGCCCGCGACCGCGGATACGTCGGCGCCTCCGTCGATCTCGAGAATTCGTCGTGGGGTTCGGGCAAGGACTGGCGGGTCTGGGCCGGCGACCAGGTCGCCGATCTCGTGCGTCTCAACGACGAGGTGGTGCGCACGACCCTCGACAGCATCGACAAGTCCCGCGAGCAGAGCACGTCGTCGGTCGCGCTCCGCAACCGCGTGCACGACCAGATGGTGCGCGAAGCGCTGCTGACGGTCTCCAGCGACTGGGCGTTCATGGTCAGCAAGGACACCGCCGCCGCCTATGCCCGCGACCGCGCGCACAAACACGCCCACGCCCTGCGTGAGATCGCCGAGGCGGTCGACTCCGGACGCACCGAGACGGCACGGCGTCTGGCCGACGGATGGAACCGCGCCGACAATCTCTTCCCAGGACTCGACGCCCGACGACTGCCCGGACGCCACGGAGGCCCGCGATGAAGATTCTGCTCGTCTCATGGGAGTACCCACCCGTCGTCGTTGGCGGCCTGGGCAGACACGTCCATCATCTCGCCACCGAACTCGCCGCGGCGGGCAACGAGGTGGTGGTGCTGTCACGTCGCCCGACCGGCACCGATGCGTCGACCCACCCCACGATCAGCCACATCGCCGACGGCGTGCTCGTGGTGGCGGTCGCGGAGGACGCACCCCACTTCGACTTCGGCGAGGACATGATCGCCTGGACGCTGGCGATGGGCCACGCGATGGTCCGCGCCGGGATCGGGCTGACCCGCGGCGGCATCGGCGAAGGTTGGTATCCGGACGTCGTCCACGCCCACGACTGGCTCGTCGCCCACCCCGCGATCGCGCTGGCCGAGTACTTCGACGTGCCGCTCGTGTCGACCCTGCACGCGACCGAGGCCGGTCGCCACAGCGGTTGGCTGTCGGGCCGGATCAACCGCCAGGTGCATTCCGTCGAGTGGTGGCTCGCCAACGAATCCGACCGTCTCATCACGTGTTCGGCGTCGATGCACGACGAGGTCACCGAGTTGTACGGTCCGGACCTGCCGGAGATCTCTGTGATCCGCAACGGCATCGACATCACCACCTGGTCGTACCGCGACCGCGAACCGCGTCCCGGGCCGGCACGACTGCTGTACGTCGGCCGCCTCGAATACGAGAAGGGTGTGCAGGACGCGATCGCCGCGCTCCCCCGCATCCGCCGCTCGCATCCCGGCACGACCCTCGTGGTCGCCGGTGAGGGCACCCAGTTCGAGTGGCTGCGCGAGCAGGCACGCGTACACCGCGTCGCACGCTCGGTGAGTTTCCTCGGCAACCTCGACCACACCGAACTGCTCGGCTGGCTGCACGGCGCCGACGCGATCGTGCTGCCGAGCCGCTACGAGCCGTTCGGCATCATCGCCCTCGAGGCCGCCGCAGCGGGTACCCCGCTCATCGCGTCCACCGTCGGCGGCCTGGGCGAAGCCGTGGTCGACGGCGTGACCGGACTGTCGTTCCGGCCCGGCGACGTGGCCGGACTCGTCTCGGCCGTCCGGGAAACCCTCGACGATCCCGAGGCCGCCCGAGTGCGCGCGCGGGCGGCCCGGGCACGACTGACCGACGACTTCGACTGGCGCCGCGTCGCCGAAGAAACCGCGCAGGTCTACTCGTCGGCGAAGCGGCGGGTGCGTCACCCGCTCGCACGCCCCACGGTCCCCCAACGTCCCCTCCCGGACCGCGGATGAACGAGCAGCACACGCTCCAAATCGAGCGCCTGGCACCGCACGAATCCGATATCGTCGCCGTCACCGCACTGCTCAACGCGGTCTACGCGGTGGCCGAGGACGGCATGTGGGTACCGGGCACCACACGGACCGACACGGACGAGATCACCCGATATGCACGGGAGGGCAGCATTCGCATCGCCCGCTCGCACGGCCGGGTGGTCGGCTGTATCCGCGTGACCCCGGTCGACGCGACGACGGCCGAGTTCGGGATGCTCGCCTCCGACCCGAAGGTCCGCGGCACAGGCGTCGGCCGCGTCCTGATCGACACCGTCGAGACGGAGTTCGCCGAGCGAGGTTTCGAGGCAATGCAACTCGAGGTGATCCGTCCGCGCGACACCTCACACGAGTCGAAGGTGTTCCTCGACCGGCTCTACACCCGGCTCGGGTACGTGCCGGAGGAGCCCGCGCCGCTCGATACGCGCCATCCGGAACTCGTTCCGGCTCTTGCGGTCCTATGTGAAACGGTCGTCTACCGGAAGCCACTGGACCGACCCTGAGTCGACCTTCGACTCACGAGGTAGCGGACAACTCGGCCGGAGCGAGCGGCGGCTGCCGATCGAACCACGGCCGGGCCTGTTCGAGTTCGCCTGCGAGGGCGAGGAGCACACTCTCCCCACCGAGTGGGCCGACGAACTGCACCCCGAGCGGCAGACCGGACACCGTCCAGTGCAACGGCACCGAGATCGCCGGGCGCCCGGTGATATTGGCCAGCTGCGTGTAGGGGGTGCGCCCCAGATTGTCGTCCACCACCCGGTCGATGAAACCGGCCCGGGTCGCGATCCACGCGGTGCGGGTACGCAGGAGCGCCTCGCCGGCACGCCGCATCCAGCGGGGCGTGTCGAGTTCGCCGATGCGCCACGGCGGGAAGGCGAGTGTCGGCGTGAGCAGCAGATCGTAGCGTTCGTGGAACTGCGCGAGACCGCTCGCGTACTCGGCCCAGCGGGCATGGGCCGCAATGTAGTCCGACGCCGAGGTCGCCTTGCCCACGGCGGCGATGATGCGGGTGTCGAACTCGAAGTCCTCGGGTCGTGCTCCGGTGAGGCGGCAGGCCTCGGCGACCTCCGCGGCAGCCGTGGCGAACCACATGATGAGGAAGTCCTCTGCGAGACGCCGTTCGTCGATACCCGTCGAGGCGGGTTCGACGTGATGGCCGAGTTCCTCGAGCACCGCGACGGCAGCGTCCACCGCGACCTTTGCCTCCGGATCGACCGGCGTCCCGATCGGTGACGCGGTCTCGTATCCGATCCGCAACCGCTTCGGCGCCGAGCGCGCGGCCTCCGCGTACGACCGGGCACGCTCGACGAGATACGGCCCACCCGCGTACGGGCCCGCCATGACGTCGAGGAAGGCAGCGGCGTCGCGCACCGTCCGGCAGATCACCCCGTTGGTAGCCGCGCCGTGCAGCGGTTCCCCGCCGCGCATACCGGTGGGCACGAGTCCGCGTCCGGGCTTGAGCCCGAGGAGCCCGCAGCAGGCGGCGGGAATGCGGATGGAGCCGCCGCCGTCGCTCGCTCCCGCCGCGGGAACGACGCCGGCCGCGACCGCCGCGGCGGAACCACCCGATGACCCGCCCGGCGTCACCGACGGATCCCACGGGTTTCGGGTGGCCCCGAACGCCTCGGGCTCGGTGATGCCCTTCGCCCCGAACTCGGGGGTGTTGGTCTTGGCGAACGGGACCAGGCCGGCTCCGAGCCACCGGTCGACGATCACCGAGTTCTCGTCCATCGGCAGGTCCGCGAGGACACGGGACCCGCACGAGGTCGGCTCACCGGCCAGATCCTGCCCCAGATCCTTGAGCAGGAACGGCACCCCGGCGAACGGACCGTCGAGCGGTTCGCGTGCCAGGACACGGGCCTTGTCGTCGAGCCTGCGGACGACGGTGTTCAGTGTCGGTTCGACCGTGTCGAGCCGCGCGATCGCGGTCTCGAGCAACTCGCTCGCCGATACCTGCCCCGTCGCGACGAGTTCGGCCAGGCCGGTCGCGTCGTGACTCCGATACTCCGAGTAGTCCATCTGCTGTCCCCCGACAGTGTCCCGGCCCGCGTCGCTACTGGTGGACGCCCGCGGGCGTGTCTACCGACTTCTTCCGTGCGATATCTGCGAGCGCCGCTTCCCGGGCGGCACGCTCGGCAGCGGCGCTCTCCCACGCCACCTTACGGTTCTTCACGACCTTGGCGGGCGAACCCACCGCGATACTGAAGTCGGGGATGTCTCCCTTGACGACCGCGTGCGCTCCGAGCACCGAACCGCGGCCGACCCGGGTGCCGCGGAGCACGGTGACCTTCGCGGCGATCCAGGTGTCCGGACCGATCCGGACGGGGCTCTTGACGATGCCCTGGTCCTTGATCGGGTAGGTGATGTCCTCGGTGCGGTGGTCGAAGTCGCAGATGTAGCACCAGTCTGCGACCAGCGTCGACGCGCCGATCTCGATGTCCAGATAGGTGTTGACGACGTTGTCCTTGCCGAAGACGACCTTGTCGCCGATCCGGAGCGAACCCTCGTGGCAGCGGATGGCGTTGCCGTCGCCGATGTGGACCCAGCGGCCGATCTCGAGGCGCGACAGTTCGGGCGTCGCGTGGATCTCGACGTTCTTGCCCAGGAAGACCATGCCGCGCAGCACCACGTGCGGATTGGCCAGCCGGAACTTCGCCAGGCGGTAGTACCGGACCAGGTACCAGGGCGTGTACGCCTTGTTGTCCAGCACCCATTTCAGAGAGGACAGCGTCAGGAATCGTACCTGTTCGGGATCCCTCCGACGGGACCCGCGCCACCTCGCCGTCAGAGGTGCACCCCACATGCTCGTCATAGGGGCAGCCTACGGTCCGCCTCGTTCGCGGCTCACGACCCCCGGCCCGATACGCTGACACGTCGAATCGTTCGCCTGTGGAGGAGTTGAGTGATGCGGGGTGTCCTGCGGACCGCGGTCCCGGCGCTGACGGTGGTCTTCGCGCTGAGCGCGTGCGGCGGTGGGGCCGGCACCGACGACGTGTTGTCGAGCGGTGGCTGGCCGGGACGGCACTCCGATGCCCGCAACAGCAACACCGCGACCGCCGAGAGCGTCGACGACCTCGCGCCCGGCTGGACGCGTCCGCTGGGCGGCCCGGTCGGCTCCCCCGCCGGGATCGCGGCCAACGGCCAGGTCTCGGTGGCGGCCGCGACGGAGGCCGGATGCAATCTGTTCTCCTTCCAGATGGACACGGGCCGCAAGCGCTGGTGCACGCGTCTCGCCCCGGCCGTCACGACGATCACCCCCGTCTCCGACGGCGTCGCGAACATCTACGTCGGTGAGGACGGCGGACTGCTGTCGTTCAACGAGCACGGCCAGCGTCGCTGGCGCATTCCCGTGAGCGGCAGCCCCCGCAGCGCACAGTTCACCTCCGACGGAAGCCTGTTGGTGGTCACGCATTTCGGTCAGGTCAACGTCGTCGACCCGCAGACGGGACAACTCGAGGCACCGCTGTTCGATCTGGTGCCGGTGCCGACCCTCGAGGACGGGCAGAACCTGCCGCGACTCGCGAGCGATCACGGCCTCCCCGCCTGCTTCGGGGGCTCGGAGGACTGCCCGGTCGCCACCACCCCGGCCGTCGACACCGCCACCGACCGTGTCTTCGTCACCGTGTGGCGTCCGGGTTCGGACAGGTCGGCGCTCGTGGCGCTGCGCTACACGGCCGGTGATGACGCCGTGGTCATCGAGGAGTGGTCGGTACCCGACCTCCCCGGAGGTGCGGTGACGAGTCCGGTTCTGTCTGCTGACGGTTCGACCGTCTACGTCCACGACGGGGAGGGTGCCCTGTGGGCGCTCGACGCCGAGACAGGCGAAGCGCGATGGACCCACGAGACCGGCCGTCCCACGGCGCTCGGTCCCGCCGTCACCGAGGACGGACTGCTGCTCCTCGCGTCGGCCGACGGCAGCGCCCCGCTGACGGCCCTGCGCGACGGCGGCGACAGCGTCGAAGTCGAGTGGGAGCGGGCGGACGTGACTCCGTACGGTGCGCCGGCGGTGACCGCCGACGGCCGGGCCTATGTGGTCGTCGACGGCGATCGGGGTCTCGCAGCGGCGGTGCTCGATCTCGCGGACGGAGCGACGATGGAGGAGGAACCCCTCGATCCCGCCACCGGACTGCCGGTCGGCACCGGCGTCGGCCCGGGCGGGGAGTTCGTGATCACGACCCTCGACGGGGACGTGGTGGTGCTGCGCGAACCGCAGTCCGTATGAGGACGGCCGCCCGTGTGAGGGCGGTCAGCGCGACGGCGTGCAGACGAAGGCTTCCGGCGTCCGGCCGATGCGGGTGAGCACCACGCTGAGCGAGGCCGACCCGCGCAGTTTCAGGCGCGGACGCAATACCGCCGGGTCGACGTCGACGCCGCGCACGAGGATCTCGACCGCGCCGCAGTCGTGGCGGGCGAGCGCCTGACGGAGTGTCTTCTCGCTGTACTTGAGACGCTCGACGATCCGGAAACCCCGTACTCCGTCGGGCAGGCTGTCGCCGGTGAGATAGGCGATCCGCGGGTCGAGTTGCCACAGTCCGTGGGCTGCCGCGTAGTGGCGGACGAGACCGGCGCGCACGATCGCGCCGTCGGGGTCGACGATCCACTCCCCCGGCTCCCGTTCCGGAATGTCGTCGTCCGCGGCGTCGGTGATCTCGAAACCGGTTCCGTCCGAACGCAGTACTGCAGCCCGTCGGCGCACGCCGGGAGTGCTCAATCCCGGCGAGTACAGGCACGCTTCGCGGACTCCACCGTCGAGCGAGACGACCTCGACCTCACCGGCCCAGTCGAACGAGTCGAAATCCAGTCCCGGTGCGCACTTCACGGCGAGATCGCGGCCCGCGTAGGCGTCGAGGAGATCGGGCAGCGGTGGTTGCAGCGCGGCCGGATCGTGGGTCCGTCGCCCGCCCGAACGGCGTGCGGGATCGGCGATGACGGTGGTGCCTCGCGTGACCGGACGCAGGGCGTCGGCGCGCAGGAGGTACGCCCCGGGGACGTTGTGCGCGGCCATCGCCAGCCGCACGTCGTCGAGATCGCTGCCGATCACGGTCTCGGCGACCCCGACGAGTTCAGTGAGCTCGGCGCCGATCGAACACGTCACGTCGTGCACTGTGCGCCCTCGCAACCGCTTCGCGCGGTGGGCCGCGACGCGCGTGGGCGTGGACTGCTGCAGAGCGTCGTCGGTGAGCACCCACTCGCCGCCGCCGGCGATCTTCGCCTCCGCCTTGCGCCGGAGGATGACGGTTTCGACCAGCATTCCGGCACGATCGCCGAAACGCGTACGCGCCCAGCCGATGTCGGCGAGGCGCGTACGCGTCGACAGCTCCCGGTCGGCGACGCTCGCGAGAGCGTCGCGGCCGTCGTCCGACGTCAGGTACTCGACGTCGGCGAGGGTGAAGTCGTAACCCAACTACTTGCCGGGCTTCACGCCGGTGATCATGACGTTGTAGAAGAAGCTACGGGGCACGACGTGCTCGAGGATGTTCTCGTCGACCCAGCTCAGCGCCTTCCAGCCACCGAAGGCGAACTTCGCCCAGTTCCAGCCCAGCTTCTCCTGCGGGACGGCGGCCTCGAAGGTGCGCACCGGCCAGCCGAGCAGGGCCGCGGCGAACTCCTCGCTCGACGCCTTGACCTCGACGGCTCCGGCCGAGGAGGCCAGCTTCTCGAGATCGGAAGGATCGAAGGTGTGCAGATCGACGACGGCCTCGAGGGCGGCCGCCCGGGAGGACTCGTCGAGCTCGGTCTGCGGACGACGCCAGTCGCGCAGGAAAGGCAACTTGGTGATGTTGGTGGTGGCCTCCCACGTGACCCGGCCGAGCATGCGGGCGTAGAAGTTGCCGATCGTGCTGGGCTCACCGGCGAAGACGAAACGGCCGCCGGGCTTGAGCACGCGCAGCACCTCGCGCAGCGACTGCTCGACGTCCGGGATGTGGTGCAGCACGGCATGGCCGACCACGAGGTCGAAGGTGTCGTCGTCGTACGGAATGGTCTCGGCGTCGGCAACGCGGCCGTCGACGTCGAGGCCGAGATTCTCGGCGTTGCGGAGCGCGACCTTCACCATGCCGGGCGACAGGTCGGTCACCGAACCGGTCTTCGCGACCCCACCCTGCATGAGGTTGAGGAGGAAGAAGCCCGTGCCGCAGCCGAGTTCGAGTGCGCGCTCGTAGGGCAGCGGCTGATCGCCGGCCGCGGCGACGAACCGCCCCTTGGCGTAGTCGATGCACCGCTCGTCGTACGAGATGGACCATTTCTCGTCGTACGTCTCGGCTTCCCAGTCGTGGTAGAGCACCTGGGCTAGCTTGGTGTCCTCGAGCGCGGCTGCGACCTCTTCGGCAGTGGCGTGCGGATTCGGCGCGGGGTCGACCCCGTCGGTCCTGCTGGCAGTCATGCGGTGATCCTACTCATCGGTAAGCTGTGGACAAGTGCAGGTGCCGGTCGGCATCACTCGCCGACGAACTTCGCCTTGCCCGGCCCGTTCTCGATGAACGATTCGAGGCCGATGGTGCGGTCCTTCGTGGCGAACAGCGCGGCGAAGACGTGCTGTTCGATCTTCAGACCCGTATCCAGATCGGTGTCGAGGCCCTGGTCGATCGCGGCCTTCGCAGCGGCGAGCGCGCGCGAGGCGGCGCCTGTGAACTGCCCGGCCCAGCGACGCGCAGCCTCGTAGACGTCGTCGGGGGCGACGACCTCGTCGACCAGACCGATCGACAGGGCTTCGTCGGCGCCGACGAAACGACCGGTGAAGACGAGATCCTTCGCCTTCGCCGGGCCGACGAGCCGAGCCAGTCGCTGGGTGCCGCCGCCACCGGGGATGATGCCCAGCAGGATCTCGGGCGTGCCGAGCTTGACGTTGTCGCCGACGATGCGCCGGTCGGCGCCGAGGGCGAGTTCGAGGCCACCACCGAGGGCGTAGCCGGTGATCGCGGCGACGGTGGGCTTGGGGATGTCGGCGATCGACCCGAGGGCCGACTGCAGGTCGCCGACGATCTCGCTCATCTGCACGTAGCTCAGGTCGGCCATCTCCTTGATGTCGGCGCCGGCCGCGAACACCTTCTCGCCGCCGTAGACGATCACCGACTTCACGTCGGACCGGACGGTCGCCTCGCGCGCAGCGGCCCGGATCTCCTCCTGGAGCTGCCGGTTCAACGCGTTCATCGGAGGGCGGTCGAGACGGATGGTGCCGATGCCGTCGGAGACGTCGAGGGTCACGAATTCAGCCATGGTCCTCAGCCTAGATGTCGGAGCGCTGGGCCCACGGATGAGTACCGACCTCGTAGTAGGCCTCGTCCCCGTCGAACGCGATGTGGACCGCCCCGTCGCGACGGCTGATGATCGGCAGGATCGGCTCGATGACCGGATCCGCCGCCATGAGGTCGGCGACCGTGGCGAAGCCCGACAGGATCGACAGCTGACTCCACGTGGGCGGGAGCAGGATGCACCGGCCCGACCGCCAGTCGGCGAGGGCCTCCTCCGCGGTCTGCCACTGCACCAGATCGGTCTCGCTGGTGTTGCCGTCGGCCCGCTGTCCTTCCGGTACCGCGGCGACGAAGAACCGCGTATCGTAGCGGCGCCGCTCCCCCAGCGGGGTGATCCAGTTCGCGTGGGGACGCAGCAGGTCGGCGCGCAGCACCAACTGTTCCTTCTCCAGGAAGTCGCCGAAGGACAA
This sequence comes from Rhodococcus sp. DMU2021, assembly GCF_019641445.1. Lineage (NCBI taxonomy): Bacteria > Bacillati > Actinomycetota > Actinomycetes > Mycobacteriales > Nocardiaceae > Rhodococcus > Rhodococcus sp. DMU2021. Next base: position 446,824 of record NZ_JAIFKB010000003.1, read on the forward strand.
CTCGCGCGCTTCCAGCAGACGACGCGCCTCCGCGTAGTCACCGGTGTCGGCCACCACCGAATCCTCGGTGGGTCCGGCGAGCAGCACGCCACACTCCTCGAAGGTCTCGCGCACGGCCGCGAGCACCAGTGCACGGGCCTGCGCCTCGCCGATACCGAACCGCTCGGCCCACCAGGTCACGTCCGGTCCGGTCCACCGCACCTCGGCGTCGGTGTCGGAAGTGTCGACACCGCCGCCGGGGAAGACGGTCATGCCGCCGGCGAAGTCCATGCCGACGACACGACGCTGCAGGAACACCTCGACGCCGCGCGCAGAGTCCCGCACGAGCATCACGGTGGACGCGTCGCGGATGGGTACCGCGGTGGGATCGAAGGTGGATGCCGAGCGATTGTTGGCCATGGCCTCAACCTAACCGATCGGTCCCGGCACCACCCGACCCGGAGTCACCGGCGGTGCCGTCCCGCCTGGCGGGTGCGGCGGGCGAAGAACCGGTCGTCGACCTTGTCGAGCGAGATGGACTGACTGAACGCCGCGCTGAGGTTCTCGGCGGTGATCACGTCGTCGAGCAGGCCCTGGGCGACCACACCGCCCTCCTTCAGGAGCAGCGCGTGCGTGAAGCCCGGCGGGATCTCCTCCACGTGATGGGTGACGAGCACGATCGCAGGGGCATCCGGGTCGGCCGCGAGCGTCCCGAGCCGGGCCACGAGTTCCTCGCGACCGCCGAGGTCCAGACCGGCCGCGGGCTCGTCGAGCAGCAGCAGTTCGGGGTCGGTCATGAGCGCCCGGGCGATTAGCGCACGCTTGCGTTCGCCCTCCGACAGCGTCCCGTACAGACGGTCGGCGAGATGTTCCGCGCCGAGGCTCTCGAGCATCTCCACCGCGCGGCTCGTGTCGATGTCGTCGTACTGCTCGCGCCACCGGCCCAGCACGCCGTAGCCCGCGGAGAGCACGAGATCGGTGACCTTCTCGTCGTTCGGCACCCGGTTGGCCAGGGCCGCGGAGGACAATCCGATCCGGGGTCGTAGTTCGGACAGATCCGTCTTTCCGAACGTCTCCGCGAGGACGTGCGCGGTGCCGGAGGTGGGGAACGTCTCGGCCGCCGCGACCCGCAGCAGCGAGGTCTTTCCTGCCCCGTTGGGTCCGAGAACCACCCAACGTTCGTCGAGTTCCACCTTCCAGGTCACGGGACCGACGAGGACGTTCCCGCCGCGTCGGACCACTACGTCGTCGAATTCGATGAGCAAATCGGGATCAGGTTGTGCCACGCGGACCATCTTCTCTTACGCCCGAGCCCGAAACGCGGCAGGATCGGTTCCCGTGTCGTCCTCCGCATCCGAATCTGCTGTCGTGTCCGGCTCGGTCGCGCTCCCCGACCGGGCCGCCTTCCCGCTCGGCCCCACCCCGGTCGACGGTGGGACACGCTTCGCCGTCCACGCCCCGCACAGCGACCGCGTCCAGGTCTGTCTCGTCGACGACGACGGGAACGAACACCGCGTGGACCTGCCCGACCGCACCTACGGGGTCTGGCACGGGGTGGTCCCCGGCGTCGGCGCCGGGCAACGGTACGGCTACCGCGCCTACGGGCCGTGGCAGCCGCAGTGGGGGTTGCGTACCAATCCGCACAAGATCCTGCTCGACCCGTGGGCCCGGCGGATCGTCGGCGACGTCGGTGATCCGGACCGGCTGATCCCCCACCAGGGTGACCCGTTCGGTGCGATGTCGAGCACCGACTCGCTCGGCCACACACCTCTGTCGGTGGTGACCCCCGTCCTGACGCCCATGCACGACAAACCCAGCGTGCCGTGGGAGAACACCGTCGTCTACGAACTGCACGTCGGTTCGTACACGGCCCGTCACCCGCTCGTGCCGCCGGAACTGCGCGGCACCTATCTCGGACTCGCCCACCGGTCGGTGATCGACCACCTGGTGGGGCTGGGAGTGACGACGGTCGAACTGCTCCCCGTGCAGGCCTTCGTGACCGAGCCGTCGGTGCGTGCGCGGGGGATGCGCAACCACTGGGGCTACTCGACCGCCTCGTACTTCGCGCCGCATCCCGCCTACGCCGTCACGCCCGGCAACGAGATCGCCGAGTTCCGAACGATGGTCGACGCCTTCCACAGCGCCGGGCTCGAGGTGCTGCTCGACGTCGTCTACAACCACACGTGCGAAGCATCGGTCGACGGTCCGAGTCTGTCCTGGCGCGGTCTCGACGCGCCCGGCTACTACCTGCTCGACGCGCACGGACGGGACATCGACCTGACGGGGTGCGGCAACACCCTCGACGCGTCCTCACCGATCGTCGTGCGGATGGTGTGCGACAGCCTCCGGTACTGGGCGGACGTGATGGGGGTGGACGGCTTCCGCTTCGACCTCGCCAGTGCGCTGGCCCGTCCCCGCGGTGGGGCCTTCGATCCGCGAGCGGCACTGCTCACCGCGATCGTCACCGATCCCGTCCTCTGCGACGTCAAGCTCGTCGCCGAACCGTGGGACGCCACCGCACACGGTTACCAGCTCGGGAACTTCGGCGCGCAATGGGCCGAATGGAACGACCGCTACCGCGACACGGTCCGCCGTTACTGGGCGGGACGTTCCGGGATCCGCGAGATGGCGTCGCGGCTCACCGGTTCGGAGGACCTCTACGACAGGAACATCCGGCAGCCGTGGATGTCGGTCAACTTCGTCACCGCCCACGACGGTTTCACCCTCGCCGATGCGGTCTCGTACGAGCGCAAGCACAACGACGAGAACGGTGAGGAGGGCCGGGACGGGTCGAACAACAACGAGTCGGTGAACCACGGGGTCGAAGGGCCGACCGACGATCCGGAGATCCTCGCCGCCCGCGACCGGCACATCCGGGCGATGCTCGCGACGCTGCTGTTGTCGACGGGCACACCGATGCTGCTCGCCGGCGACGAGTTCGGGCACACGCAGAACGGCAACAACAACGCCTACTGCGTCCCCGTGGACGTCCCCGTCCGCGACGCCTGGCCGCTGGACTGGGAGCACGCCGACCGTGCGCGAACGGATTACGTGCGCGAACTGCTCCGCCTGCGCACGCGCGTCCCGGTGCTGCGGCAGCGACGCTTCTTCGAGGGCCGCGCCCGGTCCGTGGGCTATCCCGATCTCGTGTGGTTCGGCATCGAGGGGATCGAACTCGACGAGGATGCGTGGCAGGACGACAGTCGCCGCACGCTGCAGGGCTGGGTCGACGGCTCGCAACTCGGCACCGTGACCCGCACCGGCGTCACTCTCGAGGACAGCAGCGGGCTGTTCGTTCTGCATTCGGGCGACGCCGCCACGGTGACCCTCGCCGGACCCGAGTGGTATCGCGGCAACATCGTGTGCGTCTTCGATTCGAGTGCCCCCGACGGCAGGCCCGCGGACACCTCCCCGATGCGGGTGGGAAGTTCGTACCCGGTCGACGGTCCGACGGTGCTGATCTTCTGGATCGCGGACGACGGACCCATCGAGCAAGGATGATCCACGGCGGCACGACGCCGGTGGAGGTCAGGCTCGTTCGTCGACCGTGCCGGGCACCGCGATCACGGTGATCGAACCCGGGGCCACCTCGGTGAAGCCCGCGTCGCGGACCGCGACGGCCGTGCCGGCTTCCACGCGGGCGAGCAGCTCGCGCCAGGTGGCCTCGTCCGCATCGCGGACGGCACACGGGAATCCGTCGGAAGCCCAGGCGCGTGCGGTGTCGACGTCCAGTGCCCCCGCGAACAGCATCGCAGCATGACCGACCTGCGCGGCCGCCTTGCCGACGGTCATCTCGAGGTCCTTCTGCACCCAGAGGACCGGAACGCCGTCCGCCGGTGGGGGCGGATCGTCGTGGGGCAGGTCGGTGCCACCGATCTGCAGGCGGGAGATGCGCGGGTCCAGTTCCCCCACCGGGCCGGGCACGAACGCCCGGGCCTGGGCACCGGCGTGGTCGACGGTGACTCCGTCGACGTCCTGCGCGGCACGCCAGTGCGCTCCGCGGGCGCGGCGGGCGACCTTCCGGATCCGCGCGTCGTTCCATGCGAGGAAGGGTTTCTGCCACGGACCGGGTTCGCCGTCCGGGCCGGGACCGACCCGCGGGTCGAAACACAGTGCCACGGTGGACATCGCGGCGGCTTCGAGCACCGCGCTGCGGGCGGGTGGATCGACCTTGGGGATGTGCAGCACGATCGGCATCGCCTGCACCTTCGCCGGATCCTCCGGGTCGGGCCGGTGCCCGTAACCGCGGGTGAGTACGCCGTGGCGCTCGGCGAAACCCGGATCCGAGGCCGGGTCGAAGACCCGATCGGGTGCGGCCTCGAAGACCGGCTCGGGCGCCGTGTCCGCGAAGTCGGGGTCCAGCTCAGACACTGCCGTCGATCGGGACGCGGCGCAGGGTTCCGTCGACGCGGTCGGCCGCCTCGATCTCCTCGCGGGTGACGCCGAGGACGAAGAGCACCGCATCTAGGTAGGGATATGACAGGGCGGTGTCGGCGACCTCGCGCAAGGCCGGCTTGGCGTTGAACGCGACGCCCAGGCCCGCGGCCGAGAGCATGTCGATGTCGTTGGCACCGTCGCCGACCGCGACGGTCTGCTCGACCGGCACGCCCGCCTCGTCGGCGAACTCGCGGAGGGCGCGTGCCTTGGCGGCGCGGTCGACGATGTCGCCGACCACTCGCCCGGTGAGCTTGCCGTCGACGATCTCGAGCGTGTTGGCGCGGACGAAGTCGAGTTCGAGTTCGTGTGCGAGCGGGTCGATCACCTGGCGGAAGCCGCCCGAGACGACGCCGCAGCGGAAGCCGAGCCGACGCAACGTCCGGATCGTGGTGCGGGCACCGGGAGTGAGTTCGAGCTGCTCGGCGACCTCGTCGATGACGGTCGCCGGCAGACCCGCGAGGGTCGCGACGCGTTGTTCGAGGGACTGCGCGAAGTCGATCTCACCGCGCATCGCAGCCTCGGTGACCTCGCGGACCTTGTCCTCGACACCGGCGTGCGCGGCGAGCATCTCGATGACCTCGCCCTGGATGAGCGTGGAGTCGACGTCGAAGACGATCAGGCGCTTGGAACGACGGGCGAGACCGCCGCGCTCCACCGCGATGTCGACGTCGAGGCCCGCGGCGAGTTCGACGAGGGCGTGCCGCAGCGCGGCGTCGGCCTCGACGCTGGTGTCGGGCGCGGTGATCATCAGCTCGAGGCCGGTGAGCGGGTAGTCGGCGATGCCGCGGATCGAATCGATGTTCGCGCCCTGGGCCGCGAGGGTGCGGCCCACCGATCGCAGCGCCTTGGCACTGACCGGGCTGCCCAGCACGACGACGGCGTGGGTCGAGACGGTGCGGGCGCCGCGCTCGGCCCCGATCTGGACGTCGGCGTGCATGCCGATGGTGGCCATCGCGGACTCGACCTCGTCCTGCATCGCTTCGACATCGGTCGGGCAGACGAGGAGGACACCGAGGGTGAGCCGGCCACGGATCACGACCTGTTCCACATCGAGGAGGTCGACGTCGTGCCGCGTCAGCGCTGCGAAGAGCACCGAGGTCACGCCGGGATGGTCAGGTCCGGTCACGGTCACCAGCACCGTGCTGTCAGACGCCACTACGTCTCCGATCGCTTGTCTGTCGAGGTACACACGGACGCACGCGCGTACCGGCTCGCTCGTTCATTGTTGCAGGGCGAACCGCCGCTCCCGTTCGCGGGTCCGGACCCACGGAAAGGCCGAAGCCCCACCCGGTGAACGGGTGGGGCTTCGGTCGATCGTCGATCTGCGCTCAGGCGCGCGGATGGTCGCCGGGGGTACGGTCGGCACCCTCGAGGACGTTGACGTTGTGCTTGTCGCTGCCCGGGCCGACGTGCGCTTCGGCGCGCATCTTCTCGACCATGTGCGGGTAGTGCAGCTCGAAGGCGGGACGCTCCGAACGGATCCGCGGCAGCTCGGTGAAGTTGTGCCGCGGGGGCGGGCAGCTGGTGGCCCACTCGAGCGAGTTGCCGTAACCCCACGGGTCGTCGACCGTGACGACCTGGCCGTAGCGGTAGCTCTTGAAGACGTTCCACAGGAACGGCAGCGTCGAGGCACCGAGCACGAACGCACCGATGGTGGAGATGGTGTTCAGGGTGGTGAACCCGTCGGACGGCAGGTAGTCGGCGTAGCGACGCGGCATGCCCTCGTTACCGAGCCAGTGCTGCACCAGGAAGGTGGTGTGGAAGCCGATGAAGGTCAGCCAGAAGTGCCAGCGGCCGAGCTGCTCGTCGAGCATGCGTCCGGTCATCTTCGGGAACCAGAAGTAGATGCCGGCGTAGGTCGCGAACACGATGGTGCCGAAGAGCACGTAGTGGAAGTGCGCCACCACGAAGTACGAGTCGTGCAGGTGGAAGTCCAGCGGCGGGCTCGCGAGGATGACACCGGTCAGGCCACCGAAGAGGAAGGTCACGATGAAGCCGACCGAGAACAGCATCGGCGATTCGAAGGTGATCTGGCCCTTCCACATCGTGCCGATCCAGTTGAAGAACTTCACACCGGTCGGGACGGCGATCAGGAAGGTCATGAACGAGAAGTACGGCAGCAGCACGGCGCCGGTGGCGTACATGTGGTGCGCCCACACGGCGATGGACAGCGCCGCGATGGCCATCGTGGCGTAGACCAGACCGGTGTAACCGAAGATCGGCTTGCGGGAGAAGACCGGGAAGATCTCCGAGACGATGCCGAAGAACGGCAGCGCGATGACGTACACCTCGGGGTGACCGAAGAACCAGAACAGGTGCTGCCACAGGAGCACACCGCCGGTGGCGGGGTCGTAGATGTGGCCACCGAGGTGACGGTCGACGAACAGGCCCATGAAGGCGGCGGTCAGCAGCGGGAACACGAGCAGGATCAGCAGGCTGGTGATCAGGATGTTCCAGGTGAAGATCGGCATCCGGAACATGGTCATGCCCGGTGCACGCATGCACACCACGGTGGTGATGAAGTTGACGCCACCGAGGATGGTGCCCAGACCCATCACGCCGAGGCCGAGGATCCAGAAGTCGGCACCGACACCCGGGGAGTGGATCTCACTGGTGAGCGGCGTGTACGCCGTCCAACCGAAGTCCGCGGCACCGCCGGGGGTGACGAAGCCGAGCATGACGATCGTCGCGCCGAACAGGTACAGCCAGTAGCTGAAGGCGTTCAGGCGCGGGAAGGCGACGTCGGGGGCGCCGATCTGCAGCGGCAGGATGTAGTTCGCGAAGGCGAACACGACCGGCGTCGCGTACATCAGCAGCATGATCGTGCCGTGCATGGTGAACAGCTGGTTGAACTGCTCGTTCGACAGGAACTGCAGGCCGGGGACCGCGAGCTCGGTGCGCATCAGCAGGGCCATCAGGCCGCCGATGAGGAAGAAGGCGAACGAGGTGACCATGTACATGATCCCCAACATCTTGGGATCTGTGGTCGTGATCATCTTGTAGATGAACGAACCCTTGGGTCCCTGCCGCGGCGGGTACGGCCTTGCTGCAGCTATCTCTGGGACTGGCTGGGGCGCTACGGCAGTCACTAATCCTCCTGAATGCGCGCTCGACCTCGGGCTGGAGGCGAACGGTCTCTGGCTTGCGCTCATCGAATCGTAGACCCTGCCCGAAACGGTCGCCCTCCGGGTCCTACTCACTGTCGTACTCGACTCGCGAGGCTACCTGGAGCGGAGCCGACAACCACAATCCGAGGCTGTGCTGCACCTCACATGCAAGGGCGAGACCAGGTGACCCCACCACGCGCGAACAGCACGGGTTAGGGTGCACTTCCCCCCGCAATCACAGAAGGACGACCCGTGCCTGTTCTCTCCTCCCGACCAGCCCGGTTCGCGGCAGCACTGCTGACCGCCGGACTCCTCGTCGCCGGCTGCAGTTCGGCCGACACCTCCGACGACGCGACCACCGACACCGCGTCCGACTCGGCCGCCGGCTTCCCCCGGACCGTCGAACACTTCCGCGGTTCCACCACGATCGAGAGCGAGCCGACCCGCATCGTCGCGCTCGACACGAGCTATTCCGACGCCGTGCTTCTCCTCGAGGCACCTCTCGTCGGGTACGTCGACTACCGCACCGACGAGTTCCCCGACTATCTCGGCGACTCGCGGCAGCACGCGACCGACGCCGTGTCCGTCGGCAAGACCGCGGACGTGAGCCTCGAACAGGTGGCCGCGCTCGAACCCGACCTCATCCTCTCGGCGGAGGTGCGCGACGGAGAGAACTACGAGGAACTGTCCGCCATCGCCCCGACCGTCTTCTCCCAGTCGACCGGACCGACGTGGAAGGACAACATCCGCCTCGTCGCGCAGACCATCGGCAAGGAGGACCTCGCCGAGCAGAAGATCTCCGAGTACGAGGAGCGCGCCGCGGCCATCGGTGCGGACATCAACGAAAAGGCCGGCAACCCGACGATCTCGATCGTCCGCTTCGCCGGTGAACCGACGGCCCGGCTGTACCGCACCACCTCGTTCAGCGGCATCGTGCTCGAGGACGCCGGTCTCGCCCGCCCCGCGAGCCAGGGTCCCGATCCGTCGGATCCGTCGAGCATCATGAACGCCATCAGCCCCGAACTGATCACCGAGGCCGAGGCGGACGTCATCTTCGTCACCACCTACGACCTCGGCGACGGCAAGGCGCAGGCGGCGGCCGAACCCTTCGTCACCAATCCGTTGTGGCAGAACCTGCAGGGAAGGAAGGTCGAGGTCGACGACAGCGTGTGGATGATGCCGGTGAGCATCCAGGGTGCGCACCGCATCCTCGACGACCTCGCGGACACCTTCGGCGTCGACCGTCACACGACCGGATAGCCTGAGCCGTCCGATCCGAGCAGCGTCCTACAGGAGTTGGTCCGACGTGTTTTCCGTGCACCGGTCACGAGCAGTACTCGTCGCAGCCGTCGCTGCGGTGACGACAGCCCTGGCCGGATGCTCCACACCTCCCGACGACGACGCATCGGAGATCGTGCGCACCACGACCCGCATCGCCGGTGCGTCGGTCGTGGGCATCGACCGGGACACGTCGACCGCGTGCGCACTCCCCTCCCCGCTCGATCCGGGACAGCCCACCACCGGCACCCGGCCGGTCCTGCACACCGCAGGCCGGTCGGATGTGCCCGCCGACCCGCAGCGGATCGTCGTCCTCGACCCCGCGGCGCTCGACGCGGTGTGCGCCCTGGGGCTGTGGGAGCGCGTCGTGGGAGCGAGCGCCGAGCTCACCGGCCGGCCGGAATATCTCGGCTACGGGATCGGCGAACTCCCGCCCGTGGGTGGCGCGGGCAACCCGGACGTCGCGGCGATCGAGCGCGCACAGCCGGATGTGATCCTCGGCTCCTCCACCGCCCCGGACGTCTACGCCTCCCTCAGCGGCATCGCACCCACCGTGCTGGTCGGGTCCGATCCGGTCTTCTGGAGGGAACAGTTCGTGCGGGTCGGTGAGGCGCTCGGGCGCACGGAGGCCGCACGTCGCGTGCTCGACGACTACGCGACGGCCGCGCGCGATCTGGGCCGCGAGCTCGTGTCGTCCCAGACGCAGGCGTCGATCGTCCGGTTCACGGCCGACGGCCCGACCGTGGAGGGCACCGCGTCGTTCGCGGGGCAGGTGCTCGGCGACGTCGGCGCTGCCCGGCCCCCGGCCCAGCGGTTCGCGGTCGTCGACGGACAACCGTGGCAGGCCGTCGACACCGAGGACCCGGCCCCGGCGGACGGCGATGTGATCTTCGTCCGTTTCGCCGGTGAGGACGGGCTCGAGGCCGGCAAGGACTACATGCAGACCGACGAGTGGCTCGACCTCGGGGCCGTGCGCGACAACCGTCTGTTCTCCGTGACCGACGACGTGTGGTCGACCCCCGGACCGGTCGCCGCGCGGGCGATCCTCACCGACCTGACGCACACCCTCAACGGATATTCGAACTGATCGCCGGCTCGACCGGCGGCAGCACGCCTGCCGGTATAGAAACGAGGGCGTGCCGATACCCGATTTCGTCGTCCAGCTCCGCTCACACGTAGGAACCGCACCCCTGTGGCTGCCGGGGGTGAGCGCGATAGTCACGGACGACGACGACCGCGTCCTGCTCACCCGCCGCGCCGACAACGGCATGTGGGCCGTGGTGTCCGGCATCCTCGAACCCGGAGAGGAACCGGCGGTCGCCGCAGTCCGGGAGGTGCTCGAGGAGACGGGTGTCGCCGCCGAGATCGTGCGGCTGACGAGCGTCGACGTCACCGCGCCCATCACCTATCCCAACGGCGACGTGGCGCAGTACCTCGACGTGTGCTTCCTGCTCCGCGCGACCGGCGGGGACGCTCGCGTCGCCGACGACGAGAACCTCGAGGTGGCGTGGTTCGCGCCGGACGACCTTCCCGAGCCGCTCACCGAGACGTCGCGTCTGCGGCTCGGGAAGGCGCTCGCCGGGCGTGCGGAGGCCTGGTTCCGTCAGTAGGCAGTGTTGATCGGACCCGGGCTCCACAGACCGCTGCGCGTGACCGTGGCGGTGTCGAGTTCCGCGGTCTCCGTCGACGGATCGATCGGCGTGTACTGCTCGATCGCTCCCCAGTCGCGGTCCCAGTCGTGATCGAGATACGACGGGATCGTGCGGGCCCGCAACAGCTGGTCGGTCCAGCCGAGAGGACCGCCACCGTTGTGGTCCTGCCACAGATCCGTGGAGATAGCACCGATCCGGTCCGGCAGGATCCGGTACTCGGGGATCTCGGCGATGCCGTTGCGGTGCACCATCTGCCGCTGGCACGGGAAATTGAGACCGACAGCCCAGTCCAGCAGGACCGGTGTGTCGCTCCCGACGGCCTGCTGCAGGGTCTGCGTCTGCGGCACGCGCGGCGGGGTGAACGCCAGCCACTGTTCGGGCGCGAGATCGTTGTCGGAGGCGACGATCCGCACCGCGTCGACCTCGGCCGGCAGCGTGTCCATCGGCACACGCAGGTTCCTCCACGAGGGCGACGGACCGATGTCGATCGGCAACGCCCGTCCCAGCGCGGTCACGCTGCCGTCGGCCGCGGTGGTTCCGTATTCGAGTTCGAGTCGCTGACCGTAGGTTTCGGTGCCGTCGGCGTCGACCGAGAAGATCCGGCCGGCCGCGGCGATCGTGACGAGATCCCCACGCGATCCGGTCGCGTCGGGCTCGGGCAGCCGGAACCAGGCGCTCGTGACGTCGCCGAGGGACGATCCGTGGCTGCCCAGCACCGGCGTGGTCACCGGATCGAGGCCGAACGGCAATGCGACGGTGCTGCCGTTGATTCCGACTCTGCCGGTACCGCCGCCGGTGCCACCGGTACCGCCGGTCGAGCTCTGGTCGTCGTTCGTGTCGACGGTGTTGGCGGTGCCGGCCGAGGCCGAGTCGTCGTCCGGGGTCAGATCGAGCGCGACACCACCCGGCGTGAACCCGTCCCCTCCCCCGGCATCGAGAGCGGAGGCCGCGTCGGCGCCGATGGGGGTGAGCACCGAGGCGTTCGGATCCGTTTCGAGCAGCACGTCGTTCGCGAGCGCACACGAGTTGCCGGTGAGCGTGTCGACGTTGGACCGTGCCACCGAATAGCCCGGGTACTGCGAGATCGCGCCCTTGGCCAGTGACAGCACCTCGAACAGCACCATCGCCGCGGCGGCGACGGTCAACGGCGGCACCGCCCACAACCGCGACGGGGTGTCGGTGCGGGTGGAGGCGACGGGGTGGATGTGCCACCACGCGGCCAGCAGCAACGCGACGACCGTCACGGCGAAGAAGACGGTGGAGAAACCGAATCCGGCGACCGACGGCGGCTTGTCCCACCACGGGACCCCGTAGCTCGAGACGTACCACCAGCCGTTGGGGCCGATGAACGACATGGTCACCACGAACGACACCGCCGCAGCGAACAGGGCGCGGTTGCGTCGCGAACGCAACACCGCAGGGCCGGTGGCCACGGCGGCGAGCATCGCCACCGCGGCGGCCAGACCGGCGTAGATACCGAAGTGGTGGGTCCACTTGGTGGGCGCGAACATCATCAGCACCAGCGCGCCGAGGGTGATGCCGACGATGCGGCGGGACGGTCCCTGCGCGGTGCCGGGGATGTGCCCACCGCGGCGCAGCATCGCCACGATCGCCACCGCCACGCACAACACCAGGGTGAAGACCGCGAACCTGCGGGCCAGCGAGCCGTCCACGGTGATCTGCAGCAGGTACTGGTAGCGCAGATACTCCTGGAACCACGGCACGTTCGGACCGACGCCGTGCACGTGCTGCATCTCCAGCACCGCCGCGAGGGTCTGGTCGGCGAAGACCGGCACCAGGATCACCAGTCCGGCCGCGAGCATCAGCGTAAGTACCGGCAGCCATCCCAGGGTCTGCGCACGCCGATGGAGGATGCGGGCGATCGGGCGGGCACCGGCGATCAGCGCAGCGAAACAGATGATGCCCGACGGTCCCGCGGTCACGGTGAGCGCGGCGACGAGGATCGCGGCCGCCGCGGGCAGCAGACGCCGGGTGGCGATCGCGCGTTCGACCGAGCACCAGGTGAGCACGACGCCCGTCGCGACGATCGGTTCCGGGCGCAGTCCGTTGTTGAGCGGCAGCCAGAACGCCAGGAACACCAGCGCCCCGGTCCACAGCGGAAGCCGGTTGCGACGCAGTGCGACGCCGAGACGTGGAGCGACCTCGCGGCTGAGCACCCACCAGCACAGGATTCCGGCGGTCAGTGCCGGTAGCCGCATCCAGATGCTCGCCGTCGAGACCTGGGTCATCAGGGCGAGGACGTCGTAGAAGGGAGTGCCGAAGGGTGCCTCGGGCACACCGAACCACCGGAAGTAGTTCGCCATGTACCCGGCCGCGCCCGCGGCGCGAGCCATTCCGAGCTGGTAACCGTCGTCGGCGGTGTTCGCCCCGATGACGTGCCAGACGAGCAGCGTTCCGACGACCAGCGCGTCGATGCGGGTGAACGACCACCACGACGCCGGCAACAGGCGGCGGTGGCGACGACCGTCGGCGCGGTCGAGCCGGGCCAGCGTCCACAACGCCAGTGCCGTGGCGACCACCGCGACGATCATCGCGACGATCTTCAGCACCGTCGGAGACGTCGTGAAGCGGGTGTCGACGGTCGCGGTGACCGAGACACCGTCGAGTGCGGGACCGGGCAGGTCGGTGAAGATGCCGACGAGCTGGGGCCGCAGGTCTCGGTCGAAGGTCCGCTCCCCTGACGCCGCGGCCGAGCCGGTGATCGTGGCGACGGTGCGTTCCGAGTTCGAGGACAGGGTGACCGAGCAGTCCCCGGCCAGGTCGTCCACCGGCGCGGAGGCGAGCAGTGTATTGCGGGAGATCACCTCGAACACCGCCGGCCCGTCGTCACCGGCCGGCCGGACACGGGCGATCAGCCCGTAGCGTTCACGGTCGGGAGCTCCTGCGGGAAGTGTGGAGAAGACGGTGCCGCCGTCCGGCAGCGCGTCGCGCACGGACCGGCACTCGATCGTGGCGTCGAGATCGACCGGTGCGTAGGACACCAACGGCGCCGAGATGCCTGCGTTGCTCTCGCTCTGCGGCCAGTCGATGGTCGCAGTGGTCTGCGTCACGGGCAGGAACGGCATCGCGATGGATGCGACGATCCCCACGACGGCGGCGAGCACCGCCCACAGACGGGTCCGCTGCTCGACTGCCCGCCCGCCCGACGGCACGCGTTCGATTGTCACCGGCCGAGGCGAGCCCGACGCTTCTCTTGTCTCGGTCACGAGGAGCGATGCTATCGGGGACGGGCCGGGCCGCGAAAAGCACGCGATCCCGCACACGGGCGCTGCTGCGCCCGGTGTACGGGATCGATGCGTTCGGGCCGGTGACAGAGAACGTCTACGTCAGAAGTCCCAGTCGTCGTCTTCTGTGACGACGGCCTTGCCGATCACGTAGGAGCTGCCGGAGCCCGAGAAGAAGTCGTGGTTCTCGTCGGCGTTCGGCGACAACGCCGACAGGATGGCCGGGTTGACGTCCGTCTCGTCCTTCGGGAACAGCGCCTCGTAACCGAGGTTCATCAGCGCCTTGTTCGCGTTGTAGCGCAGGAACTTCTTGACGTCCTCGGTGAGCCCGACCTGGTCGTAGAGGTCGGCCGTGTAGTGGGTCTCGTTGTCGTACAGCTCGAAGAGCAGTTCGAAGACCCAGTCCTTGAGCTCGTCGCGCTCGGCCTGCGTGATCGTCTCGAGCCCGCGCTGGTACTTGTAGCCGATGTAGTAGCCGTGGACGGCCTCGTCGCGAATGATCAGGCGGATCATGTCGGCGGTGTTGGTGAGCTTGGCCCGCGACGACCAGTACATCGGCAGGTAGAAGCCCGAGTAGAACAGGAACGACTCGAGCAGCGTCGAGGCGGCCTTGCGCTTGAGCGGGTCGTCGCCCTTGTAGTAATCGAGGATGATCTGCGCCTTGCGCTGCAGGTGCTCGTTCTCCTCCGACCAGCGGAAGGCGTCGTCGATCTGGCGGCTCGAGCACAGCGTCGAGAAGATCTGCGAGTAGCTCTTCGCATGCACCGACTCCATGAACGCGATGTTCGTCAGCACCGCTTCCTCGTGCGGGGTCACCGCATCGGGGATGAGCGAGACCGCGCCGACCGTGCCCTGGATGGTGTCGAGCAGCGTCAGGCCCGTGAAGACCCGCATCGTCAGTTCCTGCTCGTACTCGGTGAGCGTGCCCCACGACTGGATGTCGTTGGAGACCGGCACCTTCTCCGGGAGCCAGAAGTTGCCGGTGAGACGATCCCAGACCTCGGCGTCCTTGTCGTCGGGGACGCGGTTCCAGTTGATCGCGGAGACGCGATCGATGAGTTTGACGCGCACGCCGTCGGCCGGCGAGTGTGCTGCTGCAGTCATCGGTTACCTACCTGAATTGTGTGCTGATGCAAAGACTGTCGTGGAGCAGGGTCACAACATGCAGGAGACGCAACCCTCCACCTCGGTGCCCTCGAGCGCCATCTGCCGCAGGCGGATGTAGTACAGGGTCTTGATTCCCTTGCGCCACGCGTAGATCTGGGCCTTGTTCACGTCGCGGGTGGTGACGGTGTCCTTGAAGAACAGCGTCAGCGACAGCCCCTGGTCGACGTGCTGCGTCGCGGCAGCGTAGGTGTCGATGATCTTCTCGTAGCCGATCTCGTAGGCATCCTGGAAGTACTCGAGATTCTCGTTCGTCATGTAGGGCGCCGGGTAGTAGACACGCCCGATCTTGCCCTCCTTGCGGATCTCGATCTTCGACGCGACCGGGTGGATCGAGCTCGTCGAGTGGTTGATGTACGAGATCGAACCGGTGGGCGGAACCGCCTGCAGGTTCTGGTTGTAGATGCCGTGCTTCTGCACGGACTCCTTCAGCTCGCGCCAGTCCTGCTGCGTGGGGATCGCGATGTCCGACTCGGCGAACAGCTGACGGACCCGTTCGGTCGCCGGCTCCCACACCTGATCGGTGTACTTGTCGAAGAACTCACCCGAGGCGTACTTCGACTCCGGGAAGCCCTTGAAGTACGAGCCGCGCTCGATCGCGATCTTGTTCGACGCACGCAGGGCGTGGAACAGCACGGTGTAGAAGTAGATGTTCGTGAAGTCGACGCCTTCTTCGGACCCGTAGAAGATGTGCTCGCGGGCGAGGAAGCCGTGCAGGTTCATCTGGCCGAGGCCGATGGCGTGGGATTCGTTGTTGCCCCGCTCGATCGACGGCACCGACGAGATCGTCGTCTGGTCGGAGACGGCCGTCAGGCCGCGGATGGCGACCTCGATGGTCTGCGCGAAGTCGGGCGAGTCCATCGTCTTCGCGATGTTCAGCGAGCCGAGGTTGCACGAGATGTCCTTGCCCACATGGCTGTAGGACAGGTCGTCGTTGAACTCCGAGGGAGTCGAGACCTGCAGGATCTCCGAGCACAGGTTCGAGTGCGTGATCTTGCCGGCGATCGGGTTGGCCCGGTTCACCGTGTCCTCGAACATGACGTAGGGGTAGCCCGACTCGAACTGCAGCTCGGCGACGGTCTGGAAGAACTCGCGCGCCTTGATCTTCGACTTGCGGATGCGCTTGTCGTCGACCATCTCGTAGTACTTCTCGGTGACGTCGATGTCGGCGAAGGGCTTGCCGTAGACGCGCTCGACGTCGTACGGCGAGAACAGGTACATGTCCTCGTTCTTCTTCGCCAGTTCGAAGGTGATGTCGGGGATGACGACGCCCAGCGAGAGGGTCTTGATGCGGATCTTCTCGTCGGCGTTCTCGCGCTTGGTGTCGAGGAAGCGGTAGATGTCGGGGTGGTGCGCGTGCAGGTAGACCGCACCGGCACCCTGACGGGCACCGAGCTGGTTGGCGTAGGAGAAGGAGTCCTCGAGCAGCTTCATGATCGGGATGACGCCGGAGGACTGGTTCTCGATCTTCTTGATCGGAGCGCCGTGCTCACGAATGTTGCTGAGCAGCAAGGCGACACCGCCACCGCGCTTGGACAGCTGCAGTGCGGAGTTGATGGAGCGGCCGATCGACTCCATGTTGTCCTCGATGCGGAGCAGGAAGCAATTGTGCACCACAGCGCCGCGAATCGTATAGGTATGTGTGCCCTCGACGTGCAGGTTATACACCTTGCTCGGCGTCTCGTCGGTCTTCGCGATCTCACGGATTCCGTAGACATGACGCCCGTGCGCCACCTGATAGGTCGTGCGCTTGGCGCCCTTCCGCCCGACATAGTTGTGCAGGTTCTTGCCGACGTCGAAGATGAAGTCTTCGTTGGTGCCGGGCACCCCGGGGACGAACACATGGCCCGTCACATTGCCCGCCTGGTTGATGTACTGGCGAACGACCGACACGATGCCCAGGCGGCGCAGGATCAACTGCACCTGATCCACCAGTTCCGGATTGACGAGATCGAGGATCATGCCGCCATTGGTGCTGCAGCCGTCGCCCCTGAACAAGCCCGCAAGCAGACCGCGCTGAAACTCTTCATCGGCAGTCATGACATCGCGCGTCAGGCGTTTCGTACTGTAACCGGTCCCGGCAAGCGACAGCAGCAATGACGCCACCACCTTGCTGTTGCAACCCATCTTGGTCGAGTGGTCCGACTGGTTGGTGGACTGAGAGAGTTCGACGCCGAATACTTGCTTGAACGCCGCCGCCAGATCTGCCTGGTACTCGACCTCGTGTGCACCGAGAGTGAAGTGAACACCATTGGGTTGCACACCATCGACACCCGCACGCTTGGATACGTAGCCCTCGGCAACATACCAGCCGAGAATCAGTCCGAACTCGTACGATTCCTCGACGTATCGGTTGACACCGACGAAGCGCTGACTGTGACGCTGCTTGTTCCGATGCTTGGCATCAACGTTCACCTTACGAATCAGACCATCGACCTCTTCGTACAGTCCATTACCAACATGGTCCATGAGGTCGAAAACGCGCTTGTCGCGCTCACCCAACGGCGCCGCGGTGACAATGAAGTCGGTCGGGCGCACGTCCTGGGCAGCGAGCCATACGAAACCGTTGAAGGGATCCGCTCCATCGCCGTCGATCAAGGTCTCGACATCACGCTCGGTCCACACCAGGATAGGATGCTCCGGAGTGCACCGAATCGGCTCTTTGTGCCCGAAGTGCGAAATCGACACCAAGGCTTGATCATTCGGGTTCTCGATCAGCTCCTCGACCGCGTGGTACGCCCCGTCGTGCGACAGGACCAGATCCCCCGCCTGCAGGGTCTCGATAGCCCGCTGCCCGTCGATCGTGTCGATGAGCGTACCGGCGGGAAAGCACGAGACGGGCTCGCCGCGCTGCTTCTTGCCCGAGTTGAGGAAGGTCGGGGTGGCCGGCTGGAAACGACCCGAGATGATCTCGTCGACGAGGTGCCGGGCGAGGATCTCGTCGCCGTCGGCGAGCGTCAGCGCGACCATGCACACACGGTCCTCGAAACGCTCGAGGTAGCGCTTGCCGTCGAACGTCTTGAGCGTGTACGAGGTGTAGTACTTGAACGCACCGAGGAAGGTCGGGAACCGGAACTTCTTCGAATATGCGTGCTCGAACAGCGATTTGACGAATGCACGCGAATACTTCTCGAGCACCTCGGGCTCGTAGTAGTTCTCCTCGACGAGGTAGTCGAGCTTCTCGTCGAGGTTGTGGAAAAAGACCGTGTTCTGGTTGACGTGCTGCAGGAAGTACTGACGGGCGGCGGCCACATCCTTGTCGAACTGGATCTCGCCGTTGGGGCCGTACAGATTCAACATCGCGTTGAGCGCGTGGTAGTCGAGATCCTTGAGCGAATCGTCGAGGTGTGCGCTCGTGGCGGGAGCGGGATCGGTAATGGTCACAGTGCTGTCCCCACTTGTCGGAGTTAGGAAACGGCCGCGCAGTCACGTCCGCGACGCGCGTCGAATACGGATACGGATGTGGCTCAGGCGTTCTGGAGAACGGACTCCCAGAATCGGGCGAGACCGTCGCGGACACGCTCGACGTCGTCGGTCGTGCCCATCAACTCGAACCGGTACAGATACGGCACCTTGCACTTGCGCGAGACGATGTCTCCCGCGAAACAGTACGAGTCGCCGAAGTTGGTGTTACCCGCCGCGATGACACCGCGGATCAGGCCCCGATTGTGCTCGTTGTTGAGGAATCGGATGACCTGCCTGGGAACGTAGCGGGTATCACGGCCCGTGGCGGTCGTCCCGCCACCGTAGGTCGGCACGATCAGTACGTACGGATCGCGGACCTCGAAATTCCCCTCACGATCGTGCAATGGGATCCGGCTGGCCGGGATCCCGAGTTTCTGCACGAATCGGTGGGTGTTCTCGGATGTACTCGAGAAGTACACCAGCGATGTTCCCGGGATCGACCCCAGCGAAGCCATCGGTAGTCACCACTCTTCATTCGATTGCGAAGACCGGCCCGGGCGGACACGGAAGACGTCCGCCCGGAGACGACGACGATCGGGCCGCCGCGAACGCGGCCCGGGCTCAGGCAGCGACGGTGAGCGCCTTGATGCGATCGGGGCGGAAGCCCGACCAGTGGTCGTCGCCGGCGACGACGACGGGCGCCTGGAGGTATCCCAGCGCCATGACGTAGTCGCGGGCCTCGGGGTTCTCACTGATGTCGACGACGTCGTACTCGATGCCGGCCTTGTCGAGGGCGCGGTAGGTGGCGGTGCACTGGACGCAGGCAGGCTTGGTATAGACGGTGATGTTCATGAATGCCCCTTTTCCGACGGCCGTGGGCGGCCTGACGACTGACTGCTGTGCGTTACCCGGAAGCCCACTCATCCGTCCGATCCCGCTTCCCCGAGAGATCGTCGGCACTTGTGGCCCTCCAGCGGTCTAGACACTACACCTTGTGTCCATCGGATACACAGAACCCAGGATGTTGTGACTTACAAAGGTGATATTCCCAGGTCGCGACCCTCCCTCCACGGCGTTTCGGGCGTGTCCCGGCGTGTCGCCGCAGCGCGCACGAGAGAGACCTCGAGCACAGTGTGGCGGGTGCCACCGACAACTTCGCGAGGGCACCGCGAGAACACCCTCCCGACTGCCCTGTTCGGGGAAACCGGATGCGGGACGAGCGACCGTTTCCGCGCGCTCGTCCCGCCTCCGATCCGGTGTGTCAGGGCAGTCCGGCCAGCAGGTCGTCTAGGTGGGCCGGCAGGTTCCGGACCCGCACTCCGGTCGCGTGCCACAGGGCGTTGACGACCGCCGCGGCGCTGCCCACGATCCCGATCTCACCGATCCCCCGCGACCCTATGGGTGTCGCGTGCAGGTCCTCGTCATCGAGCCAATCCGCTTCGACCCGGCGGATGTCGGCGTGTGTCGGCACGTGGTATTCGGACAGATCGTGGTTGACGACGTGCCCGAAACGCGCGTCGCGGATGCTCTCCTCGAAGAGCGCCATCGAGATCCCGAAGGACATCCCGCCGATGACCTGCGAACGCGCGGTTCGCGGATTGATCACCCGTCCCACGGAGAACAGACCGAACATCCGGGGCACCCGGATCTCGCCGGTATCGGCGTCGACGTGCACCTCGGCGAAGTGCACACCGAAGGACTGCGCGGTGTAGTGCTCGAGTTCGCGGTTCTCGGCTGCCGACGCGGACAGTTCGGCACCCACCGGCGGGTCGTCGCCGAAACGTTTGCCGAATTGCTCTGCGGCCGTGACGATCGCGGTTCCCCAGGACGAGGTGCCCGACGACCCGCCGGCCACCGTGCCGTTGGGCAGTGCGCTGTCGCCGATCTCGAGGTCCACGTCCTCCGGTCGGCATCCGAGTGCGTCGGCGGCGATGAGGGTCAGGGTCGTCCACGCACCCGTACCGAGGTCGGTCGCTCCGATACGGACGGAGTAGCGCCCCTCCCCGAGGTGCCGGATCTGGGCTTCCGAGCCGGGATTGACCATGTGGGGATAGGTCGCGACCGCCATGCCGGTACCGATCAGGGTGTTGCCCTGCCGCCGGCGGCCGGGTTCGCGGTCGGACGGATCCCATCCGAATCGCTGCGCTCCTTCGCGGAGGCATTCGACGAGTCGGCGCGACGACCACGGCTTTCCCGTCTCCGGATCCGACTCGGGTTCGTTGCGGATGCGCAGTTCGATCGGGTCGATCCCGAGTTCGGCGGCGAGCTCGTCCATCGCGACCTCGCCGGCGAACATGCCCGGCGCTTCACCTGGCGCGCGCATCCAGAACGGCGCCGGCACGTCGAGGGTGATCGCGCGATGCGACGTACGGGCGTTGGCGACGTCGTAGAGATTGCGCAGCGGCACCCCCGCCTGTTCGACGAATTCGGTGACCCGGGACGACTGGGCGAACGCCTCGTGCACGAGACCGGTGAGCTTGCCGTCACTGTCGGCCGCGAGCCGGATGTGCGAGGCGGTCGGAGCGCGGTACCCGACGTAACCGAACATGTCTGGTCGGGAGACCGCGAACTTGATCGCTTTCCCGGCCAGGGCCCGCGCCGCGAGTCCGCCGAGGACGTCGTGCGCGTGAGGACCGCCCTTGGAACCGAATCCCCCACCGATGTATGGACAGACCACCCGCATCCGGGCCGCGT
Organism: Rhodococcus sp. DMU2021; assembly: GCF_019641445.1. Classification (NCBI taxonomy): domain Bacteria; kingdom Bacillati; phylum Actinomycetota; class Actinomycetes; order Mycobacteriales; family Nocardiaceae; genus Rhodococcus; species Rhodococcus sp. DMU2021. The sequence goes on from NZ_JAIFKB010000003.1 coordinate 467,785, forward strand.
CGAGACCGAAGACCGGCGCGAGGGTCTCGACGACACCGTGCGGATGTTGCGTGGAGGTGTATAGCGTCAGAGTGTATCCGTCGGTCTCACTGTTCGACGGCACGACGTCGTTCCGCCAGATCGCGACCACGGTGTGCGGTTCGAGTGGATTGTTGTGTTCCTCAGGGGTGGAGTACCACTGATCGATCACCGTCTCGGCGCGGGCGAACGCCGCGTCGACGTCGCCTCGCTCGGTGTCGGGTTCGTAGCCGCCGTTGACGGTCTCGGGTGTGTACGCGTCGGGATGGTCGGCGCGGAAGAGCGCGTCGTGCGGTTCCTCGCTGTACTCGACTTTCAGGAGCGAGCATGCCTCCCGGGCGATCTCGAAGCTCTCCGCGACGACCGCGCCGATGATCTGACCCCGGTACAGCACGTCGGGTGTCTGCAGGACGGAGTACTCGCCCTCGGCCTCTTCGGTGAGACGTGGGGCGTTCCAGGGAGTGAGGATCTTCAGCACCCCGGGCACCGCTTCTGCGGCGGCGGTGTCGATGCGGTCGACGCGTCCACGGGCGATGGTGGAGGTGAGCGGTACGAGGTAGGCGGGATCGTCGACCGGGTGCTCGTAGGCGTACGGTGCCGTCCCGGCGACCTTCGCCGGTCCGTCGATGCGCGCGGTGGAGCGTCCACCTGCTCGGATCGGCTCGGGGCTCATGCGGATCCACCTCGTTCCCGTCGTTCGTCGAGTTCGCGCAGGGTCGCCACCACGGTTCGCCGCAGCAGCGGAATCTTGTAGGCGTTGCCGTCGAGGGGACTCGCGTCGGCGAGTTCGGCCTCGGCCGCCGCAGCGAAGACCTCGTCGGAGGGTTGTTGCCCGAGGAGTGCTTCCTCCGCGCGGTGTGCCCGCCAGGGCCGGTGTGCGACCCCACCGAATGCGATGCGGCACCCGGTGATCGTCCCGTCCGCAACGGTCATCTCGGCCGCTACGGAGACCAACGCGAAGGCGTAGGACGCCCGGTCGCGCACCTTGCGATAGGTGGACAGCGAACTCTGCGCCGCGGGGATCTGCACGCCGACGATGAGGTCGTCGCGTTCGAGCACGGTGTCGCGCTCGGGTGTGTCGCCGGGGAGTCGGTAGAAGTCCTCTACCGCGATGGCGCGCTCGCCGTCCGGGCCGAGGACCAGGACTTCGGCGTCGAGCGCGAGCAGGGCGACCGCCATGTCGGACGGATGGGTGGCCACGCAGTGCTCCGAGGCGCCGAGGATCGCGTGGTAGCGGGTGTATCCGCCGATGGCGGAGCAGCCGCTGCCGGGTTCGCGCTTGTTGCAGGGGGTGCTCACGTCCCGGAAGTACGAGCACCGCGTGCGCTGGAGCAGGTTGCCGCCGGTGGTCGCGGTGTTCCGGAGCTGGGGTGAGGCACCGGCGAGCAGTGCGCGCGACAGCACCGGGTAGTTGCGCCGCACGAAGGGATGCGCCGCGAGGTCGCTGTTGCGGACGTTGGCGCCCACCCGGATTCCCCCGTCGGCCCTCTCCTCCACGGCGTCGAGCGGAAGATGCGAGACGTCGACGAGGAGATCGGGGGTCGCGACGCCGAGTTTGAGGTGGTCGACCAGATTCGTGCCGCCCGCGAGGAAGACCGCACCCGGTGTCTCGTGCACGACGGCGACGGCGGCGGCGGGATCTGCCGGTCGCTCGTAGCGGAGGGGGCTCATCGCGTCTCCTCCGTATCGAGGCGGCTGTCGCCGACACCGATTCGGCTGTCACCGGCGGCGACGGTTCGGATCGCCGAGACGATGTTGGGATAGGCGGCGCAGCGGCACAGATTGCCGCTCATGCGTTCCCGGATCTCGTCGTCGTCGAGTTCGGGTGCCTGTTCGAGATCGGCCGTTACGTGACTCGGCGCCCCGTCGGCGAACTCGTCGAGCATGCCGACGGCCGAACAGATCTGGCCGGGGGTGCAGTAGCCGCACTGGAAGGCGTCGTCCTCGATGAACTGCGCCTGGAGCGGATGCATCTCCCCGTCGCCGAGTCCGGCGGCGGTGACGATCTCGGCGCCGTCGTGCGAGGCGGCGAGGGCCAGGCACGAGAGGGTGCGCCGGCCGTCGATCAGCACGGTGCACGCTCCGCACTGACCGAGATCGCATCCCTTCTTCGGGGACGTGATCCCGAGGCGGTCGCGCAGTGCGTCGAGCACGGTGGTGCGGACGTCGATCGGGACGCGACGCTCCACCCCGTCGACGTGGAGAACTATGTCGAGATCGGGTCGGTGGCCGGTATCGGTCCTCGTGTCCCCGCTTGTCATGGGCAAACCTCCGAACAGTGGGCTGTGTTCGGGGCATTCCCGCTGCAGGCGTCATCGAACCGTCGAGATGCGACGAGCGACGAGGGGAGCGTCCGCGGCTCGGCCGGACCCTGCGGATACGCGGTGCCGGAGACCTCGCGGGTCTCCGGCACCGGGGGTGTCGGTCGGTCCGCCGGCCGCTCTCGGTGCCGGCGGTACCGGCAGGGACGACGGACGTCTCGATCAGGCGTCGGCGAGCACCTTGGTGGCGTCGGCCAGTGCGGCGACGACCGTTGCGACCTGCTGCGCGGTCTCGGCGTGCTCCTTGGCGTGCTCGCCGCCGAACTTGCCGAAGGTTTCGCCGACCGACAGCGAGCCGCCGTCGACGACCTTGCCGCCGGCGATTCCGACGACCTTGACCGCGTCCTCGAGCGCCCACTTCGCAGCGTTCTGGCTGGGCGACTGGCTGACGATGGCGACGGGCTTGCCGCTCAGTGCGCCGGCACCGTAGGGGCGCGACAGCCAGTCGACGGCGTTCTTGAGCACCGCGGAGACGGTGCCGTTGTACTCGGGCGTGACGATCAGCACGGCATCGACCTCGGCAGCGGCGTCGCGCAGAGCCACGGCAGCAGCGGGGGCAGCCTCGCCGTCGAGATCCTCGTTGTAGAAGGGAACGTCGGCGAGGCCCTCGTAGAGGGTCACCTCGACGTTCTCGGCAGCAACCGCCGCGGCGGTCTCGGCGAGCTGGCGGGAGACGGAGCCGTCACGCAGGCTGCCGACGAGGGCGAGAACTCGGGTCATGGGAACATCCTCGGGTCGAAGTGGTTGACTACGCAATTTTAAACGGACCGTGGTCCGCTTTATTCCCTGCCCCGCTAGAGTGTGACCTTGTGAACACTCGCCCCCTCCCGCACGCGGACGGTCGGGCGCTGTCTGCGGCGAACAGCCGGGCTCTCCCCCTGGCGGACGAACGACTCTCCGAACGGGGCGACGCAGCGCGCAATCGTTCCCGTCTGCTCGACGCCGCCGCCCTGCTCGTCGCCGAGCGCGGCGTCGATGCCGTGACGATGGACGCCGTCGCGGCGCGGGCCGGGGTCGGCAAGGGCACCGTCTTCCGCAGGTTCGGCTCCCGCGCCGGGCTCGTCCGGGCACTGCTCGACCACAGCGAGCGCGAGTTCCAGCAGGGCTTCCTGTTCGGCCCGCCACCGCTCGGCCCCGACGCCGAGGCCCTGGACCGGCTCATCGCCTTCGGTCGTGCACGCATCGAACTCGTCGAGGTGCAGGGCGAACTGCTCCGCGCGGCCGAATCCGCCACCGACTCCCACTACACCGCTCCCGCCCACCTGGTCTCGCTCGCCCACGTCGACGCACTGCTGCGTGCCGCCGAAGTCACCGGCGACACCCGATTGCTGGCGACCTCGCTGGTCGCGTCGCTCGAGGCCACCCTCGTGCTCCACCAGTGGCGCGAGCTGGGACATCCGCTCCGCCGACTCGCCGACAACTGGGCCGAACTCGCACACCGTGTCGTGACCGGTCGAGGTAGCCGCAAATCTGGGTCGAGCGCCGTACCGTAACGGCATGATTCGCACATTCCGGGTGCTCGCACTGGTCTCCCTGGCAGCGGTGGCCGCCGCGTGCAGCACCGATTCGGATTCGGCCGACGGCAACTCCGCGGAGGACCTCACCGGCCGCACCTTCGTCTCGACGAGCGTGAGCGGCACGCAGATTCCGGGCGCCGGACCCATGGTCGTCGAGTTCCCGGAGGACGGACGCATCTCGGCGACTGCCGGCTGCAACCGCTTCGTCGGCGGCGTCGACCTCTCCGAGGGCAGAGTGAAGGCGCCGGACCTGGCGAGCACGATGATGGCCTGCCTGCCGGAACGCGAGGGAGCCGATGCCTGGCTCACCACGCTGTTCGACGCCGAGCCGCGCTGGTCGCTCGACGGGAACACCTTCACGCTCACCGGCGACGACATCACGGTCTCGCTCCAGGACGAGAAGGTGGTCGACCCCGACCTGCCGATCACCGGGACCGAGTGGGTGGTGACCTCGCTGCGCACCGCCGACGCCGTCGTCAGGTCGGTCGCGCTGGAGAACGCCGCGCCGACACTCACCCTGTCCGACGACGGCACCCTCACCGGGAACACGGGGTGCAACGAGTTCGGCGGCAGCGCCGAGGTCGGCGACGATGTCATCCTGTTCGAACCGCTCACCATGACCCGCGTGGCCTGCACCGATCCCGAGCTCGCCGACATCGAGACGCACGTCCTGAACGTGCTCGCAGGTGAGACCACCTACATCGTCCAGGGCTCGTCGATGACCCTCACCGCGGCGAACGGCACCGACGGACTGGAGTTCACGGCCCGCTGATTCCTCCTCGGTACCGTGAGACCCATGCCGGGAGCAGTCCGCGTGGTCGTCGTCCTCGCACTGGGTGCGCTGCTGTCCGGGTGCGGAGTGTTCGGATCGTCGCCGTCCGACCCGATCGGCCGCCGTTACGTCTCGACCGAGGTCGAGGGGCAGTCGATCCCCGGCGGCGGCCCGCTCCAGTTGTCGTTCCCCGCCCGGGAGCGGGTCGCGGCGTCCGCCGGGTGCAACCGGTTCACCGGCACCGCCGACCTGTCCGGGGGCAGGATCCGCGCCGGGACGCTCGCGTCCACGAGGATGGCGTGTCCTCCCCCGCGCGACGGCGCCGACGACTGGGTACGGACGCTGTTCGGGGGCACACCCCGGTGGGCTCTCGACGGGGAGGTGCTCACCCTGACCACCGGCGCGGTGACCGTCACCCTCACCGAACGTACGGACGGGCGCTGAGATCGTTCGTCATGGAATCGTTCAGTAACGCTCGACGAGCCAGCGGGCGAGTTCCTGCGCGCTGCGGTCGACCTGCTTCGGCCAGTCGAGCGCCGAATCGTCGGCCCGGTCGCTCACGTGCTTGACGAGCCGGCACCGCGCGCCCATGCGGCGGGCGGCATAGGCAACCGCGAAGCCCTCCATGTCGACGAGATCGGCGCGCGCGGACAGCGCGTCGCGGATCTGGGCGTCCGAGACGAACGAATCACCGGTGGCGAGCACGCTGCCGTCACCGTCGTCGATCTGCACGACGTCCTGCACGGGATGACCGAGGCTCTTCAGGATCTCGCTGCTGATGTCGTGGTTGATCGCGGCGGACGGCAGGAACAGTCCCGAGTGGTGGGTGTGCAATGCGCCGGCGGTGCCGATGTTCACGACGAGCGGCCGCGCGTCGGCCGGATACCCCGCGAGCGCCGCGGTGACGGCCACCGCTGCGTCGACCTTCCCGATCCCGGTGATCACCGTCTCGTAGCGTTCCGGGACGTGCGCCGCCTCGGCGCGGGTCGCGGATACGACGAGAATCCCGTTCACGTACTGCCTCCGAGTTCGAGGGTCGCGAGTGCCGCCCGGTGCAGCTCCCGCCCGTACCCGGCACCGTATCCCGCGGCGTGCACCGCCAGTGGATGCAGCTGGTGCACGGGCACCCGCTGCTCCCATCCGGCACGTAGCGGATGCGCCGCCTCGTAGCCGTCGACGACCCGGCCCAGGTGCGGGCAACCGAAGAGCGCGAGCATCGCCAGATCCGTCTCGCGGTGGCCGCCGTGCGCGGCCGGATCGATCAGGACGACGCCGCGCGGCGACCACAGCACGTTGCCGTTCCACAGGTCTCCGTGCAGGCGCGAGGGCGGATCCTCGTCGTCGAAGGCTCCGGCGGCGACGAGATCGCAGGCGGCCTCGATCTCGTGGCACTGACGGCCGGTGACGCTGCCCGCCTCGACCGCGATGCGCAGGAAGGGCAGCACCCGCTCTGCGACGTAGAACGATCCCCAGGTGTCGTGCACGGTGCGGCTCATGGGGCGGCGGCCGATGAACAGCTGCCCGTCGTAATCGTCGGGTGCCGCACCGAAACCGGCGGCGCCCACGTCGTGCATCCGGGCGAGTGCCGCACCGAACTCCCGTGCGGCCTCGGCGGACGGGGATGCCTCGGCGATCCGCTCGAGTTCGATGTGGTGCTCGCTCACCGACCGCACCGCCACCACCGGCATACCGGCCTCGGCGAGCCAGGCCAGACCGGCCGCCTCGGCCCGGAAGAAATCAGGATGGGTGCGCGGGTCGTGTTTGCGGAAGACGTCTCCGGTGCTCACCCCGAAGAGTCTGCCCGACCGCACACTTCGTCCCGCCCTCTTCGCCCACCCTCTTCTCCGTTGTATCGCAGCAGTAACACAGGAACGCTAGGGTCGTGAAGATGACGAACCTTCGCGATCGGATCATCGAAGAACTCGGGGTGAAACCCTCCATCGACCCGCGCGCCGAGATCGACGCGCGGGTGCAGTTTCTCGCCGACTACCTGCGCAGCACTCCCGCGAAGGGATTCGTGCTCGGCATCAGCGGCGGGCAGGACAGCACCCTCGCCGGCAAGCTCGCCCAGCTCGCCGCGGAGAAGCTCCGCGCCGAGGGCCACACGGCGGAGTTCGTCGCGGTCCGCCTGCCCTACGGCAAGCAGGCCGACGAGCACGACGCCCTCGTCGCATTGGAGTTCATCGGAGCCGATCGCACTCTCGGTGTGGATGTGAAGCCCGGCGCCGACGCGACGGCTTCGGAAGCGGCTCGCGCGCTGTACGGCACCGAGACGCGTCTGCGCGACTTCGTGCGCGGCAACATCAAGGCCCGCGAACGCATGATGATCCAGTACGCGATCGCCGGAGAACTCGGCTACCTCGTGGTCGGCACCGACCACGCCGCCGAAGCGGTGACCGGTTTCTACACCAAGTACGGCGACGGCGGCGTCGACATCACTCCCCTGGCCGGTCTGACGAAGCGGCAGGGTGCGGCGCTGCTGCGCGAACTCGAAGCACCCGAGAGCACCTGGATCAAGATCCCCACCGCCGATCTCGAGGACGACCGTCCCGCGCTGCCTGACGAGGAAGCGCTCGGCATGGCCTACAGCGAGATCGACGACTATCTCGAGGGCAAGGACGTCACCGACGACCTCGCCAAGCGCCTCGAGGCCAAGTTCCTCGACACGCGGCACAAGCGCGTGATGCCCGTGGCGCCCTTCGACACCTGGTGGCGTGAGGATTAACCACCCGCGAAGGGCGGCAGGACGTCCACTCGGGACCCGGCCGGCCGGCCGAGGTCCCGGGTGAGTTCGCCCGTGCCGCCGTCGCCGGGTTCGAGCAGGAAGGCCGCCACCGACAGGACCCGCTCCATATCGGCGCCGTAACGATCGACGAGGACGGCACGCAGCGTGCCGAGATCGGCGCCTTCCGGCAGGTCGATCGTGTCCTTCTCGCGTCCGGCCGCATCTGCTGCGGCCGCGAAGTACCGCACCTCGATCCCCGTCGTCACCTCAGCCACCGATAGCTCCCATGCTCCGCTGCGGCGGCGCGAAGTCCGCCGCGTCCATGCCGTGTCCGGCCCACTTGTTCCACATCGCCCCGCGCCACAGCGCGGCGAGTTCGTCGTCGGTGGCGCCGCCCCGCAGAGCGGCGCGCAGGTCGGTCTCCCGGTCGCTGAACAGGCAGGACCGGACCGTTCCCTCGGCCGTCAACCGCGTGCGGTCGCAGTCGCTGCAGAACGACCGCGTAACCGACGCGATGATCCCGACGGTCGCCGGTCCGCCGTCGACGAGCCAGCGTTCGGCCGGCGCGGACGGGTCCTCGCGTTCGGTCTCCGTGAGCGTGAACCGCTGCCCGAGCACGTCGAGCAATTGCTGGGCCGGCACCATCTGCGAGCGCGCCCAGTTCTGATCGGCGTCGAGAGGCATCTGCTCGATGAACCGCAGTTCCACGCCCTCGTCCAGGCACCACGCGAGCAGATCGGCCGCACCTTCGAGGGTTTCCGGCATCAGGACAGCGTTGATTTTGACCCGACCCAGTCCGGCGGCCACCGCGGCGCGGATACCGTCGAGCACCGAATCGAGCCGATCGCGGCGCGTGAGCCGCGCGAAGTGCTCGCGGTCGATGGTGTCGAGGGAGATGTTCACGCGGGTCAGTCCGGCGTCCGCCAGCGCCCGCGCACGGTGCCGGAGACCGACCGCATTGGTGGTCAGCGCGATCGGCAGCCCCGGCGTCTGCTGCGCGCATCCGGCGACGATCTCCTCGAGATCGCGGCGCATGAGCGGTTCCCCACCGGTGAAGCGCACCTCGTGGACACCGAGTCGACCGGTCGCGATGCCCACCAGACGCACGATCTCGGCGCTCGCGAGCAGCTGGTCGCGCGGAATCTCGGGAAGGCCCTCGGCCGGCATGCAGTAGGTGCAGCGCAACGAGCACTTCTCGGTGAGGGACACGCGCAGGTCGCGGGCGATGCGACCGAAGCGATCGAGAAGCTCGGGCACGTCGGGCCGATCGGACGCGTCGTCTGCGCGATCGCGCACGACCGGGATGCCCATGTCCACCGCTGTCATACGACCATCGCTTTCATACAGCCCAGTATGCCCACAACCGCCGATCGTGACATCGCATCCGGACAGACGGGGCACACGCGGCGCGTCGTGGGCGGCGGGGCACGGCCCTCGTGTGCCTAGGATGGCGGCATGACGAGCGGCAGGCGGTCCGTGGAGGAACACGAACAGCACGTGGCGGCGTTGCTCGACCCGTTGCGGAAGAAGAGCCCGTTGCGTGTGCCGCTCGCGCACGCGCTGCACCGCACCCTCACGGAGGACGTCGAGTCGCCGCTGGACCTGCCACCCTTCCGCAACTCCCAGATGGACGGCTACGCCGTCCGCGCCGGCGATCTCGCGTCGACCCCCGCCGACCTGCCCGTCCAGGGCGTGCTGGCCGCGGGCGACACCGTCGCGGCACTCGAACCGGGGCACGCGCTGAAGATCATGACGGGCGCTCCCGTCCCGGACGGCGCCGACGCCGTCGTCCCGGTCGAGGACACCCGTGCGACCACCCCCGACTCGGACGGCGCCGGCAGCGTGACCGTCGAGCGCAGCGTTACGCCCGGAACCTATGTGCGTGAGGCGGGAACCGACGTCCGCAAGGGCGATCTGCTGCTTCCCGCGGGCACGGTCCTCGCCGCCCGACACATCGCCGCGCTCGCCGCCGTCGGCCTCACCTCGATCCCCGTCCGTGCACGGCCGCGGGTCGCGATCATCTCGACCGGCAGCGAACTCGTCACGGCCGGGAGCGAACTCGGGCCGGGCCAGATCTTCAACTCGAACGGACCGGCGCTGGCCGCGAGCGCGTCGGCCAACGGTGCCGACGTCGTGACCATCGACCACTGCCACGACGATCCGGAGGAGTTCGTGACGATGCTCGAACATGCCGTGGGCGTCGCCGACGTCGTGTTCACCTCCGGCGGAGTGTCGAAGGGCGACTTCGAGGTCGTGAAGGACACGCTCGCGCCGCGGGGCGGGCAGTTCGTCTCGGTGGCGATGCAGCCGGGCGGCCCTCAGGGCACCGCCGTGGTCGACGGCGTGCCGATCCTGACCTTCCCCGGCAATCCTGTCAGCGCGCTCGTCTCGTTCGAGGTGTTCGCGCGACCCGCACTGCGGGCCGCCGCCGGCTATCCGCCCGTCGTGTGCGAGAGCTTGCCGCTCACCGAGGATCTCACGTCGATCCCGGGACGCCGGCAGTTCCTGCGCGGGCGACTCGACGAGAAGGGGGTGACCCCCTTCCGCGGGCACGGGTCGCATCTCGTCGCCGGACTCGCCGCCGCCGACGTGCTCCTCGACATCCCCGCCGACACCACCTCCCTCGAAGCCGGAGACCTCGTGAAAGTACGGATCCTGTGACCGACCTCAGCCACCTGGACGACCAGGGACGCGCCCGCATGGTGGACGTCTCCTCGAAGACCGACACCACACGGATCGCCGTGGCGGCAGGCGAACTCGTCACCACTCCCGAGGTGGTCGCGCTCGTCCGCGCCGACAACATGCCCAAGGCCGACGTCCTGGCCACGGCCCGCATCGCCGGCATCGCGGCGGCGAAACGCACCTGGGAGCTCATCCCCCTGTGCCACCAGCTGGCGCTGTCGTCGGTGAAGGTGATGTTCGACTTCACCGACACCTCGATCACGATCGAGGCCACCGCGAAGACCAAGGGCCCGACCGGAGTCGAGATGGAGGCGCTCACCGCGGTCGCCGTCGCCGGCCTGACCCTGCACGACATGGTCAAGGCCGTGGATCCGGCCGCCGTTCTCGACGGCGTGCGGCTGATCTCCAAGGAGGGCGGCAAGCGCGGCCACTGGACCCGTGACGACGCACCCGGCCGGGACGGGACCCCCGGGGCCGGCGAACAGCCCGTGGAGAAGACCGGACGCTCCGCCGCCGTGGTCGTCGCGTCGACCGGTGTCGCCGCGGGCACCCGCGAGGACCGCACCGGACCGCTCATCCGGTCGTGGCTCGAGGACAAGGGATTCGCGGTCCGCGGTCCCCTCGTCCACGCGGACGCCGACATCGCAGCCGGTCTCGCCGACGCGGTCCGTCCGGGCCCTGCCCTGGTCGTGACGACCGGCGGAACCGGGGCGTCGCCGACCGACGCGACCCCCGAAGCGACTCTCGCCCTGCTCGATCGTGAACTGCCCGGCATCGCGGAGTCGATCCGGCAGCGCGGACTCGAGGCCACCCCGCACGCTGTGCTCTCGCGCGGCGTCGCCGGTCTCGTCGGCCACACGGTCGTCGTGAACCTGCCCGGCTCGCCCGGCGGGGTGAAGGACGGTCTCGCCGCCCTCGACCCGATCCTCGACCATCTGTTGGCACAAGTCGCAGGAGGCGGCGCTCATGAGTGAACTACTGGCCCGGATCTCCTCGGAACCGCTCGATCCCGCAGCGGTGGACGCCGCGGTGGCAGGCGCCGAACACGGTGCGGTGGTGCTCTTCACCGGTGTCGTCCGCAATCACGACGGTGGACAGTCGGTGACCGCGCTGCAGTACCAGGCACATCCGGATGCCGAAACGTTCCTGCGGCGGTGCTGCGAGGACGTCGCGGCGAAGTCCGGGCTCCCGGTCGCGGCGGTGCACCGAGTGGGCGATCTCACCATCGGCGATCTCGCGCTGGTCGCGGCGGTCGCCGCCCCACACCGCGCAGAAGCCTTCGCCACCTGCGCCGAACTGGTCGAACGCATCAAGGCCGAAGTGCCGATCTGGAAGCGTCAGCACTTCACCGAGGGTGCCTCGGAGTGGGTGGGTCTGTAGTCACATCAGGGACTGACGCACCCCGTGCGGTAGGGTGACATGGTTCGGGCGTCACGACGACGCCCACCGTCGTGGGATACCGGCGGCCCGGGATCGTGCCCGGCCCGCATGCACAGATGCAGTACGCACAGATGCACCGGCCTTCCTTGCGGCGATCGCACAGCACCACGGGCACACGGTCCGTCGAGTGCACACACGCCGCATCGAAAGGCAGCGCTGTTCCATGACCACATCTTTCTCCGATCTCGGGGTGCCCCGCCCGCTCGTCGCCACGCTGAACGACGCCGGGATCACCAGCCCCTTCCCCATCCAGGTGGACACCCTCCCCGACACCCTCGCCGGTCGTGACGTGCTCGGACGCGGACGCACGGGTAGCGGTAAGACCCTGGCCTTCTCGATCCCGCTCGCCGCTCGCCTCGCCGGCAGGAGCACCCGGGCGGCAGGCCGTCCGCGTGGCCTGATCCTGGCTCCCACCCGCGAACTGGCGACCCAGATCGCCGCGGCCATCGAACCGCTCGCGCATTCGTCGGGTCTGAAGGTCACCACGATCTTCGGCGGCGTGTCGCAGAAGCGCCAGGTCGAGGCCCTCCGTCGCGGCGTCGACATCGTCATCGCCTGCCCGGGCCGCCTCGAGGACCTCATGCGCCAGAAGTTCGTGGCGCTCGACGACATCGAGGTCACAGTGCTCGACGAGGCCGATCACATGGCAGACCTCGGCTTCCTGCCCGGCGTCACCCGCATCCTGACGGCGACACCGAAAGACGGTCAGCGCCTGCTGTTCTCGGCCACCCTGGACAACGGCGTCGACAAGCTCGTCAAGCGGTTCCTGAAGAACCCGGTCATGCACTCGGTCGACGAGGCCACCTCCCCCGTCGCCGCGATGACCCACCACGTCTTCGACGTCGCGGGCATGGATACGAAGAAGGACCTCGTCCGCACCCTCGCATCGGGGACCGGTCGCCGAATCCTGTTCATGCGCACCAAGCATCAGGCCCGCAAGCTCGCCAAGCAACTCACCGACTCCGGCATCCCAGCGGTGGACCTGCACGGCAACCTCTCCCAGAACGCCCGCGACCGCAATCTCGCCGCGTTCTCGTCGGGTGAGGCGCGGGTGCTCGTGGCGACGGACGTCGCCGCACGTGGTGTCCACGTCGACGACGTCGAACTCGTCGTGCACGTCGATCCCCCGGCCGAGCACAAGGCGTACCTGCACCGCTCCGGTCGCACGGCCCGCGCCGGCAGCACCGGCGACGTCGTCACCGTCGTCCTACCCGACCAGCGCAGGGATCTCGCGGCCATCATGCGCAAGGCCGCCATCGACGTCACCCCCATCAAGGTGACGGCGGATTCCGAGCACGTGCTGAAGCTCGTCGGCGAGATCGCGCCGTACGTCGCGCCGGCACCGAAGCAGGCTTCCGCGCCGTCGCGTCCGCAGCGCAACGGCGGCAGCCGCCGTTCGTCGGCTCCCCGCCAGGGCTCCGGTTCGGGTCAGCGTTCCTCGTCGAGCGGACAGCGTTCCGCCGGTGGTCAGCGCTCCTCGGATGGGCAGCGCTCCTCGGGTGGGCAGCGCGCGGCCGGCGGTCAGCGTTCGGCCGGTCAGGGCGCCGCAGCTGCCACCGGTGGCCGTCGTCGTCCCCAGCGCCGTACCTCCGCCGCTCGCTGAGCCGAAGGGCCTGCCTCCCGCGTCAGCGGGGGTGAGTCGGCCTTCCGCCTCAGCGGGATGAATCGGCCTTCCGCCTCAGCGGGATGAATCGGCCTTCCGCCTCAGCGGGGCGTGAATCGGTGTATCGCGTACATCGCGTCCGCGGACACCGGTTCGGTCGGCACGCAGCGGCGTAGTCGCTCGCGTACGTCGTCGGAGTCGAGATCGGCCCCGATGACGACGAGCTGCGTCCCGTCGGGCACGTCGTCGCCGCGACCCGCCGGTTCGAACCTGATGTGGTCGCCGACGGTGTGCAACAGATAGGTGCCGGTGTCCAGTCCGGCAGCGACTCGCACGTATCCCTTGATACGGAACACCCCTGCGGGCTGGTTCTCGAGGAGATCGACCAGCACGCGGGGGTGCAGTGCATCTGCTGACTCGAAGGTGATCGCGTCGTAGCCGTCGTGCAGATGGGTGTGCTCGTGGTCGTCCTGCTCGTAGAGCAACCGGTCGAGGGTGAGCTGCTCCCCCGGCTGCGGACCCGGCCGCTCCGGGATGTCGAACAGCAACGCCGGGTCGATGCGACCGTGATCGGTCGAGACGACCGCGGCGCGGGAGTTGAGCCGGCACAGGCGCGTCAGCAGATCGTCGTGGGCCTCACCGTCGATCCGGTCGGTCTTGTTGATCAGCACCAGATCGGCGAGCGCCACGTGCTGTTCGAGCTCGGGATGCTGCTCGGCGGTCGCGTCGAACTCCACCGCGTCGACGACCAGCACGAGGCCACCGTAGGAGACGTATTCGTTCTCCGAACCGGCGACGAGCCGGATCATGTTGCGGGGCTCGGCGAGTCCACTCGCCTCGACGACGATCACGTCGAGATCGGACGAGCGGTGGGCGAGCTTGTCGAGCATCGCGTCCATGTCACTGACATCGACTGCGCAGCACAGACATCCGTTGCTCAGCGAGACCATCGAGTCGACCTGCCCCGCCACCATCATCGAATCGATGTTGACGGAACCGAAATCGTTGACGATCACACCGATCCGCGCACCGCGGGTGTTGCGCAGCAGGTGGTTGAGCAGCGTCGTCTTCCCCGCGCCGAGAAATCCGGCCACCACGATCACCGGGATCTGCTTCTTCGCCATGGTGGTGAGACTAGCCGTGCGCTCGTACGCGGTTCCGACGGCAACCGCCGCCGGAACCGCGCACCGGCAGCATCAGCTGCCGCGCTTGATCCACTCCTCGAGGTGCGGCGACTCGGTGCCGATCGTGGTGCCGTCGCCATGACCGGTGTGCACCTTCGTCTCCGCGGGCAGGACGAACAGCTTGTCGCGGATCGACCCGATAATGGTCGGGAAGTCCGAGAACGAGCGGCCCGTCGCGCCCGGTCCGCCGGAGAACAGGGTGTCGCCGGTGAACAGCTCACCCGCTTCCGGCAGGTACAGGCAGGTCGAACCCGGCGAGTGACCCGGCGTGGCGATCGCCTGGATGTCGGTTCCGGCCACCCGGATCCGCTCCCCGTCCTCGAGCGTGCCGTGCGCGACACCCGGGTGGGTCATCTCCCACAGCACGTCGTCGGCCGGGTTGAGCAGGATCGGCGCGTCGAGCTTCTCGGACAGCTCCGGCGCCACGGTGATGTGGTCGTTGTGTGCGTGCGTGCACACGATCGCCACGACCTTCCGTCCACCGACGGCGTCGATGATCGGCTGCGCGGTGTGCGCGGCGTCGATCACCACGACCTCGGAGTCGTCGCCGACGAGCCAGATGTTGTTGTCGACCTCCCATTCGCCGCCGTCGAGCGCGAAGGTGCCCGACGTGACGACCCGGTCGACGCGGATCGGCGAGGTGCTCACAGGACCACCACCGAACGGAGGACCTCACCGCGGTGCATCGTCTCGAACGCCTTCTCGACGTCGTCGATGCCGATGCGCTCGGTGACGAACTTCTCGAGCGGCAGGCGTCCCTGCTGGTACAGGTCGACGTAGGTCGGGAAGTCGCGCTCGGGCAAGCAGTCGCCGTACCACGAGCTCTTGAGCGAGCCGCCGTGCGAGAAGAAGTCGATCAGCGGCATCTTGAGGGTCATATCCGGGGTGGGTACACCGACGAGGACGACGGTGCCGGCGAGGTCGCGGGCGTAGAAGGCCTGCTTGTAGGTCTCCGGCCTGCCCACCGCGTCGATGACGACGTCCGCACCGAAACCGCCCGTCAGCTCCTTGATCGCCTCGACCGCGTCGACCCCGCTGGAGTTGACGGTGTGGGTGGCACCGAGGTCGGTGGCCCACTCGAGCTTCTTGTCGTCGCGGTCGACGGCGATGATCGTGACGGCACCTGCCAGGCGCGCACCCATGATCGCGGCGTCGCCGACACCGCCGCAGCCGATGACGGCGACGGACTGGCCGCGGGTGACTCCGCCCGTGTTGACGGCGGCACCGAGACCGGCCATGACACCGCAGCCGAGCAGGCCGACGACGGCCGGATCGGCGCTCGGGTCGACCTTGGTGCACTGACCGGCGTGGACGAGGGTCTTGTCGGCGAACGCGCCGATGCCCAGCGCCGGAGTGAGTTCGGTGCCGTCCTCGAGTGTCATCTTCTGGGTGGCGTTGAAGGTGTCGAAGCAGTACTGCGGCTGACCGCGCTTGCATGCGCGACACTGGCCGCACACCGCGCGCCAGTTCAGGACGACGAAGTCGCCCACGGCGACCGAGTCGACGCCCTCACCGACGGATTCGACGACACCGGCGGCCTCGTGGCCGAGCAGGAACGGGAACTCGTCGTTGATGCCGCCCTCGCGGTAGTGCAGATCGGTGTGGCACACGCCGCACGCGGCGATCGCGACGACGACCTCACCGGGGCCGGGATCGGGGATCACGATGGGCACGACCTCGACAGGCGCTCCCTTCGAGCGAGCGACGACTCCGCGGACTGTTTGCGACATGCTGTCTCCGTTTCGTGATGCGACCGGCAGTATCCGGTGTTTCCGACTTCCGGTGATTCCGACCCTAGCCACTCCCGCGGCGCTCTGCTCCTGATCGTTCGGCGGGCCCGACCCAGCCGAACGGCCAGTCGCTGAGCGGCGAACTCGAATTGTCCGATTGGCGCATTTCCCTTGGATTTCGCGGCTCGGTGTTCGCGCCTGCATTTCTCCGTCGCCACCTCGGTAAACCCGTGTCGATGTAACGCTGCGAGCGACCTTCACGAAATCCGTTACGACCCGCCGCACTTCGGCGGGCCGGCAATTCCTCGGTCAGAAACGGATTGGTAGAGGCCCATGGCACTTCGAAAGTCGCTGTCGCGTCGGCGGATTCTCGCCGGCGTCTTCGCCCCCACCGCGCTCGGAGTCGTGGCAGCGGCCGCGATCGTGCTTCCGCAACAGGACACCCCCACCGTTGCCGACCCGTACCTCGCCGGCCTGGCGAAGACCACCGAATGTCACGACATGGTCAGCCTGGGTATCGGCGGTCGCGGTGACATCCCTCGCGACGAGTCGAAGATGCTCGTCGACGAGAACGGCAACCGCCTTCCCGCCGCCCAGCAGGGCGCCTACCGCAGCCATTGGGTCGAGCCGGTCATCAGCGCACCGCTCGAGAACCACGAGGCCGGCGACGGCTACGCGGCCATCTACATCGAGTACCCGGCCGACCTCGCCAGCTACGAGAACGCCGTGAACAAGGGCGCCGAGAACACCATCGAGGTCATGAAGGCCATCCGGCGGTCCTGCCCCGACACCCAGTTCGCCATCGTCGGGTTCAGCGAGGGCGCGGACGTCGCGCGCCGCGCCGCGATGCAGATCGGTGCGCAGGAGCAGAGCGAGGACGGTTCCTGGGAGATCATCGATCCCGACGCCGTCAGCGGCGTGGTCATCCTCTCCGACGCGGGCCGCGAGGCCGGAGAAGGCTTCTTCCCCGGCGCGGAAAACGGCACGAACCCCGACGGCTTCGATCGCCCCTACCAGCCGGGCAGCGACGCCGTTTCCGGACGCGGTGTCCTCCCCGACACGAACGGTGGTTTCGGTCATCTCGCCGGCAAGGTCGCCTCGTTCTGCTCCGAGGGCGACTTCACGTGCTCGGCACCCGAGAACATCGCGCTGATCGAACTGCTCGCGAACGTGGGTCGTCAGGTCAACGGCGACGCCCTCGAGCGTGAGGGACTGACCCCCGCGACCGGTGCCGACCTGGCCCAGGTCGTCGGCCGGGTCGCGCTGCTCGCCCTCGCCGACATCTCGGCGAATCCGGACTGGATGCGGTCGGACGAGACCTTCCTCGAGGTGCTGATCAAGGTCTCCGACCCGAGCTACGATCCCGCCGCCCGCCCCACCACGCCTGTGGCTGCCGACGCCGACTCCGGCGCCACCCGTGAGGACGGTGCCGAGGCGCCGATCCCCGCGGAGCGTCTGTCGAACCTCGCGTACCTGCCGGAGAAGATCGTCAAGGAGGTCGTCGGGTTCATCCGGAGCAACCAGAACACCCTCGCGGTGGTGCTTGCCGACCCGTACGACCAGACCTTCGGCTACGACCGTGAGAACGACGACCACTACGGGCACCACTTCGACTACTGGGACGACGACATCGACGGCAAGGGCACGTCCACCGTCGAGTACGCCGCCGCCTGGCTCGAGCACCTGGCCCGCCAGGCCAAGGAGGGCAACGCGGTCGATGCGAACAAGGTCGACAAGGCCGCGGTGCTGATGATCGCCGAGGAGACGGCGAAGGCCGAGACCGCCGAGGCGTCCACCACGCCGGAGACCTCGCCGTCCTCGACTGTGACCGACGATGCGACGGTCGCCGACAGCAGCGTGCCCACCCCCGTCGACGCTGTCCCGGCTCCCGCAGGCGACCCCGCTGCACCGGTGGCCCCGCCTGCACCCGAAGCGGGCGTGACGACAGCCACGCCCACCCCGATGACCACCACGGCTCCGGTCTCCACCCCGTCGGAGACCACGACTCCGGCCACGGGCGAGACCACCACGGGCGCCGGGTCGACCACCTCCTCCGGAACGCCCACGACGACCGTCGCCCCGACGACCACGTCGCCGGCACCGGCTGCCTGACCGTCCTCGACGGGCCACCCGCCGACCGAGAACTCGGCGTCAGCCCGCGGCGCGGACCCCGGCCTCTGCACCGAGAGCCGCGGCCTCACCGCGAGTGCTGACGCCGAGTTTTCGTAGTACGCCGGCCACGTGGAACTTCACCGTCGACTCGCTCACGCCGAGACGTTCGGCGATGACGCGGTTGCGCCGTCCGGCCACGAGATGTTCGAGGACCTCGATCTCCCGGGGCGCGAGCGCGGCGAGCGCATCGAGAGCGGGTCCGTCCGTCGCAGCGATCGGCAGGTCGAGCGGGAAGCTCACCGCGATCCGTGTGCCCCAGCCGGGGGTCGACTCGGATTCGATTCCACCGCCGAGGGTTTCGACGCGGTCGCGGAGCTGGCGCCCGAGTTCGACGACGTCGATCTCGCCGCTGCCGTCGTCACGCACGTCCACCAGCAGGGTCGAGTCGTCGCAGGTCCACGCGACGCGCACCCGCGTCACGTCGGTCTGACCGGACATCGCCAGCACGGCGCCCCGGGCGATCGCGCGGGCCGCGTGCGCGACCTCGCCGGGCAGTCCCCGTCCACCCACCGGCGGAGCGACCATCTGCAGGTCGAGCGGGCGGTGCCGCACCAGATCGCGCAGTTCACCGTGGAGTCGCGCGAACGCGGTGGTCAGTGCCTCCTCCGCGAGTTCGCGGTGCAGGTCCACCGCCGATCGCAGGCCGATCAGGGCCTCGGTCGCCGTTTCCCGCGCCGTGGTCCGGGCACGGGTGTCGTCGAGATCCTTCGACCGCAGGGTCGCGAGGATCGTCTCGAGGGTCACGGCATGGGATTCGGTGAGCTCGGCGACGGTGCGGGCCCGCTCCGCGGAGGCGGCCCGCGATTCCGCGAGATATGCCGGGCTGGCGGTGTGCACCTGCAACCGGATGCCGGTCGCGACCACCCCGAACGCCGCCCGCACGAGAACGAGGGCCGCGGAGGTGGCCCGGGCCCCGCGAGGCACGAACACCAGTAGCGTGTCGGTGCTGTCGAGGATCGCGCACACCTCACGATCGCGACCAGCGAGACGGAAGCTGCCGCGGCGGATCTCCCCCGCGACGAGGTCGTTCCGCACCCGGTCCAGCTCGGCGATGGTCACCCGGTCGACGATCGACGGGTCGCCGGCCACCTTCCGCGGCCGGCCGGTGCATTCCCTCGTGAAGATCACCAGGGCACTGTGCGGAGCGAGGTCGTCGACATAGGTGGAGAATCGCTGCGCGATCTCCGCGAGCGGACCGGTGAGGACGTCGCGCAGCTCGGCGATCAGGACCTCAGGGCGACGGGCAGCGGGACTCACATGCCCACGATATCGGCGTCCACCGGCGCCTTCCCGGAGGAGCCCCGGCCCCTGCCGACGCGTGCATCGCGTACTGCGCCACTTCGGCCCCTCGGACCCCGGCCGGCGGTAACATTCCGATCACTGGGGCGACATCGATTCCTCGTCCGTGGGAGGTGCTACGAACAGTGGCGGACCCCCGCGCGACGACGGGCACCGCGACCGCGATCGACGGTCGCGACGGGTTCCCCGCGACCGTGCCGGGTCTGCTGCTCGACCGGGTGTCCCGCTCCCCCGACTCCGTCGCCTACCTGTGCCCGGACGGTGAACGGTGGCGTCCTTCGACGTGGACGGACGTACGCCGCGAGGTCTTCGACCTCGCGGCGGGACTGATCGGTCGGGGTGTGGGAGCCGGATCGCGGGTCGCGATCTGCGCGACGACCTGTTATCGGACCGTCGTCGCCGACCTCGCGATCGCGTGCGCGGGCGGCGTCACCGTCCCGATCTACCCGGCGACCCGCGACGACGAGGTGCGGTCGCAGATCCGGCGTGCGCACACCGTCCTCACCGTCGCCGACCGGCCGGTCGCCGCCACCGACGTCCTGGGCATCGACGGACTCGACAAGCTCGCCGACGAAGGGCGCCGTCTGCTGCGCACCGACCCCGACGTCGTGGAGCGACGGATCGCGGCGTTGTCCCCGGATGACGAGGCCGCGCTGATATACACGGCGTGCGAGGACGGCCGCACCAAGGGCGCGTGCCTGACCCACCGGGGCACGACCTACGGCGCCCGTGCCGTCGCGCAGACCGGGATGATCTCGTCGTCCGACCGTCAGTTGCTGTGGTTGCCGCTCGCGCACGTCTTCGGCCGGTCGTTGCTGCTCATGGCCATGCACACAGGTGTGAGCACCGCCGTCGACGGTCGCGCCGACCGCGTCACCGCGAATCTGCGCACGGTCCGGCCGACCTTCCTGGGATCGGTCCCGCACGTGCTCGAGAAGATCGCCCGGCTGGAACGGGACGAGCTTGGGGGTCGGCTCCGCTTCGTCGTCTCCGGATCGGCGCGATTGTCCGAAGACGTCGCCCGGCGGTTCGAGCAGCTCGGTGTACCGGTGCTCGAGTGTTACGGGATCACGGAGACCTCCGGACCGTCGTGCGCGAACCTGCTCGGCGCGCACCGCCCCGGCACGGTCGGCCGACCACTGCGCGGCACGGAGGTCCGGATCGCCGACACCGGCGAACTCCTCATTCGGAGTCCCGGAGTGATGACCGGTTACCACGACGATCCCGCGGAGAGTGCCGCCGCGCTCGACGCCGACGGCTGGTTCCACACGGGCGATCTCGCCGAGATCGACGCCGACGGATTCGTCGTCGTGACAGGGCACCGCAAGGACACCTTCAAGACCAGCACCGGAAAGTACGTCGGCCCCACCGCGCTCGCCGACCGCTGGCGCCGGATGTGTCCGGGCAGCGAACTCGTCGTGGCCGGGGAGCTGCGCCCGTACTGCGTCGGTCTCGTGTTCACCACCGCGCCGGAACCGGTCGTCGCGGCCGCGCTGGAACAGCTCGACGCCCGATCGGATCCGTGGGAACGCATCCGCCGTTTCGTCACGGTGAGCGAGCCGCTGGAGACCGACGATCTCGACCCGGCCGGGCGTCCGATCCGGGATCGCGTGCTCGCCCGGTACGCCAGTCTCGTCGACGAGATGTACGCGAACGGTCGTCGCGCGGGCCAGGACGGGTCGCGGCAGACGGATGCCCTCTGAAGTAAGGTTCGCCTAAACGCAGGTCACCGCGCGGGCGGAGAGACCGGTCGTTCCGCCGTCCACGATCCCCTGCCGAGGAGAACGCACCCATGGCCCGTAGTCTTCGCCCCCTCGAGGTCTTCCCGATCACCACGCGGTACCTGAAGGTGCTCCGCGTGACGGACGTGAGCCCCGGGATGCGGCGGGTGACCCTCGGGGGCGAACAGTTGCGGGCGCACGTCGCGCCGAACGGATTCCCGGTGGAGGCGTTCCGGTCCGACGGTGTGGACGACGAGTTCAAGCTGATGTTCAAGCATCCCGAACTCGACGAGGCCCTCGGCCCCACCCAGGCCGACGGCGTGGTGAACTGGCCGCGCGATCCGAAGCTGCTCATGCGCACCTACACCGTCCGGCGCTGGGATCCGGTCGCCGGCGAGATCGACGTGGACTTCGTGCGCCACGGCGTGGGTCCCGCGTCGAGCTGGTCGTACCGCGCGGAACCCGGTGAGACCATCCAGATCGCCGGACCGAAGTCGTCGGCCGGACACCCGCAGGGCGTGGACTGGACGCTCGTGGCAGGCGACGAGACGGCGCTGCCGGCCATCGGGCGCTGGCTCGAGAACTGGCCGGAGGGTGCACGCGGCCGGATCTTCGTCGAGATCGCCGACGACTCGAATCGGCAGGATCTTCCCGTTCCCGCCGGTGTGGAGCTGACCTGGCTGAGCCGCGACGGCGCCGAGCCGGGCACGACCACCCTGTTGTTCGATGCCCTCCGGGCCGCCGAGTGGTGGGACGGCACGGTCTTCGCGTGGGTGGCCGGTGAGGCCCTCACGCTCACCCCGATCCGGCGGTGGCTGCGCAATGAGAAGGGCCTGCCGAAGGAACAGGTGGAGGTCACTGGCTACTGGCGTCGTCAGGAAGTCGCGGTGTCGGAGGCCGACGCCTCCCTGCCCGATTTCGAGGCGACCGAGGACGAACGCGACCGTTTCGACGAATTGGCCGAGATCGCACCGGGTTTCGCGCTGCGGGTCGCAGCGACCATCGGACTGGCGACGGCCTTCGACGCGTCGCCGCGCACCCTCGACGAACTCGTGGCCAAGACAGGGACCGACCGCACCGGTCTGGGCAAACTCCTCCGTTATCTCGTCGCCGTGGGGGTGGCCGAGGATCTGGGCGAGGGCCGGTTCCGGCTCACCGGCGTCGGCCGTGAACTCGAGGACGACCACCACCTCGAGGAACTGCGACTCGACGGTGTGCACGCGCAGCGGGAACTGGCGGGCATGCTCGCACTGCTCGCTGCCGTCCGCACGGGTCGCGGGGACGACGCACATCGGTTCGGCAAGAGCTTCGCGCAGCGCGTCACAGACGACACCGCTCTCCTGACGGATCGGTACGAGCAGGAAGCCGAAATGGCCGTCTACTTCGCCAGTGCCCTCGCGGCGAAGGTGCCCTCCGATGTCTCCACGATCGCGGTCTCCGGTGAGGCCGCCGGTTCCTACGCCCACGCCCTCGTCACGGCGAATCCGTCGGTACGGGCGACCGTGGTGGCCGCCCCGTCGGAGATCGAGGTCCTGCGTCGCGTCCACAGCGAGCACGAGCGCGTCGCCTATACGCCGGGCAGCATGCTCGAAACCCGCCCCGAACCGGTCGACGCGGTGCTGCTGACCGGGCGGTTGAACGAACTGCCCGATGCCGACGCCGTGCACGTGCTGCAGCAGGCGGCGGCGGGACTGAATCCGGACGGCCGGGTCCTCGTCTTCGGCACTGTGCTCGACGACATCGCCGGTGAGCACGACTACGAGGACGATCTCGTCGACTTCGCGCTCAGCGGCGGCGGTGGTCGTACGCACGAGGACCACCTGGCACTGTTCGAGGCGGCCGGCCTCGCGGAACCCGAGCGCACGACGGTGGGTTGGGGCATGACGCTGTACACGTCCACCGGCTCGGCGGGCTGAGATCGTGAGAATGCAGCGGCCTCGCGACGCGCGGGGCCGCTGCAGAACGACAAGAAGAGCTGCTGCGAGGAAGTCTCCCGCGAGGAATGTCTTCCGAACGGTGGACCTAGCGGGAGGCTTGTCGAAACTCGCCCCAGCGCTGGACGGATGGTCCCGAGCCACAGGGCTATTCGGAAGCGTGCGTGTCCACCAGGCGCACCGAGGCGGAGCCTTCCTCAGCTGTCTCGACCGGATGAGGTTCGTCAGGTTCCGGAAGTTCAGGGCCGAGCCGCGGAGGCGCTCCAGGCACCCGTTGACGGTCCCGGTCGGGCCGTTGCACGTGCCGGTCCGGTCGAAGAACGCGAGGATGTCTCGTGGGCGAGACGCCGCGTGTCCGTCCCGCGCGAGAGCGCCCGGCTACCGCATCCCCGGCACCACGGGTCCGGCTCGGCGACGCGGCACTCGATCACCGCGCGATCCGGCTCGAGCAGCTGACCGACGGCCACAAGACCGAGCTCGTCGAGGTGGAAGAAGACGGTCAGGTCGGGGGTCGCGAAGGTAGCGTGGTGCACGTCGAGGTCTTCCGGCGGATGGTCAGTGTGAGAGCTTCCATCATCGGAAGGCCTCGACTTTCATCCGGCGACCGACGCGCTCAGCCACCCACCCCCTCAACTGCGACACTCCTATTGACTTGCTGTCAAGCGGCGGTCGTTTGGCGTCGAGGCTGCAGCGTCTGGACGATGAGTGGATAGAGCTGCCGAACGAGATACCGTTTCAGGCAGCGGATGATTTCC